>DATNKL010000040.1:0-3537 GCA_035603415.1 Candidatus Acidiferrales bacterium
CGCTTCCTCGCGTTTCGGAAGGCTAAGTGTCAACACACCATTCTGATAATCGGCCTTGATGTCATCCGTTTTCACGGAGTTCGCCAACGAGAAGCTCCGGCTGAACGAGCCATAGGCGCGTTCGATGCGCAGATAGTTGTCCTCGTTCACCTTGCTCTCGAACTTGCGTTCGCCGCGAATCGTGAGAATATTATTCTCCACGCGGATGTCCAGATTCTGCGGATTCACATCCGGCAGGTCCGCCTTAACCACCAGTTCATTTTCGGTCTCGTAGATGTCCACGGCCGGGGCCCAAGGCGTCAAGTTCGACTCCATGCCCGTGTGGCCTACGCCTTCGCCAAAAATGCGATTGATCTGTTCCTGTAGGGTTGTAGCCCCGCGGAACGGTTGTTCCAAACGATTCATTGCTCTCATGTGTGATCCTCCTCAGTAATTGATTACACTCCCACCATGAGCGCGCTCACCGCTTATGTACAGACATATAATATTATTTATTTAATTAATATAAGTGGAGCAGTCGCAGTGCCTTGGACCCCTGTGCAAAACGTGTGCCGGCGCCAAGTTGCTCACGCGTTCCAAAATTCCAGTTTTGTTCATCGCTAATCGCGGGGATAGGCTTCCGAGGAAAACAGCCCCTCACGAAGGGCGGGACCGCTTAAGATAGTCCTATTCCACTTGGATGGATAACTCGGGACGACCTCATGGTTTTCAAAAGCAAAGGACGCACCTGCGCCCGCGCCCGCCAAACAAGATTAGACCCTTCGTATACTTCATTTTCCCGATTGACCGTCAAAAAATTTAGTGTTCAGAACTACGCAGTAAGAATGCAACGGAAACGAACCCGATAAGCGCGAGAAAAAGCGGGCCGTATGTCTTACTTGCGTCGTGCGATAGCACGCCGATAACTGCATCGAACAACTGGACCAGGCTCATCGTCAGTGCCATGGCAGCAATACCAATTCGTGAACGGAACCCTAGAAGGATCAGAACGACCAACAGAATGGCGATGCTGCGAGATGCTGCGTACTGGGCAAACCGGTCGTGAATGCCTGCTCCGAGCAACCCTGCCACGGAAAACGAAGCGCTCACCGTCGCGCTGATCGCCGTTATGGTCGCGCATATCCAGAATGCCCTTGGAGCTTTCTCGTTGCTTGGCATGGTTTGTCTTGAAGGTCGCAATCATCTTACAGTTAGCCACTAAACCGCAATCTATTGTCTGCGCTCTACTTCTGACGAGCCGGATAATCGGAAGCTGACCCACCACTATCCCAACGGCTTCACTACAAGAACGCCGCGAATCCGTGTATTCTGACGCGCTATGAATAAAAAAATGAAACCAATTGTGTTAACCGTGCTCGATGGCTGGGGCTACCGCGCGGAAACGAACGGCAACGCCATCGCCCTCGCGCGCAAACCTGCTTACGATGAGCTGCTGCGCAAATTTCCAAATACTTTGATGCACACTTCCGGCCCCTTCGTCGGCCTGCCCGAGGGCCAGATGGGCAACAGCGAAGTGGGCCACATGAATATCGGCGCCGGGCGCATCGTGCATATGGACATCACCCGCATTGACCTATTGATCGCCGACAAACAATTGGAAAACGTGCCGCTATTTCAACAGGCCATGGATCGTGGTAGGGAACGCCAACTGCATTTCATCGGCTTGTTAAGCGATGGCGGCGTGCATTCGCACATCCAACATTTATTTGCCTTGCTGGAAATGGCCAAGCACAAAAAAGTGGAGAAAGTGTTTGTGCATTGCTTCATGGACGGCCGAGACACGCCGCCGCACAGCGGCCGCGAATTCGTCATGCAGCTGCAGCACAAGATGCGCGAATTGGGCGTGGGCGAAATCGCTACGCTGGTGGGCCGCTACTACGCCATGGACCGCGATAATCGCTGGGAGCGCATCGAGCTGGCCTACCGCGCCATGGTGCACGGAGAAGCGCCCACGCGCACGGATGATCCCGTTGCGGCCCTCGGCAAAAGTTATGAGCAAGACGTCACCGATGAATTCATCAAACCCATCGTCGCGACCAAAGGCACAGGCGATTCAGCCAAACCAGTCGGCCTGATTCGCGATGACGACGCTGTAATTTTCTTTAATTTTCGCGCCGATCGCGCCAGACAGATGACCGATGCGCTGGCCGCGCCCGATTTCGATAAGTTTCCCGACCAGCAAAGACCCAAAAATCTCTTCTTTGTCGCGACTACGCGATACGACAAGAACTGGCCGTGGCTGAAATACGTGATTTCCCCCGAAAAGCTCGAACAAATATTGGCGCAAGTGTTCGCCGAGATCGATTACAAGAATTTGCGCTGCGCCGAAACGGAAAAATACGCCCACGTAACTTATTTTTTTAATGGCGGCGTGGAAAAGCCCTTCGATGGCGAAGAACGCATCTTGGTCCCCTCGCCGAAGGTCGCCACCTACGACTTGAAGCCGGAAATGTCCGCGGCGGGAATCACCGACACCGTAGTGAACGCCATCGAGAAAGGCGAATTCGACGCCATCATCATGAATTATGCCAACGCCGACATGGTCGGCCATTCCGGAAAATTGGAAGCCGCCATCCAGGCCGTTGAAGCCGTGGACGCCGGCTTGGCGCGCATCTATCAAACGCTGAAAGCGCGCGGGGGCACCTGGCTCATCACTGCCGATCACGGCAACGCGGAAATGATGGTCGATCCCAACACCGGCGGTGCGCACACCTATCACACCACCAATCCGGTGCCTTTTATTTTGGTGAACGGCGACGAGCAGTTGCGCTTGCGCCCCGGCGGCTCGCTACGGGACATCGCGCCCACAATTCTGGGCGTGCTCGGCCAGCCCCAGCCAAAGGACATGACCGGAACCGATCTGCGTTTGTCTTCTTAACGATTTTCATCGCAAAACAAATTAGAGGGGTCACTGTGAGCGTCCGCACCGAACCCGCGAATACCAAACTAGTGATCGGCGTCTGGCATTCGTTCTTTTCGGAATGGAACGCCAAGCCTGTGATGGCGGAAACCGTCCGTCAATGTTGGCCGCCGATGAACGTGGTCCATGTCACCGATGTTGAGCGGTTGCCGGCCGAATTAGCCGACGCGGACATTTTTGTGGGTAGCGTGTTGCGGCCGGCGCAATTTTCTGCCGCGACAAAATTAAAGTGGGTGCATTCCACTTCTGCGGGTGTTGGGCAACTCATGTATCCGGAGTTGCGCAACTCTGGAGTGGTGGTCACCAACGCAAGTGGAATTTTTTCCGTGCCCATGGCGGAACACTCCATCGGGTTGATATTGGCCTTGGCGCGAAATTTTCCCGACACTGTGCGGCAGCAGGAAAAAGCGATTTGGTCACAACAGGATTTATGGGACAAGCCGCAGCATCTAGCAGAAGTGAACGGAACTTTGCTCCTTATCGTCGGCTATGGATCGATCGGTAGGGAAGTGGCGCAACGCGCGCACGCGCTGGGCATGCGCGTATGGGGCGTGACCAGGTCCGGCAAAGGCGACGCAACGCACGCAGAAAAAATTGTTACGTCGGCCGAATTGAAT
>DATNKL010000161.1:0-5008 GCA_035603415.1 Candidatus Acidiferrales bacterium
GATCCAACACGCGGTCTTTGCGAATGTTGAAGGTGTCATCGTCGAAGAAAATCTCTTTCATCTGCGGGAAATATTCGATGGCCTGTTTTACTTCGCGGGCCACGTTTTCCGTGGAACGGGTGCGCCAGGCGTGTCCAGAAATTGTTTGCGGCCACATGCAGAAAGTGCACAACGCCGGGCAGCCACGCGTGGTGTAAAACGACACGTAGGGATTCAATAGGAACGGGACGTTGTAACGCTCGATTTCCAGATCGCGCTTGTAGATATCTGTTGCGAACGGCAACGCGTCGAGTTCCGCGGTGTGCAACTGCTCGCGAGGCGCGGTGTGCACGACCTTGCCGTCTTTGCGGTAGCTGATGCCCATGATTTCGTTAAGGGGTTTGCCGTGCGCATATTCGACGACGGAATGATCGAATTCGCCGCGGGTGACAAAATCGATATCTTCGCTGGCCATCAGCGTTTCATCGGGCTTGATGTGGCCATGCGGGCCGACGAAGGCAATCTTCATGCTGGGATTGGATTCTTTAATCTTGCGAATGAGCTTAATGTCGCTCTGGAAGCCCACCGTGGAGGTAAACAAAATCAGGAATTCGTAGTCTTTGCAAATCTGCACCGTTTGCTGCCAGTTGACCTTGTGCGGCGAGGCGTCGAGCAAGCGGCTTCCGGGAATCATCCCGGCGGGATAGGTGAGCCAAACGGGATACCAATAGGATTCGATCTCGCGGGTTGCAGGCCAACGAGAGCTTGCGCCGCCGTCGAAATTTTCAAAACTCGGCGGGTTTAACAGCAATGTTTTCATTACATCAGGCATTCTTAACCCTCAGCTTCGTAGATATAGGTGGAAATTACACAAACCCCAGCGCCACCGCGTTCCCAGTTAACCTGGTCAGGACGCAGGCCAAACAGTAGTTACCAGTTTAACTGAATTAGAGTGAGAGCCTCAAAACTTTCTGCAATCGGGTACTAACGCGCATCAAGCGGTTAAATACAGCAGCGAGCGGGACTTGCGGGGGTCTGCAGTCGGGAACATAAGGACTAATTGCTGCGGCGCGAAATTCCCGTTTTTCCATTTTGGACGTCGGTGACTACTGCCAATATTCGGGCCCAAATCTGATCCACCCAGTCTAAATGAGCGGGCTTCATCAAAACCGAACGCAGGCAGGTGATGGTGTAGCGATCCCGCTTCATGTTGGGGGGTAAGTTCTGAAACAGTGCGACCGGGACATCCGCTAAGGCCAGATGTAAATCTCGCTGGGCTGCGGCGTCAAAAATGCGGCGCGAGAGCAGTGACGTGGCGCTCACAGTGTCGGCGCGCAATGCAAAAATCAGTATGTCTAGCTCTGGCGCGAACGGGGTGATGAAGCGCGCATCGCGCGTTAGGCGCCCATACAGCGCGCGGGCCGCTTCCCTGCTTTTGGCCAAACCTTCGGCAAACTCCCCGCGCTTGGTAAGCGGCAACAGCTTTTGCGTGGCCCACAGAGCCGCGGCCGCAGCACCGGGACGTGAACATTCGAGACTGATCTCGCCGAGATGCAAGTCGGTCGAAGTGAAATAGGTATAAGGAGAATTGTGTTTGTACCAGCGGCCGACTCCGGGGTCCTTGAACAAAATGCAACCGCAACCGTAAGGCTGCAGACCATGCTTATGGGGATCAATCGCGATCGAATCGGCTTCACCTAGCGCCGCGAAAGCTTTTTGCGTATCTGGTTGCAGATTTTCCACCAGGGTAAAATATCCGCCATAGGCGGCGTCGGCGTGGACGCGGAAATTGTATTTCGTGCGCAGGGCTAGGATTTCATGGAGTAGATCGACGGAGCCCGTCGCGGTGGTTCCCATGGTCACCACCACAGTGCCGACGCCGTGGCGTTTTAATTTTTTTTCAAGAAGCTTCAAATCGATACGGCCGCGCGCGTCGGACGGAATTTTTTCGAAAGGCAATTGCAAAACTTTGCTGATGCGCTCGTGGGTGTAGTGCGATTGCGAACTGGCCACAATTGTTTTTCCCGGCGCCGATTGCCCGGCGACCCACAAAGCCTCCAGGTTGGCCATCGTTCCACCGCTACACAAATGGCCGAGGAATTTCGTCCAGCCAAACATGGCGGCAAGTTGCGCGACGGCCTCATTTTCCATGGCCGAGGTGGCGCGGCCGCCATCGAGAGCATGATTGTTGGGATTGATGGTCATAGCCAGGGCATACGCAAGTTGAGCCACGGGGTGCGGGGGCTTCAACATCTGTCCGGCGTACAAGGGATGAAAATAGGGGTAATTGTCGCGCAGACGTTCGGCGGTTGCGGTGAGAACGCCGGCGAGGCGCTTATCGCCAAGGACATCGTTTTTAAATTCGGGCAGCTTTTCAAAACTCTTGTTCAAGGTCAGCAGGGCGCTCGAGAGAAATTTAAAATGCTCAGTATTCAGCGGATGCGATTTTTTCTTGGTATTCGATTTGTGAGAAGCCGCCGATTTGGACAGTGATTTGCTCGCTGAGGCCTTAGGCATACTGATTTTTCTTATTACCGCACTTTTTTTCTTACTGCCAGACTTTGTTGAGTTGCCCGGCCACGCGCAACAACTCGAGTTGCGCCTGTTGCCGCGCGAAGTTGGCATCCAGATAAGCCATCCAACGCTCGTTCTCGCTGAGGCGCGCCTTTTCCACTTCGCGCAGATTTAATTTGCCTTCAGCGTATTGCGATTGAAATACCGCAACGTCTTGCTGCGCCAACTGCAATTCTAGGCGGGCCACTTCTTTTGCGGCATCTTTTTCTCGCACGCTTCGCGTTTTCTGTCGCACATCAGCGGTAACTTCGATTTTTTTATTGCTTAAGCTGGCCTTCGAAGCTTCGAGATTTACGTCCGCGAGACCTATATTGGCTTTGGTCTTCGCGCTGAAGAGCGGCACCGTCACCTGGACACCGGCGTTGAAATTATTCCTCTGGAAGGTCTTGAAGAATTGATCGTAATTGTTGAATCTGCCGAGCAAGCTGTAAATGCTCACGAGCTCCAAGGTCGGGAAATAACCGCGTTTCTCGCCTTTCAAGCGGAATTCCTTGGCGCGCACATCCGATTCGGCGAGCCGCACACTGGTGTTATCCTGCAGGGCCATCGCGACTAGATTTGCGCCCTCTTGCTCCGCTTGTCCCGGCAAGTCTTCGGGCAAAACCTCAATTGGCGAATCCTGTGGAAGGCCAATTTGCGCGCGAAGAAATACTTCCAGTTCATCTTGCCGACCCTCCAACTGTAGAATCCGTTGTACTACCTGGGCTTTAGTGAGCTGGGCGCGGGTGACTTCGATGGACAATTCAAATCCTTCGGTTTGTCTGCCCGCCGTCACTTGCAAAATCTTCTCGGCGCTTTCCCGTTCCGCTCGCAGCAGTTCCAGCGAGTGGCGCACTTTGCCGAGTTCGAGAAAGGCCATCGCGGTACGCACGATTACGCTATCTCGTACTTCTTCAAGGGCAATTTTCTGCGATCTGGCCTGCTCCTGAAGCTCTTTGGCCTGGCCGCGTAAAGGCTCGTTCAACACTTGCTGCCCATAGGTCACATTAAAAATAGCCGGAGCGCGGCCACCGGGCGTTTCAGGAATTCCGTTGGTATATCCCGCGCCCGAACCGGCATACAAATTCGGCATGAACTCCGCTTTGGTGATGAGCGCGGAATGATCGGACAATCGCGACTGAATTTTTGCTAATTGGAGATCTTTGCTATTTTGCAGCGCGAGTTCAATGGCACGTCGGAGCGTAAGGGCGGGAACATTTTGCGTTGGTGTTGATTGTGGCGCGGAATCGCCCACAGTTTGCTGCGTGCGGTTGCTGATGGCCAGGGTAGTTCTCTCGTTAGCCGCGCTTTGTGCGTAGCAGACAGCAACTCCGAATAGCCCCAGTGCGACAATCGCGCACATCCGAATCGCGGTGCCGGCACGCTTAGGCAGACTATTTCGTTGAGTCACATTCGCACCTCGTTGGCACATCACACAGCTTTTTTTAATGGCCCTTTTTCAAATCGCAGGCCGTCACTCATACCGCAACGATTCGATTGGCTGTAGCTTGGCCGCCTGGCTAGCCGGCAAATATCCGAAGAAAAGGCCAGTCGAGCACGACACCACGAACGCTACGATTACGCTAGTGCCAGAAACAGGCACGCGCAAATTCCCCGGTATCAGGGGCTGAATGCCTACCGGGATGGCCAAGCCGATCAAAATGCCCAACACGGCGCCGCCGCCGCTGATCAAAAACGCTTCAATCAAGAATTGATAGAGAATTTCTTTGTAGGCCGCGCCGATGGCCTTGCGAATACCGATCTCGCGGGTGCGCTCTTTAACGGTCACGAGCATGATGTTCATGATGCCGATGCCGCTAATTAAAAGCGCGATGGCGGCAATGACCAACAGCACGACTGTTAAGGCCAGCGAAATGGTCCGCGCCGCACCCAAGATGGCCACGAGCGTTTGCACGTCGTATTCCGCATCCAGAGGATGCCTGCTTTTTAACAATTGGGTCATTTCGCGTTCGACGCTGGCCACCGCTTCGGGACTCACGGCCTGCGCATACAGCACGCGCAAAACATCTTCGCCGGTGTAGTACTTCATCAAACCCAGCGGAATGATTACCGATTCTTTTTGAATTTCAGATAGCCCGAAGGTAGCAACGCGCTCGCGAAAAACTCCGATGACTGTAAACGTCAGTTCGCCCATGCGAATCGGGCGCCCGATGGGATTTTCCAATCCGAACACGCGCTCGGACAGTTCCTTGGTGATAAGGCAGACTTTCCCGCGCGTGTCCATATCCTCGGAATCGAAATAACGTCCGCGATAAATAATCAGCCGACGGATGGTCTGGAAACCTTGCGTTACCCCAATTAAATTTACCGGCCGTTCGACTCCGCTTACTACCACGGCCATGGGCAGTTCGCGCGTTCCCGCCACCTCAAGCACACCTGGCTCGGCTCTCATCGCGCGCATATCGTCCATGGTGATTTCGTGGCTAAGAGGTTGGGATCTCCCTGGTGCGTGCAC
>DATNKL010000095.1:0-16018 GCA_035603415.1 Candidatus Acidiferrales bacterium
TTCACTCGCCCCAGAACCTCTGCTCGGCGAAGTTCTCTCGTGCTCATCGCTGTCCTCTTCAACCGGACCTCCTCAGGAGGTCGCAGTGTAGGGGACATTTCTAATGGGGGCTGGAGGGGACACTATCAAAGAGGTTCAACAAACGATACTAGAGTCCTTGACATTTAATGGCAGCAAGTTATCGTGCTCTGGCCGCGGAACAGGAGACAAGTGTGATACGCAGCACAATTCGACTATTTCTGGTGGCATGCATGGCTGTGCCACAGGCCTACGGACAAGCGCAGAAGCCTGATAGCAAGACTCCCGAAACAAAAACGCCTGAATCAAGAACGGTAGTGCTGAAGGCCGTCAGGCTCTTCGATGGCATGAGCAATTCCTTGGTCACGCCCGGCCTAGTAATTGTGACCGGCGGAAAAATTTCCGCCGCCGGCGCGCATGCCACCGTGCCCGCCGGAGCGGAAGTAATCGATCTCGGAGATGCGACACTCTTGCCGGGATTTATCGACGCCCATACGCATCTCACCGCGATGTACACCACCGACTACAAGCAGGCGGCGTTGGACAGACTGCAAAAAACCATTGCCGAGCGGACCCTGGATTCCATCGCCAACGCCAAAGTTACGTTGATGGCCGGATTTACGACCGTGCGCGATGTCGGCTCGCGTGACTTCATTGATATTGGGCTGCGCAATGCCATTCGCAATGGCGAAGTGCCGGGGCCGCGCATGCTGGTCTCTGTCCATGCAATCGGTGCTACCGGAGGACACTGCGACGAAACCGGCTACCGCTCCGGCGCGTTTGGAAATGAAACGGGACCGGAGCAAGGAGTCGCTAATGGCCCGGACCAGGTGCGCTACGCGGTGCGCCTGGCGCACAAATATGGCGCTGACATTATTAAAACCTGCGCCTCGGGTGGTGTACTTTCCCTGGCCGACGACGTGGACACGCCACAACTCACGCAAGAGGAATTAAACGCGCTAATCGATGAGGCCCATGCGCTGAAACGAAAAGTAGCCGCGCACGCTCATGGAGCGGAAGCGGCCAAGCGCGCCATTCGCGCAGGCGTGGATTCCATCGAGCACGGCTCGTTCCTCGATGATGAAGCGCTGGACATGATGAAGCAGCATGGCACCTACTACGTGCCCACCTTGATGGCCTTGCAAGGCTTGTCGGAACAGATGCAGTCGGGCATGTATATTCCCCCCGCGTTCCGCGCGAAAACCGAGCAGGCTGCGGCCTCTTTGCATAAAACATTCCAGAAAGCTCTCGCTAAGAACATTAAAATTGGACTGGGCACGGATGCGGCGGTTTATCCGCACGGCCGCAATGCCGAAGAGTTTCATCAGATGGTGGATCTGGGTATGAAGCCGGTCGACGCGTTGCGAGCCGGAACGTCGGTTGATGCCGAGTTGCTGGGACTCGCCGACAAAATCGGTTCGCTGGAAGCCGGCAAGTCGGCTGACATCGTTGCGGTCCCCGGGAATCCGCTGCAGGATATTCGCCAGACGGAACATGTGCTATTCGTAATGAAAGAAGGCGTGGTTTATAAGAACGACCGCTCAGAAGCACACTGACGTAATCACGTTTCGTATACTCTGTTTATCACCGGTGCTTTCACAGACAAATCCATGATCCTCGCATGACAGTTTCTTCCGCAGAGACTAGCGCCGCAAATTCAACTGTAAGTACCAAGCGTGTTTGGCTATTTGCATTGGCGCTTTCGCTGGCCACCGCGCTAGTAATTATTTCCCCGTTTTTTTGGAAGGGAAATGCTTCCGGCCACGACTTCTCGTTTCACGTGGCGTCCTGGATGGATGCCGCAGCTCAATGGCGTAACGGAATCCTGTTGCCACGATGGACGGATGGAGCGAATCACGGATTTGGCGAGCCGCGATTTATTTTCTACCCCCCAATTTCCTGGATGTTCGGGGCCGCGCTTGGATTAGTGGTGCGGTGGATATTCGTGCCGGCCGTGTTTATCGTTTTAACGCAGACCCTGGCGGGATTGTGCGCCTTTGCGCTAGGGCAGCATGTATTCCCGCCACGTGGTGCGCTGGTTTGCGCCGTTTGTTATGCCGCGAATCCCTATGCGCTGCTCATCGTGTACATCCGCAGCGATTTCGCCGAACTACTCGCACTGGCTTTTTTCCCGCTACTGTTTTTGGCCGCCGCGGAAGTAGCAGGCCTCCTGGAATCGCCGACTCGCTCAGCTCCGCGTTCGATTATATTTCTGGCGATTACGTTTGCAGTCGTTTGGCTCGCGAACGCGCCTGCTGGCGTGGTCGCCAGCTATAGCCTGGCCTTCTTATTCGCGTGGACCGCCATGACACAACAATCGTGGCGACCGTTATTGCACGGTGCCGCGGCGCTGGCGTTGGGTTTTGGCGTAGCAGCTTTTTATCTCGTGCCCGCTGCGTACGAGCAAAGCTGGGTGAATATTTCCCTGGCGCTGGCGTCCGGCTTACAGCCTTCACAGAACTTTTTATACGCCGTGATTGGCGATGCCGAACACAACGCTTTCAATCGCATCGCGTCCCACGCTGCAGTCCTGATGATGGTATTGACCGCCGTATTTGCGGCGTTGAGTTTTCCACGAGACCGTTCCACTGCCGGTCCACTCCCTAAAAGTCTCTGGAGCGCGTTGCTCGCGCTATCGCTGATGGCCGCATTCCTGATGACGCGTGTAAGCAATATTTTCTGGATCGTGCTTCCCAAGCTGCGTTTCGTGCAATTTCCATGGCGCTGGATGTCTATTCTGGCGATTCCCTTTGCATGTTTCGTCTCTGGCGCGATAGTTCACCAACGCATGCGCGGATATAGAGCGGCCTCGACGATCGTTGCGCTGCTGGCTATCCTGGCATGCACGGCGACCGATATGGTGCGTCGCACGTGGTGGGACTCCGAAGACGTTCCAGTTCTGTTGGCGGCCCTGCAAAACGATCAAGGCTTTGAAGGCGTGGACGAGTATGACCCGCAAGGAGATGACCACTCGTTGTTGCCAGAGAAGTCAGAAAAAGTAACGGTTACGCGGGCGACGCCGGAAGCAGAAGCGGAAATGGGAGCAGCACTCGCATCCGATGCCGACGTTACGGTAAAGAGCTGGACCGCTGAGAGAAAAGAAATTCGCGTTACGACGCGCGAACCTTCGCTCCTAAAGCTGCGGCTTCTGGACTATCCCGCATGGCGTGTGCAGGTGAATGGAACCGCCGTAGTTCCAGAGCAAACAGGGGAAACAGCCCAGATCACCCTGCCGCTGGCCGCCGGATCATCACATGTAGTGGCGAGCTTCATTCGAACGCCAGATCGCACCATTGGAGCAGCAATCAGCGCTGCCAGCGTCCTAATCGCTCTGTTGCTTTTCACCAGACGCGATACTCAGCAGCGACATCAACTCTAGACTAGCGACAAATTAGCGGCGGTCCACAGTAGGATGCCGCACATCCTGCCCCTGCACGATGTAAATCACGTCTTCCGCGATATTGGTGGCGTGGTCCCCAATACGCTCCAGATTCTTCGCCACCAGGATCAGTTCAAAGGCCGGGAACACCACACTGGAGTCCCCCATCATGTAAGTAAGCAATTCGCGAAAAATCTGGTCGCGAAAATTATCGACCTGGTCGTCACTGGCCAATACCCTCTGTGCCAGCTCCACATCGCGGCGCACCACCGCGTTAAGCGCATTACGCACCATCTCCTCAACCAACTCGCTCATGCGCGGCAAATCGACATAGGGTTTTACGCGCGGGTGACGCAAAATCCGCAACGAACCTTGCGCGATATTTACCCCCTGATCCCCAATTCGCTCCAGATCGTTGTTTATGCGCGAAACCGCCAGCACAAATCGCAAATCCACAGCCATCAACTGGTGCAGCGCCAGCAACTGCACGACCCGGTCGTCCACTTCAATCTGCAATTCATTAATGGCGTCTTCTTCGGCGAGCACGCGGTTCGCAAGCTGCTCATCGGAGTCCAGCACGGAGTGCACCGCCTGGTGCACCGCGCGCTCCGCCAGGCTGCCCATCCAGAGCAGCCGCTCTTTCAAATCGTTCAAATCTCTTTCGAAATGGCGTTCCATGCGTCCTCTCGGGCAAAACTATAATACTTCGCCGCATGCTGCAGTGCAGTTCAGTTCTAAATCTCAGCCGAAGCGCCCGGTGATGTACGCTTCCGTTCGCGCATCGCTCGGCGTGGTGAAGAGCTGCGGCGTCGGACTGAATTCAATCAATTGGCCGGTAAGCAGAAATGCGGTGAAGTCGCTGACGCGCGCGGCTTGTTGCATATTGTGCGTGACAATCACGATGGTGCAGAGATCCCTCAATTGCACCAGCAGTTCTTCGATCTTCGCGGTGCTGATCGGATCCAGCGCCGAACAAGGCTCGTCCAGCAACAACACCTCAGGCTCGACCGCCAGCGCGCGCGCAATGCACAGCCGCTGTTGCTGCCCGCCAGAAAGCTCGTACGCCGACTTGTGCAGCTGGTCCTTCACTTCGTCCCACAGCGCAGCGTGGCGCAGACTCTTCTCCACCGCGTCGTGGATAGATCCTTTGACGCCATTGATGCGCAGTCCGTAAGCCACATTATCAAAGATCGATTTTGGAAACGGATTGGGCCGCTGGAATACCATGCCCACCCGGCGTCGCAGCGCCGTTACATCCTGCGCCAGAATATTTTGATTATCGATCAGAATTTCGCCCTCGAGCCTCGAGCTGCGCACCGTCTCGTGCATGCGATTCAAAGTGCGGAGCAACGTCGATTTGCCGCAGCCGGAAGGACCAATCAGCGAAGTCAGTTTGTTCGAAGCGATATTCAGGCTGATGTCGAACAACACCTGCTTGGGGCCGTAGTAAAAATTGACCTTCGAGATAGTCATGCGCATGACCAACGGCGTTTGTGGTTCGCGACCCGATGGAGCTGAAAACGGTGGTGTAATTTTTACGGACACTGCCGACCTCACAGAAGCCATGATTAGGTCCTCGGAACAGCAACGCCACGGGAGAGAATGACCCGCGCAACAATATTAATAATCAGGATCAAGCCAAGCAGTACAAGGCCCGCAGCCCACGCTTGGCGATGCCAGTCGTCATACGGCGCGATAGCATAAGTAAAAATCATTACCGGCAGCGACGCCGTAGGCTGATCCCAGCCGGGACTCCAGAAGCGATTCCCGAATGCCGTGAATAGCAGCGGCGCGGTTTCGCCGGCAACCCGCGCAAACGCCAGCAAAATAGCTGTCAATATTCCACGATAGGCGGCGGGGACCACTACGGATGCAATCGTTTTCCACCGGCTTGCGCCCAACGCCATGGCGCCTTCGCGCAACGCACGCGGCACGGCGCGCAAGAATTCTTCGGTGCTCCGCAAAGTGATCGGAATCATCATCAACCCCAAAGCAAAGCCGCCGGCCAACGTGGAAAAATGTTTGAACGGCAGCACCACCAGGCTGTACGCAAAAATCCCGATTACGATCGATGGCACGCCATTCAACAAATCCGCGGCATAGCGCACCACAAAAGCGACCGTGCCACCGCTGAATTCCGCCAGGTAAATAGCACCGAAAAACCCGATGGGAACTCCCAGCAGAGTAGCTAGCAACAGAAGTTTGGCGCTTCCGACGATGGCGTTAGCCATGCCGCCGCCAACCTCGCCGACCGGCGCCGGTAGTTTGGTAAAGAAATTCCAGCTGACGGACGTTCCACCGTGATAGACCAGGTAACCGAGAATAAAAAACAAAACCGCCACGGCCACGAGCGCGCACAGTCCGGTCATCGTCAGCATGAAGTGGCTGACAAATTTGCGCCATCGCAGACGGTTGCTCACGCTTGCCCCATTTCGCTGCCGCGCTGCGAAGTAACCACGATGAGCAGGCGCGCCAGGCCGTTCAAGAGAAATGTAAGCAGGAACAGAACCAACCCAAGCTCAATCAGCGATTGCAAATAAAGATCACCCGTGGCTTCGGTGAATTCATTGGCGATGACCGCGGCGATGGAATATCCGGGCGAGAAAAGCGATGCGCTGATCGTCGGCGTATTGCCGATCACCATGGTCACTGCCATGGTTTCTCCCAGCGCGCGGGCTAATGCCAGGAATATCGAACCCATAATTCCGGTGCGCGCGAAGGGCAAAACAACTTTCCAGGTGGATTCCCAACGCGTGGCCCCCAGTGCCAGCGCCGCTTCGCGCTGATCACGCGGCACGGAGATCAATACTTCGCGCGAAACGGAAATGATGTACGGGATCACCATAATCGCCAGAACGATCCCCGCGGTAAGAAAGCCCACGCCGTATGCCGGACCCTGGAAAAATGGAAGAAAACCGAGAGAACTCTTGAGCGTAGGCTGAATATATTGCCGCATCACCGGAATAACGACAAAAACCCCCAGCAAACCATAAATCACACTGGGTACCGCCGCGAGCAGATCGATAAAAAACTGCAGCGTATCGGAGACGCGCGCGGGAGCCAGTTCCGCCAGAAAAATCGCTGCGCCAATCCCCAACGGCACGGCTATCAACAGCGCAACACCCGCAGTCACCAGCGTTCCATAAATAAACGGTAGCGCGCCGAACTTGTCAAAAATCGGATCCCAAACGGAAGTTACAAAAAATCCAAATCCAAATTTATGCCGCGGTAAATACGACTCCCGCCACAATTCATAAACCAGCAGCAAGGTAATGAGCACCACCGAGCCCGCAAAAATAAAAGTTATCAGCCGGGCGATCTCGTCGCCATCGCGCAGCCGGCTGATGAACGAACGCGAGCCCGTGAAGGGGCCCGCGCTCGGGACGGTTGTGGTTGTGGTAGCCATCAGTGCTTGGAATCGTGCTTACTGAATGTTACCCAGGGCTTTCGCTTCTTTGGCGACTACTTCCTTCGGGAGCTTCGCGTAGGAAAGTGCCTCCGTCTCATTCTGTCCGTCGGTCAGCATCCATTTGAGGAAACCCTTGATGGCGTCGCGCTTGGAGCCGTCGGAAAACTTGGACGGAATGAGCAACCATGTGAAGCTCGAAATAGGGTACGCGGTTTTCCCCGGAGCATCGGTAATGGAAACGCGGAAATCATCCGGCATATTTTTCGCCGCGCCGGCAGCCGCGGCCGTCACGCCCGCGAGATCCGCCTTGATGAATTGTCCGGACGAATTCTTGACCTTGCCGTACGGCATATTGTTCTGTATCGCGTAGATCAGCTCAACGTAGCCAAACGCATTTGGCGTTTGCTTGATCAGTCCAGCGACACCCTCATTGCCTTTGCCGCCCAGGCCCACCGGCCAATTCACCGAAGTGCCTTTGCCCACTTTGTTTTTCCATTCATCGCTGACCTTGGACAGATAGTCTGTCCAGATGTAAGTCGTGCCGCTGCCGTCCGAGCGGTGTACTACTACGATTTCGCTTCCGGGGAGATTCACTCCTTTGTTCGCGCCCGCGATGAGCGGGTCATTCCACTTGGTAACCTTGCCCAGGAAAATCGCCGCGATTGCTTCGGGTGTGAAGTTCAACTCCCCAGTCACACCAGAAATATTGTAAGTAGGCACATCCGCGCCCAGAACGGTGGGAAAGTGCAGAATCGAAAAGCCGTGCTTGTCCTGAAACGCTTTCAGCTGTTCATCATTCATCGGACCGTCCGAAGCGCCGAAATCGACCGTGCCTTCGGTCACCTGTTTGATGCCGCCGCCGGAGCCGATGGACTGATAATTGATCTGAAGGTCGGGACTTTTCTTGTGATATTCATCGAACCATTTTGAATACATGGGATAAGGAAACGTGGCGCCAGCGCCATTGATGGAAAGCGCGCCTTGGGCCACGCCGATTGCGGCGAGCGCAAGAACAGCGAAGAAGAGTGGTGCGAGTCGCTTCATGCGTTTTTTCTCCACACGTCCGGGATTGAGATTAGAAGCATGTCAGTGTGGCTGGCTTGTGTTACAGGATTGTTACAACCGCAATGTTAGTCTCTTAAAATCAGTAGGCGCTGTAACTCTAAGTTATAAATGGACTTATGCCGCTAAGGGAGCGAATCTAACCCTCGCTATTCAAATGCGCACAGGCCCACGTCAGGAAATTTCCGTCAGGCATCTATTGACCGCTCGTAGACTTCCTACTATTGTTCGGAGAAGGCGAGAAAAAGTGCACTTGGTTCACGAATCAGGTTTGAAGCGTCGGCTCACGGTATTTGTGTGTGTAACGCTCGCCATTCTGTTTCTATACAACCCCTACCTTGCATTGACCCCGTCTTCAAGTATTCTAAATGTTCACCACAGCTTGAGCTACCGCGCCACGGTAGGCTCCTCCGAGCTGCAGCATTTTAGCCCGACGGATGCGCGCAAACTTCTCGCACTGTCCGTCGCAACGGTGTTGAGCTGGTTGGATTCTCCCGCGAATCCAATTGTTAGTCGAGTCACCGAAGTTTCCGCGGACCCTGCGCGCGCTTTCGAGTTAGTGTGCTCCGATCTGTGGTTCCGGCCCCCTCCAGCAGTTTAGTCCGCAAGTTTCAATACTCCCTCGGGTAGTTGCTGTTTGATAGCGCGGTCCTGTCCAGCGTTTTCGGATCATCGAAGCTGCCTACGCGAACAATTCCCGCCGGCGAACTTCTAAGGAATGTTGCATGACCAAGAAAACTTTATGGATAACGATAGGAGCGGTAGCTGTCGTCGTTTTGCTTGCCTGGCGATGGATGGGCCGAACTCCCAGTGAAGCTGATGATCCCGCTCATCCTGAACGCGGCGCCAATATCGCGGAAGCTGCCGTGGTGCGCGTTGAACGAAGACCGCTTGGCAATACTCTGACTATCGCGGGAGAGTTCAAGCCTTTCCAGGACGTGGAAGTGCACGCCAAAGTTGCCGGTTACATTCGGAATATCAATGTCGACGTCGGCGACCACGTAAAAGAAGGTCAAGTGCTCGCGGTGCTGGAGGTCCCCGAACTGGCCGCGGAGCTTTCCGGCGCGGATGCCGCTGTTCGCCGCTCCGAAGAAGAAATCCGCCGCGCGCAGAGCGACGTAATCCGTGCGCAATCTGCTCACGCCGCTGCGCACTCCGGTTACGCGCGCCTGAAGCAAGCTTCCGATGCGCGAACTGGCCTCGTGGCCCAACAGGAAATCGACGACTCACAAGCCAAGGATCTTGAAGCCGAGGCCCAGGTAGCCAGCGCCGAAGCCCAACTCTCCGCCGCGCGTCAACAGCTCGAAGTGGCACAAGCAAATCAAAAGCAGTACTACGCATTGGCCAACTATTCGCGCATCACCGCACCATTCGCGGGCGTCATCACCGCGCGGCTGGCCGATACCGGCGCGCTGATTCAGGGCGGCACGTCCGCGAGCAGCGGGGCCGGACCGGTCGTGCGCTTAGCTGAAGTGTCGAAACTGCGGTTAGTCCTGCCGGTTCCCGAATCGGCAGCCTCGCAGATTCATCTCGGCGATCCGGTAAAAGCGCACATACAAGCTCTGAATCAGGATTTCGCAGGAAAGGTTTCGCGCTTTTCAGATTCCCTGGACCGGCAAACCCGCACCATGGAAACCGAAATCGATTTTGCCAATCAGGACGGCCGCCTGATTCCCGGAATGTACGCGGAGGCCACCTTGTCGCTGGCAAAAAACGCCAACGAACTTTGCGTTCCGCTGGAAGCCGTGGCCCGAGATAACAACGAAGCCACGGTGCTGCTGGTGAATAAAAACAACGAGATCGAAGAGCGAAAAATTAAATTGGGCTTCGAAGGCGAAGCCTACGTGCAAGTCCTGAGCGGTGTGTCCGAAGGCGACCGGGTGGTCATTGGCGGCCGCAGCCAATTCCATCCCGGACAAAAAGTGCAACCCAAAGACGTGAGCGGCAAACGCACGGAGACCGCCACCTAATGTCCCGCTTCGCCATTAAGTATCCCTATCTCATTATTGTTCTGTGCTTGATGATCGCCATCATCGGCACCACCACCGTAGCGCGCATGCCCGTGGACCTCTTTCCGCCCATCAGGATTCCAGTCGTTGTCGTCGCTACATTTTTTAGCGGCATGCCACCGGAACAAATTGAAAGCGACATTACCGGCCCGTTCGAACGATTTTTTACTTTGGCCAGCGGCGTCGATCACATTGAATCGCGCTCCTTGCCCGGCGTGAGCCTCATCAAAATTTATTTTCAAGCCGGCATGGACCCCGCCGCCGCCGCCGGCGCCATTTCCAATTTGGCCATGGCCGATCTTCGCAGGCTTCCTCCCGGAACACTGCCGCCGGTAGTTCTGCAATTCGACGCCTCCAGCCTGCCCGTTTGCCTGATTACCCTAAAAGGAGAAGGTCTCAACGAGACGCAGTTGCGCGACCTCGGCCAGTACAACGTGCGCAACCAGGTCGCCAATGTTCCCGGCGCATCCGTGCCGCAACCCTTTGGCGGACGTTATCGCCAAATTATGGTGTACGTGGATCCGCTGAAACTCCAGGCCAACCAGCTCAGCCTCATGGACGTCGTCCGCGCCGTGAACAACAGCAATTTGATTCTGCCCGCCGGCGATGTCCGCATCGGCAATCTCGATTACAACCTGTACACCAACAGCCAGCTGCCCTCTACCAAAGAAATCAACACCGTGCCACTGAAAACGCTGTCCGGCGCTTCCGTGATGGTGGCAGACGTCGGTTCCGCGCAGGACGCGCAACAGATTCAAACCAACGTGGTGCGCATCGACGGCCAGAAATCCGTTTACTTGCCGGTGCTTAAGCAAGGAGGAGACACCAATACTATCGCGGTGGTTAACGGCATCAAGGGAGCGGTCAAAACTTTGACGGATATCCCCAAGAATCTGAAAACTGCCGTCGTCTTCGATCAATCGCTCTTCGTAAAAAAAGCCATCGACAACCTGTTGCATGAAGGCGGCATTGGCATCGTGCTCACCGCCGTCATGATCCTCTTATTTCTGGGCAGCGTGCGCGCCACCATCGCGGTCATGCTGTCCATTCCCTTGTCTGCGCTTGCAGCCTTCATGGCCATCTCCGCAGGCGGAGGCACGGTCAACACCATGGTGCTCGGCGGCTTGGCGCTGGCCTTTTCGCGCTTGATCGATAACTCCGTAGTCGTCCTCGAAAATATTTTCCGCCATTTGGAAATGGGAGAAGTTCCCGCGACCGCTGCGGAATTGGGTGGAAAAGAAGTCGCCATGCCCGTGCTGGCCGCCACCTTCACCACCATGATCGTATTTTTCCCGGTCACTTTCTTGAGCGGCGTCAGTCAATTCCTGTTCACCGCTTTAGCTCTGGCTGTAGTTCTATCCCTCGCCGCTTCCTACCTGGTAGCCATGACCGTCGTGCCCCTGTATTGCGCAAAATTAATGGGTCGCCATGAAGCCGACGAAGAAATACACGGCGATAAAGTTTCCACGTTCGGGCGCATCGTCGAAAAGTTCGATTTTTATTTCGAGCGGATGCTCGGCAAATACGACCGCACGCTGGCGTTGTCGGTGGCTCGTCCGGTCGCGACCGTGGTAGGGCTGATGGGCGTGTTCCTGTTGAGCCTGGCGCTTTACCCGTTACTCGGCGTTTCCTTCTTCCCGCGTACCGACCCCGGCCAGTTCGTGATTAATTTGAAAGCGCCTCCCGGACTGCGCATCGAATTAACCGAAAAATATGTGTCCAGAATTGAGGACGAAATCCGCACCATCGTCCCGCGCGATGAACTGGGCATGATCGTCTCGAACATCGGCATCACCCCGGACTTCTCCGCGATGTACACCAGCAATTCCGGGCAAAATACCGCCTTCATTCAAGTCAGTCTGAAAGAGAATCACAAAATCGGCAGCTATGAATACATGGACCGCGTGCGCAAACGCCTGGCTCAGGACATTCCCGAAGTCGCGACCTATTTCCAATCTGGTGGCTTGGTCGATGCCGTGCTCAACTTTGGCTTGCCTGCTCCCGTGGACGTGCAAGTGAGCGGCTCAGATCTTCAGAAAACTTATCGCACCGCTTTGGATCTGGCTGCCAAGATTCGCGAAGTCAAAGGTGTGAACGACCTGCTGATTCCGCAAGATCTCGATTATCCGGCAATGCGTTTGGACGTGGACCGTCAGCGCGCCAGCATGTTAGGCCTGGATCAGAAAGAGGTCGTGGATAACGTCATCACCGCGTTGAATTCCAACGGAATGATCGCTCCCAGCTATTGGGTCGACCCGCGCAGCGGAAATGATTACCTGCTCACCGTGCAGTACCGCGAAAACCAGGTTAAGTCTCTCAACGATCTGAAACAAATTCCGCTGCGTTCTCCCAACGGAAAAAATTCAACCCCTCTCGATTCTGTAGTAAAGCTGACGCCCATCGAGTCTCCCACCGAAGTGGATCACTACCAGCTTCGTCGCGTAATTGATTTATATGTCGCGCCGGCCAAGGAAAACCTCGGCGGGGTCACCAAGGGCATTCAGAAAGTTTTAAAAGACGCGCAGCTCCCCGAAGGCGTGCACGTCGATCTGCGCGGCTCCGTCCAGGGCATGAATCAATCTTTCACCAGTTTTGGATTCGGCCTCATTCTTTCGGTGGTCTTGGTCTTCCTGATCCTCGTAGCCCAATTTCAATCCTTCATTGATCCCTTCGTGATTTTGTTGGCCATTCCTCCGGGAATCACCGGCGTAATCGTCCTGTTGCTGGCCACCGGCACCACTCTCAACGTAATGTCCCTGATGGGCGTGGTAATGATGGTCGGCATCGTGGTATCCAACAGTATTCTGATCGTGGAATTCACGCGCACCTTGCGAGAGCAAGGGAAGCCGCTGCGTGAGGCCGTGGGCATGGCCTGTCGCGTGCGCCTCCGGCCCATCCTGATGACCTCGCTCGCCACCATCCTGGGATTGATTCCCATGGCGCTCAAGCTCGGCACCGGCTCGGAAGCCTATGCGCCGCTGGCGCGCGCCATCATCGGCGGACTACTCGTTTCCGTGGTGGTCACTGTTTACCTCGTTCCCGCCGCGTACATTCTGGCGCACCGCAACGACAAACAAATTCCCGAAGAGAGTCTCGCGTGAGAACCCGCCTATACTTACCCGTCGCGATCGCAATTCTTGGCTGCATCAGCGCACAAGCGCAGGTCCGGCCGCCACAGTCGATTCCCCCGCCGCAACCACCGCCATCGCAACAAAGCGTCCCAGAGTCGTCTCAAGCCGCCAACGCCTTAGCGGCCCATGTCGCGGGCCCACCCTTGACTCTGAAGGAAGCCGAGGACCTTGCGCTCAAACGCAATCCGCAAATCAGCATCGGCAAACTGCAGGCGCTAGTCTCTCAACAAAATGTGCGTGAATTCCGCTCCGCCCTGATGCCCAACGCTTATCTAAGTGTCACCGCCGCTGACTCCCATGCCGGCAGTCGCATAACCGCGGGAGCATTAAACAATCCCATTATTTTTCCCCGCGTGGCTTCGGGGGTAACCGTCAGCCAGTTGATCACCGATTTCGGACGCACCAACAAGCTTCTGGCCAGTTCGGAATATCAAGCCAAGGCCGAGGACATGCTGGCCCAAGCCACCTCAGCCCAGATAATCCTCGCCGTCGACCAGGCCTTTTTTAACGCCCTCGAGACCAAAGCCCTGGTCACCGTGGCCCAGGAAACAGTCAATACTCGCCAAACTTTCGTGGACAAAATTCAGGCCCTGACCGGCGCAAAACTGAAGTCCGACATCGATTTGAGCTTCGCCAACGTGGATCTGGCCCGTGGCCGCCTGCTCCTGCTGGAGGCCGTCAATAATTACGAGGCTGCCCTGAACTCCTTATCCGCCATTCTCGGTTATCAGGACCAGCAAAATCTTGAGCCCGTCGAAGAAATCAAAGAAACCGCTCCTCCCGCGCCCGACGTAAATCCCCTGGTCATGCAAGCGTTGCAACAGCGTCCAGAAGTCCAGGCCTTGACCGACCAGGTGGCCGCCGCGGAAAAATTCGCCAGTGCCGAGCATGACTTAAAAAAACCAACCATCAGCGCCCTCGCCGCCGCCGGAGTGACCCCCGTACGCAGCGGCCAACCGCTAACCAACTGGTACGGCGCAGCCGGCGTGAATATTAATCTTCCGCTTTTCAACGGTTTCCTGTTTGACGCGCGCGCCAAAGCCGCGGATTTCCAAACAGAAGCAAATCGCCAGCGCCTGTCGGACGAAAGGAATAACATTGCCCGCGATGTTCGTAACGCGTGGCAAGACACCAACCGTGCCTACGAACGCCTCTCCGTCACCAGGCAGCTCCGCGAGCAGGCCAACCTGGCCTTTGACCTGGCACAATCTCGCTACAACTTGGGGCTCAGCTCCATCGTGGAATTCAGCCAGGCCGTTTTGCAAAAAACCGAAGCCGACATTGAAGGCACCGACGCCCAATACCAATATCGCTTGACGCAGATTGTGCTCGCCTTTACCATGTCGGGACCGAAATAACCTGTTTCTTGGTGCAGAAGGTTAGAGGCCCGTCGCTCGGACGCTACGAAAATGGATGCTTGGCCCCGTCAGGTGGTCATGGTTCCCATGCATCAGCAGTCCCCTTTCCGCTTGTTCGCGTGCTGTTGAACTCATCTAAAATTTTCGTAACTCCCATTCCCACTGCGGTTTAAATCGAAGTTAAGCCGCTGTGTTACAGGATATTCACATCGGATTCACGCAACCGTAAGACGGAGCCTTTACCGTTCTCTGCCACGCGACAGATTACTCCGGTACATCTTGAATTTAGATCTAAAGAGAGAGGCAATGAAAAAACTGGCGGCACTAACACTATCTCTATTCCTCACGTCGGGAATAGCATTCGCTGATTCACCGAAAGACGCCGATTCGACCCCGGCCAAGAACGCACCATCGGAGAAAGCCAAGGAAGCCGCGAAATCCGATAAATCGGATTCGGCCATTGCTGCTGAGATTGAAGAGCTGCGTCAAACTCTGCAATCGCAACAGGAACAGTTGCAATTGCTGAAAGAACAGCTCGCCAAGCGCGATCGTCAGATTGAGGAAGCTCGCGAAGCGGCTGCCGCGGCGAATTCGCGTACTAATGAAGCTAACGCAAAAGCCAGCGAAGCAGTCACCACCAGCGCTGCGGCCAGATCAGCCTCCGCGGCGATCAGCAGCAATGCTGTCGCCGCCAACAGTGCGGGTGACCCCATCGTGACTCAACAAGCTTCCGAACCCAAGGACCCCAAGTCCAAGCCGACAGAAGACGGCCCCGGCTCCATTCGTTACAAAGGTGTGACTTTAACGCCTGGTGGATTCATCGCGGCAGAAACGGTTTTTCGTACCCGCGCTACCAGCGCCGATATCAACACGCCCTTTAACAGTATCCCCTTCAGCGGCAACTCGCTGAGCAGAGTGTCGGAGTTTAACTTTACTGCCAGGCAGAGCCGTCCAACCGTGCTGGTGGAGACCAACATCGGTCCGACAAAGGTCACCGGATACTTCGAAGCCGATTTCCTCGGAGCTGGCACCACTTCGAATAATCGCCAGACCAACAGCTACGTATTCCGCCAAAGACAAATCTGGGCTCAAGTCGCCTTCGACAGTGGCTTGTCCATCACCGGCGGACAAATGTGGTCACTCGCGACCGAAAATAAAAAGGGCATTCAGAACCGGCAGGAAGCTTTGCCGTTGATCATCGACCCGCAATATGTGGTGGGCTTCACATGGCAACGCGCCTACGGTTTCCGCGTCGTGCAAAGCCTGCTTAACAACAAACTTGCTGTGGGCATCTCGATCGAAGGTCCCCAAGCGACTGTCGGCGGCAGAGGCTTCAGCACCTTCACCAATGCGGCGGGTGCAACTTCGCAGAACTTCTTCGTCAACGCCCCTGGAAACAGTGGCGGCCTTTACAACGCGTTCGATCCCACCGGTTACACCGTAAATAAAGCGCCGGATCTCGTCGCCAAACTCGCGGTAGATCCGGGATGGGGCCACTATGAACTGTTTGGCATCGTCAGCACCTTCCGCGATCGCGTTTACCCTTGCGCCGCGGTTAGCCCCAAGGCCAGCACAGCAACCACAATACTCGTCGGCGCGCCGCTCAGCTGCAGTGCGGCTCCAACCGCCACTGCGCCTTCACCGGCGGGTGC
>DATNKL010000176.1:0-12436 GCA_035603415.1 Candidatus Acidiferrales bacterium
TGGTGCGCGGCGAGGCTGCGCTTCGCGAGCGCGCGGTGGCGATTGTGGACGGTACGCCGCCGTTGTGGAGTGTGGTGGCGGCCAATCGACACGCGGCGCAATTGGGAATCGAATTGGGGATGGCGAAATCGCAAGCGGCGCAATTTACGGGTGTGGAAATTCGGCACCGTTCGCCGGCGCAGGAGAAAACCACGCATGAGGCGCTGCTGGATCTGGGGTGGTCGGTTTCGCCGCGGGTGGAAGATACTGCGGCAGACACGATAGTTCTGGATCTCGCGGGATTGAGCGGTTTATTTGGCACGGAAGAAAAAATCGCTCATGAACTTGCGAAACGCGGTTGTGGGCTGGGTTTAAGCGCGCGCATCGCGGTAGCTGAAAATATAGAAGTGGCGATTCTGGCGTCGCGTGGATTGCCGGGCGTCACGTTAATCCCGTCGGGAGAAGAAGCCAAGCGGCTGGCGGCGCTGCCGGTGCACACGCTTCTTCCTGCTCCTGAAATTTTAGAAACATTGACGCGCTGGGGCGTGGAAAGCTGCGGCAGGCTCGCTGCGTTGCCGTTGATACGACTTTCTGAGCGGCTGGGGCAAGAAGGCGTATGTTTGCACACGCTGGCACGCGGCGCATCGGTGCGTTCGCTGTTGCTGGCCAAGCCTTCGGATAATTTTCAGGAAGAAATGGAGCTGGATGATTCCGTGGAGGAACTGGAATCGCTGAGCTTTGTTCTGGGGCGTTTGCTGGATCAATTGTGCGAACGGCTGGCGGCGCGCTCGTTGTCGGCGCGCAGCATTCGAATGGAATTCGATCTGGAGCGCTCGTTTGAAAAAGGGCTGCAACTTTCCGCACATGCGGATCAGCGCAAACTGATTCCCCGCAAATTTGAAAAGACTTTGGCGCTACCGGTGCCCATGCGGGATTCCAAAGTGCTGCTGAAATTGGTGCGGTTGCGCTTGCAGTCCGATCCGCCGGCAGCAGCGGTTATAAAAATAGTGATAGCGGCGGAAGCGGACCGGGTGCGCACCACGCAGCGGGGATTATTTCTGCCTGCTTCGCCGGAGCCGGAAAAATTGGAACTGACCATGGCGAGGCTCGCGAATCTGGTGGGCGATGCGAATGTGGGCTCGCCGCAACTGATGGATACGCACCGTCCGGATGCGATTCGCATGGAGCGCTTCCGGCTGGCGCAGGAGGCGGCAGGCGGGCGCAGAAAAAAGGGAATTGCAGCGGGGAACAAACCGGGGGAAAAGAATTCTGCTGTGCCGCGAATGGTTAAGCCCGCGAACGGTTTTCGTCTTTTACGCCCCAGCGTTCCGGCGCGCGTGGAATTGCGCGATGGACTTCCGGTGCGGGTATTTTTTTACGGCGCGCGCGGTGAAATCGTGGCCGCCTCCGGGCCCTGGCGAACTTCCGGAGAGTGGTGGCAGGACCCCTGGGATCAAGCGGAATGGGATGTGGAAGTTCGTTTTTCAGCGAGCGCACAAAAAAATAAACGTGCTTCGAATTCTGCCGACGAGCGCGGGCTGTACCTGATTTATTACGATTTGTGGCAGCAAGGGTGGTTTCTGAGGGGCATGTACGATTGATGTACACCGAATTGCATGCACGTTCCGCGTTCAGCTTTCTTGCGGGGGCTTCTTTGCCGGAAGAATTGGCCAGCGTGTGCGCGGAACGCGAAATGGAAGCGATGGCGGTGCTCGATCGCGATGGCATGTATGGGGCGCCGCGTTTTTATATGGCCGCCAAAAAATCCAGTGTGCGCGCGCTGATCGGCGCGGAAGTCACGTCTGACGAAGGGTGGCGGTATCCGTTGCTGGTGGAGTCGCGCAAAGGTTATCAAAATATTTGCTGCTTGATCACGAGCATGAAATTGCGCGCTAAAAAAGGAGAAGGGCAAATCTCGCGCGGGGAATTAGCCGAGCAACTGGGAAATGATGGGGGTGGATTAATTTGTCTCACCGGGGGAGATGAAGGGCCGCTCGCGCGGGCGTTGGCGTCCGGCGGAATGGAAGCTGCAATGAGCAGTGTTCAGCAGCTTTGTGAATTATTTGGAAGCCGCAATGTGTATGTGGAATTACAACGGCATTATTGCCGTGATGAAGAGGTGCGCAACCAGTGCGCGCTGGAAATCGCGCGGCAATTAAATCTGCCGGTGCTGGCGACCAACGGGGTTTGTCATGCTTTGCCGGAGCAGCGTGAAGTGCTGGATGTGTTTTCTTGTGTGCGTCATCACCGCACGCTGGCCAGCGCGGGGCGGCTGCTGGCACGCAACGCGGAACGCCACCTGAAATCTGGCGAGGAGATGGTGAAACTTTTTGCGGATCGTCCTGAAGCGATCGCCAACACGCAGGCGCTGGCTTCGCGGCTGCAATTTACGTTGAACGATCTGGGCTACCAGTTCCCAATATATCCGGTGCCGGATGGGCGCTCGCAGATGCAGTTTTTACGCGACCGCACTTACGACGGCATGGTGGCGCGCTATGGGACGGACAACCAGCGTGCGCGCAAACAAATCGCGCACGAGCTGGAGGTCATAGAAAGGCTCGATTTGGCGGGCTATTTCCTGATTGTGTGGGACATTACTCGGTTTTGCGAGCAGCAAAATATTTTGGTGCAGGGGCGCGGCTCGGCGGCGAACAGCGCGGTTTGCTATGCGCTGGGTATTACGGCGGTGGATCCGGTGGGCATGGAGCTGCTGTTCGAACGGTTTTTGTCGGAGGAGCGGGGCGAGTGGCCGGACATTGACCTCGATCTTCCGAGCGGCGATCAGCGCGAGCGCGCTATTCAATATGTTTATGAACGCTACGGAAAACTTGGCGCGGCCATGACTGCGAATGTCATCACGTATCGTGGACGCTCGGCGGCGCGTGAAATTGGAAAAGCTTTTGCATTTGATCCGGAAGTGTTGAATCGGCTGACGTCACTGGTGGGAGCGTGGGAATACAAGGACGCTAACGACACGCTGGAGCGGCAGTTTCAGGATGCCGGGCTGGACTTGCAACATCCGCAGATTCGTAAATTCTGCGAATTGTGTTTGAGATTTCAGGATTTGCCTCGGCACCTTGGGCAACATTCGGGAGGGATGGTGGTTTGCCAGGGGCAACTGGATTCCGTGGTGCCGCTGGAGCCCGCGACCATGCCGGGGCGCGTGGTGGTGCAATGGGATAAAGACGATTGCGCGGATATGGGGATCGTGAAAGTGGATCTGCTGGGGTTGGGGATGATGGCGGTGCTGGAGGATTCGCTGAAAATTATTCGCGATGATTATGGTGAAGAAGTAGATTTGAGCCGACTTCCTGCCAACGATGAAATGGTTTATAAAACTTTGCAAAAAGCGGATACCGTGGGGATGTTTCAGATTGAAAGCCGCGCGCAGATGGCGTGTTTGCCGCGGCTGCACCCGAAGTGTTTCTACGACATTGTGGTGCAAGTGGCGATTATTCGGCCCGGGCCGATTGTGGGACAAATGGTGAATCCTTATTTAAAACGGCGGCAGGGACGCGAGCCGGTGACGTGTCTGCATCCTTCGCTGGAGCCGGTGCTGGCGCGCACGCTGGGAGTGCCGCTTTTCCAGGAGCAACTACTGCGCATGGCCATGATTGCCGCGGGATTCAGCGGCGGCGAAGCGGAAGAATTGAGGCGCGCTTTTGGTTTCAAGCGCTCGGAAAGGCGCATGAAAGATGTGGAGCTCAAGCTGCGGCGAGGGATGGACAAAAATGGCATCAGCGGCGAAACGCAGGAGACGATTATTCGATCGATTACATCGTTTGCGTTGTATGGATTTCCTGAATCGCATGCGGCTAGTTTTGCGTTGATCGCGTACGCCAGCGCGTATTTGAAGTGCCATTACCTGGCGGCGTTTACGGCTGCGATGCTGAATAATCAGCCGATGGGATTTTATCAGCCGCCTTCGCTGGTTACGGATGCACAAAGGCACGGTTTGCGCGTGCGGCCGATTGATATTACGTGTTCGAATTGGCTTTGCACGCTGGAAAAAATCGATGAAGAGTTTGCGGTGCGATTGGGGCTGCGATATGTGAAAGGATTGCGCGCGGAGATTGGGGCGGAAATTGTTCGCGAGCGTGGCGTGCGTCCATTTATCTCTGTGGATGATTTGAAACGCCGTGTTCCGCGAATTCAGAAAGGGGAATTGGCGGTGTTCGCGGAAGTGGGGGCTTTGAACCGGCTGGGAAATCAGCGCGGATTTCATCGCCGCAGCGCGTTGTGGCAAGTGGAGAGGACGGCGCGGTCGGCGGGCCCTTTATATGAACTGTGCGACGAGGCGGAGAAAAATGATGTGGAAGAAAAAGTTTTGGGTGGAGATGCGTCGGGAAATGATGACTCGGAGGGCTCGCCGCTGGCGCAAATGAGCGCGGAAGAAAGATTGGTGGCCGATTTTCGCGGAACGGGAATGACGGTGGGGCCGCATCCCATGGCTTATCATCGGGCGGAATTGCAAAGAATGGGGATTCGCTGCGCGGCAGAATTAGCTGGATTGCCGGATGGCATGCAGGTGCGTATTGCGGGAGGAGTGATTGCGCGGCAGCGACCGGGCACTGCGAAGGGGTTCGTATTTTTGAGCATGGAAGATGAAACGGGGATTGCCAACGCGATTATTTCGCCGCAGTTGTTTGAAGAATGCCACGTGGTGGTGGTGCATCAACAATTTTTGGTAATTGAGGGGCAATTGCAGAACCAGGACAATGTTGTTTCGGTGAAATCGCAACGCATACGGCCGTTAACAATTACGAGCGCGCCGACGACGTCGCACGATTTTCACTGAGGTGAGGCGGGGGTTGGGAAATAATAAAAAGACCGCAATGTTGCGGAACTTCATCTAATCAGCGTGAAATCCAAAGGTAAGGCAAAAGTTGCGGCCAAGCGCAAAGCGGTTGTTGTTGCGCGTAAAGCTGTTGTTGCGCCGCGTAGAGCAGCTCTTTCGCCCCGGTTGCCGCCACGTTCGCCACTTTCATCACCTTCCCCACGGGCCCGTTCGGAGAAAAGTGATGCGATCGCCCTGCCTGCCGGCCTGGAGATACCGCGCAACGTTGAGAACGCCACGCTAAGCGTTGACGGTGGGCCGGTTAATCTCACCAATCTGAATAAAATATATTTTCCTGAGCTGGGTCTGACGAAGCGAGACCTGCTGCAATATTATCTGGACGTTTCGTCGTGGCTGTTGCCGCATCTGCAGAATCGCGCCATGGTGATGAAACGGTATCCCAACGGAATAAATGGCGAATTCTTTTTTATGAAGCGCGCGCCGTCGCCTCGACCGGATTCGATTCCCATCTGTTCGATTGAACACGGCTCCGGTAATGTGATTGGCTTTCCGGTGATTCAACATTTGTCGTCGCTGCTGTGGGTTGTGAATCTCGGGTGCATCGATCTGAATCCGTGGTACGCGCGATGCGACGATGTGGAGCGGCCGGATTATCTTCATTTTGATCTGGACCCGGTGGTGGGCGCGTCTTTCAAGGCAGTTTTGAAGACGGCGCTGATCGTTCGGGAAGCGCTGGACTCGATCAAAATACAAAACTACGCGAAGACCACCGGCTCGCGGGGAATTCACGTTTACGTGGCCATCAAGCGAGGACCGACGCAGAAGCAAGTGTGGAGCTTTGCGAAAGCATTGGCGAAAGAATTGGAAGCACGTCATCCCAAAATAATTACAGCGGAATATCGTGTGGCGAAGCGGCCGCGGGGGCACGTGCTGGTTGATTACAATCAGAATGCGTGGAACAGGACGCTGGCTTCGGTTTATTCGGTGCGGCCGAAGCCGGCGGCGACGGTTTCGACGCCGGTTACGTGGGAAGAAGTGGAGCGCGGACTGCGGATTGAGGATTTTACGATGACAAATGTTCCGCTGCGGCTCAGAAAAATCGGCGACCTGTGGAAGCCGCTGTTGGAGGAAAAAAATCGCGTGGATCTGAAATCGTTTCTATGACGCTACCGCTCAATAAGAAATACGCGCCGATGGAGGCCTTGCCGGCTGCGAAGCTGCCTGAGGGACCGGAGTGGCAATACGAGCCCAAATGGGATGGATTCCGGTGCCTTGCATTTCGTGATGGGCAGCATATCGATCTGCAATCTAAATCGGGGAAGCCGTTGACGCGTTATTTTCCGGAACTGGCTGCGACATTGCTGGGGCTAAAAGCGAAGACATTTGTTTTGGATGGCGAAATCGTGATTCCGGTGGATGGGCATCTGTCGTTCGATGACTTGTTGATGCGCATCCATCCGGCGGCCAGCCGTGTTTTGAAATTGAGCCAGGAACGTCCCGGCGTGTTTATTATTTTTGATTTACTGGTGGATGAGAAAGGAAGATCACTGGTTAAGCTGCCGCTGGAAAAGCGGCGCCAGGAACTAGAGCGTTTGGCGAAAACTTTCTTCGACAAGAATGGTTCGCTCAGTCTGTCGCCGGTGACGGATGATTTAGCGGTTGCGCGGAAATGGTTTCACATGGGCGTGGGACTGGATGGAATTGTTGCCAAGCGCAAAAATCTGCCGTATCAAAGCGGCGAGCGCACCGGGATGCAGAAAATCAAGAAGCAGCGCACGGCGGATTGTGTGGTGGGGGGATTCAGATACCTGGAGAAAAAGCCGCTGGTCGGTTCGTTGCTGCTAGGTCTCTACAATGACGAAGGATTGCTTGATCATGTGGGATTCAGCTCGTCAATTCAGGCGGACGAGCGTTTGGCATTGACTAAAAAGTTGGCGAAAATAATCAAGCCTCCGGGATTCACGGGAAAAGCGCCGGGCGGGTTGAGCCGCTGGAGCACAAAGCATTCGATGGAATGGCAGCCGCTCGATCCGAAGTTGGTGGCGGAGGTGCAGTTCGATCACTTCACTGGCGGCAGATTTCGTCACGGGACGAAATTCTTGCGGTGGCGTCCGGAGAAAGCTCCACGCGATTGCACCATGAAGCAAGTGAAGCGCGAAAATAAGTCAGCTTTGAATTTGCTTTAATTGCTTTACCTCGATTCAATTGCCTGCAATGACACAAACGAAACAAGCGGCCCGCGCCAAATCAAACCAGAGACAACTGAAGCCACGGATTTTTCTTCTTTCGCCTGCGAACGCCGGTGGTCTGCGGGCGAAAATGATCATGAGCGAGAATGCACGGTTCATACTGGCGCGACGGCTGCGCAACGATGGGCTGCCGCTGGGAGAATTATTCAGTTTTATCAGCGGATTATATTTCCGAGGCAAACTCGCTTATGCACGCGCGTTCGCCTCGCCGCCCACGGGAGTGCCGGGAATATTCGTGATCACCGCGGGACGCGGGCTGGTTTCGCCTGACGCGCTTTTGACGCACGAGGAGATGATGAAGATTGCGGACGTTCCGGTGGATGCGACTGATCCGCGGTACCGCGGCCCGCTGGAACGCGATGCGCAGGAATTGCTGCGCAGGGCGGGAAAGAGATGCGAGATTGTGCTGCTGGGCAGCATCGCCACTGCGAAATACGTGGAGCCGTTGTTAGGAATTTTTGATAAGCGTCTACTTTTTCCGTCGGCGTTTGTGGGGCGTGGGGACATGAGTCGCGGTGGGCTGATGCTGCGGTCCGTGCGGGAAGGCGCGGAGCTTGGTTACGAGCCGGTAGGGTCGGCGATTCGACACGGGCGGAGGCCACCAAAATTGCCCAAGATAAGGTACACATAACTGCAAATTATATTTGGTGGGCCAAGAGTTGCCACAAATCGTTACAAATGGTCCACGACGGCATGGAAGCTGTAATTTTTATCGGAATTCAGGGATCTGGCAAAAGCAGTTTTTTCCGCGAGCGTTTTTTTGATAGTCACGTGCGCATTAATCTGGATATGTTGCGCACGCGCCGCAGAGAAGAACTGCTCTTGGCTGCGTGCCTACAGGCGGGCCAGCCGTTCGTGATTGACAACACCAACACGGTGCCGGCTGACCGTGCCCGCTATGTAGCGCGTGCTCGGGCGGCGGGCTTTCGCACGGTAGCTTACTTTTTCGAAACGAGCTTGCGGGAGGCGATGGAACGAAATAATTTGCGCGCCGGCAAACAAAAAGTTCCGCCTCCGGCTGTGGCGGCAGCGTTTAAGAAACTTGTTCCGCCGACTGCTGATGAGCGGTTCGATGAAATTTATACCGTAAAACTGAGAGCCGATCGCGGCTTCGTTGTGGCTAGAAAAGATTTGCAAGAATAATTTCGAATTAATTTCCGCTTAATTTCGAGCCGGCGGACATCTGCTGGCTATCCAGCGGCATCTTGTACTCGTCGCCTACTCACGGTGGCGAGCCCATGCTAGGCTATCCCACTGCTTTCATGGCTTACATGTTTGTTGTAAACCGCCGGATCCCCGCGCGGAATGCCGCCGCCGCGCCTCACCGCTGGCTCGTTCCGACTTTTTTATTTATTTATATTTTTGGGGCGCCGGGGACAAGAACAGCCGCCGCACAGCAGGCGCATCTCCCGTTCAAAACGGGTGGCGTGGCCGATCTTTCGTCTCGTGGTCCGCAAAGCCGCCGGGGGGATTTGTATATCGCCGACGATGATGTGGATATTCGGTACGGGGATTCGCGATTGCGGGCGGATCACGTGGAATATAACGAAAAGACCTCCGAAGCGCTTGCGCGCGGCCACGTGCAATTCGATTTTGAGAATCAGCATGTGGAGGCCGACGAGGCGCACTACAACGTTAAAAGCGGGCACGGCGTTTTCCATCATGTGCGCGGCACGGTCAAAATCGAGCGCCGGCCGAATCCCAACGTTTTGCTGTCGGACAATCCCCTTTACTTCGAAGCGCGGGACGTGGAGCGCTTTGCAAAAGATGTTTACGTGATTGAACAAGCGTGGATCACGGTCTGCGATGGGGCGCATCCCACGTGGCAATTTTTTGCGCCGCACGCGCGAGTGCAACTGGAAAAAACCGTTGCGATGGTGAATGCAAATTTTCGATTGTTTCGTGTGCCACTGATTTGGCTGCCTTATGCAACGGCGCCGGCGGGCCGCAAAGTGAGGGAGTCGGGATTTCTGATCCCGGATATAGGGGACAGTTCGCGGAAGGGGTTCACGTTCGGCGACGCTTTTTACTGGGCTCCGAAGCCGTGGTTTGACGCCACGCTGGGAGCGCAATATATGAGTTCACGCGGAGCGCTCGAACGAGGCACGCTACGCGCCAAGCCGTTTGAAGGCACGTCGATCAACTACACGTATTTTGGCGTGGACGATCGCGGCTTGATCGTGGGTGGCGTGCGGCAGCCCCAGGGCGGTGAGGAACAGCGACTGGAAATCCAGTCACAATTGCCGGGCGGGTGGCGATTCGTTACGGATTACAACCAGCTTTCTTCACTTACGTTTCGACTGGCGTTCGCGGACACGTATGGCGACGCCATCAACTCCGAAGTGCGAAGCGCGGTTTTTCTCAGCAATAATTTCCGCGGGTTCAGCCTTAATTTTGCGGGCTTGAATGACAAAAGCTTTTTGCAGATAACCCCGGCGACGGGAGTAAACATACGCAATTTTCCGGAAGCACGATTTGATTCCGTGGAGCAAGCGCCATGGCGGAATTTGCCGGTTTATTTTGGGTTCGAGAGTTTTGCGGATGCGCTGCATCGCTCCGACAGCGAAATCAATACGCCAAGTTTTGTGGGGCGCACGGAATTTGCTCCACGTATGACGGTGCCCATTCATTTGGGAGACTGGCTGGGGATTACTACGACTGCGGCGTTTCGAACCACGCGATACGGGGCGTCGTTGACGGCGCCTGAGCAGGTCACCGAACAAGCGATTGTACGCAACACCGGGGAATTTACGGTGGACCTGCGGCCACCAACAGTGGAGCGTTTCTTTGAGCAGCCAAAATCAAAGAGAAGATATAAGCACTCGATTGAGCCGGTGATTACCTATCGCTATGTGACGGGGGTAAATAATTTTGCGAACTTCATTCGCTTCGATTCCGACTCGACGATCACGGATACGAACGAAATAGAGTACGGGGTCACGCAGCGGTTTTTTGTAAAGAAGGATGGCGACGACGAGGCGCGGGAGTTAATTTCGTGGCGTCTGGTGCAGAAACATTTTTTCGATCCGACTTTTGGAGGAGCCGCGATTGCGGGGGAACGCAACGTATTTCAAGCGTTAAATTCCATGACGCCATTCGCGTTCGCGCTCGGGCCGGTGCACTGGTCCCCGCTGATCAGCGATGTGACCATTGCGCCGGGCAGCAAGTACGACTTTGAGCAGATCCTGGAATACGATCCGAACATTGCGAAGTTGACGACCATCGGGTCATTGCTAAAAGTGAAACCGTATGGCAAGTGGTACGCGACGGTAGCGCATTTTCGGCTGGACGCTAATCCCATCCTGCAACCACTTTCGAATCAAGTGCGCACATTATTCGGCTACGGCGGCCAGAATACCCAGGGATTCAGCGCGGCCGCGGGAATCAGCTACGATTTCACGAACAATACATTACAGAGCCAACTGATGCAGGTTAGCTATAACGGGCGGTGCTGCGGACTATCGCTGGAATACCGGCGCATCGCGCTGGGCCAGGTGCGCACGGAAAATCAGTTTCGGGCGGCGTTTATCATCGCGAATATCGGGACGTTTGGGAATTTGCGCCGGCAGGAAAAAATTTATTGAGATGCGCGAAGGCAGTTGAACGGCGGCTAATTTTCGCGAAAACAATCTAAATGAATAAGACTGAACTACCGTTTGCCACGATCGCTGAGATTGCCGACCTTTTTCGCGCCGGCAAATTATCGCCTGTTGAGTTGACGGAGTTGATGCTCGCGCGCATTGAAGGCACCAACCCAAAATTAAATGCGTTCATCACGGTGACGGATGAATTGGCGCGCGTGCAGGCGAAGAGAGCGGAAGTGGAGCTTGGCATAAAAGGAAAGCGCAAAACGCGGGTCGATCGTGGGCTTCTGCATGGTATTCCACTTTCGCTGAAAGACAATGTTTGTACTGAGGGCATTCGCACTACCGCCGGATCGAAGATTCTTCGCGATTATTTTCCCGAACGGGATGCGGCGGTCGTTACTCGACTGAAACAAAGTGGAGCAGTTTTGGTGGGCAAGAACAACATGCACGAGTTTGCTTATGGGGTCACAAATAATAATCCGCACTATGGGGCAGCGCGAAATCCGTGGGATAACGCGAGAATTCCGGGGGGTTCGAGCGGAGGTTCGGCCGCGGCGGTGGCTGCCGGACTTTGTTTTGGAAGTATTGGCACGGACACGGGCGGCTCCATTCGAATACCCGCGGCGTTGTGCGGGATTGTGGGATGTAAGCCTGGGCTTGGCCGGGTAGACGCGACGGGCGTGATTCCTTTGTCTGTGACGCACGATTGTGTTGGGCCACTGGCGCGCACGGCGGGAGATGCGGCGATTCTTTTCCGTGCCATTGTCGAGGGCAGAAATGGCAGACGCGAAGGTGAACGACGAGGCAAGAGTTCCGCGAGAAAGTTGTCTAAACTTCAGCTGGGGATACCTCGAGAAATTTTCTTCGATGTGATTTCTGATGAAGTCGAGAAAAGTTTTGATGCCGCGGTTCGGTGTACTCGCGGATTGGGAGCAAAAATCCAAGAGATTTCCATACCGCTTTTGGCGGAGACCGAGAAGGCGGGCAATCGCATCGCGTGGGCGGAGGCCAGTTATTATCATCAGCAATCAGGATGGTTTCCGGGCCTTGCAGAGGAGTATGGCGAGGATGTTCGCTCGAGACTTGAAATGGGGATGAAAGTTTTGGCGGTGGAATATCTGGAAGCGCAGGATCAGAGAAGGAATTTCATTTCGCAATTGCGTGAGGTGATGGAGCAAGAGGCGATCGATGCGCTTATGGTTCCGACGATTCCAGTTGCGGCGCCGCTGATCGGCGAAGAGAGTACCCGAGTTGGAAAAACTGAGCATCCAACGCGGGCGCTGCTGTTACGGCTGAACCGCCCGGCAAATTTGGCTGGGGTGCCGGCGATTTCGGTTCCGTGCGGTTTCACGGGGGCGGGATTGCCGATGGGCTTGCAATTCATCGGCGCGGAGCATGGTGAGCAGTTGTTGCTGGACATAGCCGATGCGTACCAGCGCGCGAATCTCCCGTCCAGAATACCGTCCGATTTCGGGACCTAGCTCGAACCCTTTGCGGCGTAAGTGCGTCTAATGCATTTATGGGAGAATGGAGTGTGTCAGCAGTGTGTTCGGGCGCTAGGTACATGATGAACATATTTCACAGGAAAACTGACGCATGAGCGACGTTTCGTTGGCCGGTGCATTTCTAGCGGGCCTGGTTTCGTTTTTGTCGCCTTGTGTTTTGCCGCTGGTGCCGGGCTACATTTCCATGTTGTCCGGAATCGGCATGGAACAGCTGCGCAAAGGTGAATTGCCACGATCGGGACTTTTTGGGTCTTCACTGGCGTTTGTGGCGGGATTTTCGGCGGTTTTTATTTCTTTCGGCGCATCGGCCAGCGCGGT
>DATNKL010000156.1:0-4703 GCA_035603415.1 Candidatus Acidiferrales bacterium
GGCGCGGGCGGTGCAGGTGGCGCTGGTGGTGCCGGTGGTGCAGGTGGCGCGGGCGGAGGGCGTGGTGGCGCCGGCGGAACAGGAAGCACCGGAGGAACTGGAGGCACCGCAGGCGCAGGTGGAAAGGGAGGCACCGGGGGCACTTCGGGTGGCACAGGAAACACCGGAAGCACCGGAGGAGCAACGGGGTCCAGAGGGGGAGGCGGCAACTCGAATGCCTTCAATTTCAATTCGCCGTACAATCAGCCGCGCACCATCGTTCCGCCGTTTCCACCATCGGCGTCCTCCAATCAGCAAATCTTGGCGGCGTTGGCCGAAGGCACTGGCGGATTCACCATCTTCAACACTAACGATCTTCTGGGTGGTTTGCAGCGCATCGGGCGCGAGCAAAGTGAGTTTTATATTCTGGGATACGTACCAAACGAAACGCCGGAAGGCTCGTGCCACACGCTCCGCGTGAAGTTAAACCACGGGGGAACGAATATTCGCTCGCGCAGCGGATATTGCAACGTGAAAACCGGCAACACCCTGGAAGGAAAACCCCTGGAAAAACAACTCGAGTCCCACGCCACTGGATCGCAAGGTGGCTCCATACACGGCGGCATGCAAGCTCCCTATTTTTACACTTCGGCGAATGTCGCGCGCGTGAATCTCGCCATGGAAATTCCCGCCGACGCCGTGCACTTCAATAAAGAAAAAGGAAAATACAAAGCGAACTTGAATGTCCTGGGAATCGCCTACCGCCCCGATGGCTCAATAGGAGCGCGCTTCAGTGACACCGTCAATCTCGATCTGGATAAGGACGAATGGAAGCAATTCACCCAGAATCCGTATCGCTATCAAAACCAGTTTGACGCCACTCCCGGAGCTTACAAGTTGACCGTTGTGCTCAGCGCCGGCAGCGACGCGTTCGGAAAATTCGAAACGCCGCTGCAAATTGACGCTTACGACGGGAAACACTTTGTTCTCGGCGGCGTGGCCTTGACCGCCAGCGCTCAACGTGTCGGGGACATACCCACGAGTCTCGATGCCGCCCTGCTGGAAGACCGCACACCTCTGGTAGTCCAGGGATTTCAGATTATGCCGTCGGGTACGAATCGCTTCAAACGCGACGAAAACGTGATTGTGTATTCGGAAATTTACGAGCCCTTGCTTACTTCCGCGGACCCGCCGAAGATCGGTCTTGGCTATCGCATTCTCGATCGCGCCACCAAAAAAGAAGTGATGTTCACCGGAGTCGTGGCTGCCGATGCCTATATTCACAAAGGAAACCCGGTTGTACCCGTCGGCTTGAAAGTCAATGTCAAGGACTTGACCCCTGGCGCCTACTGCCTGGTCTTCCAAGCCGTCGATGGCGCCGGCAACAAAGCTCCAAATCGCATCGTCGACTTCGACGTGTTGTAATTATTTTTTACTACTCAAACTTATCGCGCATTAAATCACCACCGCTAAACCATCACCTCGACCCAAAAAAACGCGGAGGGTGCCCTACCCTCGGATTTTTGGAGGGTTCACCTGCCTGGCAGGTGGGTTTTTGTAACGTAGAATCTTCTGTTCAAAGCCATTTGTTGGAATTTTCTGACAGCACCGCATTCGACACATCGCGACGCGCTCTGCAACTTCCCACCGCGTCTAGGGTTAATCTTGTAGGGAGCAGGGATGAACCCCGGCCACACAAAACTGCTGCTACCGCAGCATTCTAGCCAGACGCGAATGCCGTCGATCTCACTGCGGCCCAAGGCATTCCTCGCAACGTTCTTGTCCATCGCCTGCGTATTGTTTCTAGGACTTGATGTTCCTACCATCGCCGCCATTCCCGCCGCACCCGCAAAAGATAAAAAACCAAAACAGGATCCCGTTCTAAAAGGCTTGCCCATCACGGAACTCGCCGCCGATGAAGCCATTCTTCACGCCATGAATCGTCTCGCCTACGGACCGCGTCCAGGCGACCTAGAGCGCGTGCGTCAAATGGGATTGGCCAGGTGGATCGATCAGCAACTCGCCCCCAATTCCATTGACGACAAAGCCGTGAACGCCCGTCTCGAAAATCTTCCCACGCTGTCAATGTCCTCCGCGCAACTCATCCAAGAATATCCGCCGCCGAAACAAGCCGCCATTCAAGCTGCCAAGGGGGCAGACACGGCCGTGAACTCCAATCCACAGCTTGCCAACGTCGGCGCGGCGGCCAACCTCACCACGCCCGGCGCCGGAGAACGAAATGCATTGAGCGGCCCCGACCCCAACGCCGTGCCGCGCGTAATCGCCGACGACAGCAAAAAGCCCCAGCGCGTGATTGAAGAACTGGCCATGGCCAAAGTGACCCGCGCAATTTACAGCGAGCGCCAATTGCAACAGGTGCTGGACGATTTCTGGTTCAACCATTTCAACGTCTACGCCGCCAAAGGCGAAGACAAGTGGTACCTGAATTCTTACGAACGCGATGTAATCCAGCCGCACACCTTGGGCAAGTTCAAGGATTTAGTCACCGCCACCGCCGAAAGTCCCGCGATGCTTTTTTATCTCGATAATTTTTTAAGCGCCGATCCCAACGCCGCGCAGCGCCAGGCAGCACTGCGCGCCATGCGGCAAAATCGCGGCCGTCGTGGCCGCCCTCCAGGGCCGCAACTACCGCAAGGTCAGCAAGCCAAAAAAAATACCCGCGGGCTCAATGAAAATTACGGCCGCGAATTAATGGAGCTTCACACTTTGGGCGTGGAAGGCGGCTACTCGCAAAAAGACGTAACCGAACTGGCCCGCTGCTTCACCGGCTGGACCATCGACAAGCCGCGGCTGAATCCCGAATTTAAATTTGACGAAAAGCTTCACGACCCCGACCAGAAAATCGTTTTGCATAAGAAAATTCATGCCGGCGGAATGAAAGACGGCGAGCAAGCCATCGAACTGCTCGCGCGCCATCCCAGTACCGCCAAGTTCATCTCCACGAAATTGGCGCGCCGATTCGTCTCCGATAATCCGCCGCCTTCATTGGTCGCGCGCATGGCCAAAACATTTCAATCCAGCGACGGCGACATCCGCGCCGTGATGCACACCATGATTTATTCGCCGGAGTTCTGGTCCCGCGAATCGTACCACGCAAAAATTAAAACGCCCTTCGAGCTGGTGATATCAGCCGTGCGTGCACTCGGCACCGACGTTGACACCGCCATGCCCCTGGTGCAATGGGTCGGCCGCATTGGTGAGCCGCTCTATCAATGCCAGCCCCCCACCGGCTACGCGGATACCGCGGAAGCCTGGGTGAATACCGGCGCCCTCCTGAATCGCCTGAATTTTTCTTTGACCTTGGCAGGAAACAAAGTTCGCGGCGCTCGTTCTGACGTCGGTTCCTTGCTGGGCGTCGATGCCACCGAGCCGAAAGTCGCGCTGGAACGCGCGCTACAAATTTTTCTAGGCGGCCAAGCGAGTCCCACGACGCTAAACACGCTGCAAAAGCAACTAGACAGCCCACAAGTGTTGCAGGCCAAGCTCGATGATCCGGTAAAAAAGGTTGACCTTGGAGTAGTCACCGGATTGGTGCTCGGCGCGCCGGAATTTCAAAGACGCTAACCCTAGGTTCGATCTTGCCTTGACGTTGAGTTGATCTTGAGTGGCTGTTGTATCAGAAGGAGTCGCACATGAGATTTTCCCGGCGTTATTTTTTGAAGCAGGGCGGCGTAGTCATGGTGGGCCTGAGCGCCATGCCCGCGTTCTTGCAGCGTGCCGTCGCCGCCACACCGATGCCCAACAAAAAACAGCTGGTCGTGCTGTTCCAACGCGGCGCCGCCGACGGACTAAATATCGTCGTCCCTTTTGCGGAGACGAATTACTACCGCCTCCGTCCCACCATCGCGATTCCCCAACCCCGCCGCGGCGCAACAACAGAAGCGGCCATCGACCTCGATGGATATTTTGGTTTGCATCCCAGCCTCGCGCCACTCGAGCCGCTGTTTCACAAAAATCAATTGGCTATCGTGCACGCCGCCGGTTCCCCCGATCCAACCCGCTCACACTTCGATGCTCAGGACTTCATGGAGTCCGGCACGCCCGGCGTGAAGGCCACCGATGACGGCTGGCTCGACCGCGCGCTGCAAACCATACCCGAAGAAAATGCCTCGCCATTTCGCGCCGTGGCCATGGGCCCGAATCTTCCGCGCATGTTGCGGGGTAGCGCCGGCGCCATCGCTCTGCCGGGTTTAAAAAATTTCAAAGTCATCCCGCAATCCGCGGCCATGAACAACGTCGTCCAGGGCGGCTTCGAAGCCATGTATTCGCAAAGCGTGGACCACGCGCTGCACGGAACTGGCACGGAAACCTTCGAAGCCATCGACATGCTCAGCAAGATCGACACCAGCAAATTGCCGCCGGAAAATGGCGCACAATATCCCATCAGCCGCTTGGGACAAAACATGCAACAAATCGGCCAGCTGCTGAAAGCCAAAGTGGGCGTGGAAGTTTTGTTCGTCGATTGCGGCGGCTGGGACAACCACGTCAACGAAGGCGGAGTGCAAGGCCAGCTCTCCAATCTGCTGAAAGACCTCGGCCAATCCCTTGCCGCGTTTCATCAAGACATGGGCGGCCGCATGCGGGACATTGTGGTCGTTACCATGAGCGAATTCGGCCGCACTGCCAAAGAAAATGGCAATCGCGGCACGGACCACGGCCACGCCAACTGCATGTTCGTCATGGGCGGCGAAGTAAAAGGCGGC
>DATNKL010000061.1:0-2077 GCA_035603415.1 Candidatus Acidiferrales bacterium
CTCGCCATTTGCCAACAACACCGGCTGCAGCACGGAAGTGGATCCGACCAATCAGAACACACCCGGCACCGGCGGAACCTGCGCGGGAGACACCCGCAACATTATCGAGGGCACCATCGGTTTCTGGCATAAGTTCTATAACGGACCGAAAGGCCGCATTCAGTGGGGTATTCAATATGCGTACTTCACCAAGAGCGCGTGGTCAGGCAATAACAACGTCCCCGGAGCATTTACGGTTGATCCCAAGGCCGTTGACAACATGGTATGGACTTCGTTCCGCTATTACCTGCCATAGCATCGGCAGGGCGTCTCCCTTTAACGAGGGATCGCGGAAGGGCAGCTCCCCCTGGGCTGCCCTTCCTTTTTTTATTTGAATGAGGAACGAGCTAGAAACGGTAATTTACTTCTGTAAATCCCAGCATGCCGTTGCTGTTGCCGGGATAGATTTTCTCGATCACCGCGCGGCCTTGTGCGTAACCAAAATAAAGCCCCAACGTAACTCCGTGGGTAAATTTATAGTCGGCGCTCATGTCATAAAGATTAGCGAAAGCCGTCGAGCCATTTGATGGCCGTCCGGAAAATCCAAATGTCCAGGGCTGATATGCGCCGCCGCCGGTGTACCAGAGGTCATGGCTATTGGCCAGCCACAGACCGTGAACGTCGGTGCGCAACACCAGATTTTTGCCGGGACGCAGCATCAGCTCCGCGAAGAGATCGCGATTATTCATTTCATTGAAGAACGGAAATCGCGCGTAGACGCGTGGTGTCGGTAATACTGCAAAGAATGTCCCGTGCGTATCGTCCGCCGGGTTGCCATCTCCGCTGGAGTAGAAATAACCGCCGCGGATCCACGGCCGAACCGAAGGCAAAATATGCGGCTGGAAACCAATCTCAGCAGCCCCAGCCGCGGAACGTTGCGTAAGCGCGCCCCATTTCCCGCTCTGCAACGCCCCCCAGCCAACCAGATCGAGGGTGCCGGCTGCCACAGGCACAGCGGCGATAAAGTGGCCGCCATATGTGCCGATGTCGATCGGCTGCAGATCGAGACTGCGCACGGCCGTGGGGCGATTGTCAGTCTTTAACACCCCGCGATCATCATGATAAAACAGGCCGAAGGCGCGCCATTCCGCGTGCACCTCACCCTTGTCAAGCTCTCGCGTAACGGAAACATAAGCGATCGGCGTGTTCACCCAGCCCCACCCATCGACCTGGAACACACCACGTGTCGGTATCGCTCCGACCGCGGTGAAATTCCACGGGCCACTTGCATAAACGTAGTGCGCACCGTCGAAGCTCCGCATCACGTCGGAATATCCAAAGGTGCCGATCAATCTTTGCGCGATGCGATCAGTCTTCACGGAGGCCAGCGTGGCGTTGACCGGCTTCACTTCGCTACCATCGGTAAATTCAAAGCGGCCAAATTGCAGACTGGCGTGGTCTCCTTTTAAACGAACGAAAGCCTGCTTCGGAAAGATAAATGCCGTGTATTGATTCTTGTTGTTGGCCGCGTAATAAGCAGGTCCAAGTCCCAGCTGTCCCTGCGGAGCAGGATCGACCGCTCGGTCGGGCAGCCCCAGCAGCACCGGAACGGCAAACTCCAGAGTCCAATCAAAGTTTTGTCGCTTTTGCGAAAGCGCAAAGCGCATGAGCGTGCCCGAGTAACTGTAAAAATTCTGCCCTTTCGCCGGAAACCAGTCCCATACCTCATAACGTTCGCGAATATTGCCAGAGAAGGTGACGCCTCCGATTTCAAGCGGCGGAGGATCGGACTGTGCTCGAAGATAAGCACCACAGCTGAGAATAAATAATGTCGTTATCAGGAATCTCTTTAAACAGGTTTCCACTTTCATAGCGTCTTCACCTCCCGGCGAAAATTAGCCTCGGTACGCGCATCCGCAGCCCGAACGCACTCTGCTTGAAAACTTCATTGCGTGGGGCGCGCAACGAAACACCATTAATTTGGTAATGGAACGTTGAAACTTGCGGAGATTCTTAATTCGAATGGGTGGAAGAGCAATAATTCAAAAGCACTAGGCTGTCGCGCACGACATCCTGGCGACTTCGAGAGGAAGAAAAT
>DATNKL010000107.1:0-21366 GCA_035603415.1 Candidatus Acidiferrales bacterium
TTTCGCCTACCTGGGACCCGCCGCCTCTTCGACCCCACTATGGCTGGCTCCCATTCTTCGGGTATCTTGCCGTGCTGCTGATCGCGCATCGCGGAGCCTCGGGTCACGCGCCCGAAAATACCCTGGCCGCTTTCAAGAAAGCAGTAACCTTAGGCGCCAGCTTTATCGAAACCGATCTGCAATTGACTCGCGACGCCCGCCTGGTGGCCATCCATGATGAGACCGTGAACCGTACCACCAACGGAAAAGGCTCTGTTCGCGAGATGACCCTCGCCGATTTGCGACGCCTGGACGCCGGTTCCTGGTTCGGCAGCGAATTCGCCGGCGAGCGCATTCCCACGCTCGAGGAAGTCCTCGATTTTGCCAAGAAATACGACGTGATTTTTTACCTGGAGATGAAGCCCGGGGGCTCCAGGGGCGGCGAACACACCCTCATCGGCGCCTTGCGACAGTCTGGCGAAATCGCGCGAACGATCATCATCTCCTTTGACGCCGCAATTTTAGCCAATGTCCGAAAAATTGAACCGACGCTGATGACCGCCTTGCTCTACGACGGCCAAATCGAAAAGCCCCTCGATCAAGCTCTCAAAGTTGGCGCGCGTCAATTGGCCATCCGCGGCGATTTGATAAGCCCCGCGCTGCTCACCGCCGCGCGAGAAAAAGATTTGCAAGTCGTATGCTGGACCGTAAATCACTCGGCGCACATGCGTTTGCTCATGGACGCCGGAGTAGACGGCATCATGAGCGATTATCCCGACCGTCTGGCCGCCACCGCAAAAACTGTCAAACTAAAACACTGCTAGCCGTCGTGTGTTCGTTACAGTTCTCCTCATTTCTCAAACGCGCCTACTTCCTCAACGCGGCATGCAACGCCGCGAAATTAGGAATCGAAATCTGCTCGGCGCGCGCATCCGGCCGCAAACCAATGGCCCCCAGCGCCTTGCGCACCTCTTCCGGTTCCGTCAACTCCCGCAAATTATTCACCAGTGTTTTTCTTTTCTTCGAAAAACATACCTTAACAAATTCCAGAAAATCCTCTTCACTTTCCATCTTGCACTGCGCGGATTCGTTTTCTGCTGATAACCAGCCGCTGCGTCGCAACTCCTCCCACCCACCAGGTAGCCGCAGCGTCGCCAAAGTCGAGCCCACTTCAGGCGGTGGCGTAAACGCCGCTCGCGGAATCTCGAGTACCAGCTCCGGCCGCGAATTCAATTGCGTCGCCACCGAGAGATATCCGTAAGCTTTACTGCCGGGTTCCGCCGCCATACGCTCTGCCACTTCCGCCTGCACCACCACGTGAATCTCGTCGATCAATTCCGCAAACTGAAACAAATGATGAAGAATCGGCGAGGTGATGTAGTACGGGAGACTCCCATAAATTCGCATGCGCTTACCGTTGGCAACCGCGCCCAGATCTGTCTCAAGAATGTCCGCGCAAATCACCTCAAGGTTCGGATTTTTCTTCTTCAAGCGGTTCAGATGCCCGATCAAAAACTGGTCGACCTCAATCACATGCACGGCCGCGCCACTGCCCACAAGGTATTCGGTCATCTCCCCGTGTCCGGGACCAATCTCAATCCAGCAGAAATCTCCCTTCTGCGTGGCCGCCGCAGCCGCCACCTCTGAACGCGGCGATACACGGATGGCTCGCGCGATTTCTTCCCGCCAATACACGTCCGCAAGAAAATGTTGTCCCAGAGGTTGACGACTCATCGCTCCTCAGTGTAACAACTACGAACGTGGCATCGGACTTTGACCGCCTTGATGAAATCGGATAGCGTAAAATGGTCCGGCATCGCCCTCATCTACAACGCGGAGCGGCACTCCCAGTGAGCTTATTTTGAGAATACTGTTTGCGGCATCCGAAGGCCTGCCGTTTTCAAAGACCGGCGGCCTCGCCGACGTAATCGAGGCGCTGCCCAAAGCGCTTGTCGCGCAGGGCCATGAACTAGCCGTCGTGCTGCCTCGTTATCGCGGAATAAAAACGACCATGGTGGTTATGCCCAGCGTCACGATCCCGCTGGGCACTCGCTTGCGCTTTCCCTCCATTACCGACGGCACCATGCTTAACGGTGTGCGCTACTTTTTCGTCGACGATCCCGGCTACTTTGACCGCGACGGAATTTACGGCGGCAGCGCGGGAGATTTTTCCGACAATGCCGAGCGTTATAGCGAATTTTGCCGCGCGACCATCGAAATCGCCAAACACGTTTGGCCCGCCGACGTAATCCACTGCCACGACTGGCAGGCCGCACTGGTTCCCGTGCTTCTGCGTTCCTCGTACGCTGCCGACCCATTGGTGAAAAACATTCCGGTAATTTTCACCATCCATAATCTAGGCTATCAAGGCCAATTTTCAGCTGCGGTACTCGGTCGCGCCGGCATTCCGCCGGAGGTTTATCATCCCGCGGGTCTTGAATACTATGGTGACGTCAATTTCCTCAAGGGTGGTCTGATCTATTCCGACTATCTCACCACCGTCAGCAAAAAATACGCCGAAGAAATTCAAACTCCGGAATTCGGATATGGACTCGACGGCGTGGTCCGCAGCCGCCGCGAACATGTGGTAGGTATCCTCAATGGCGTCGACTACTCGGTCTGGAATCCCGAGACGGACAAATTAACTGCCGCCAGGTATTCCGCGAAGGACCTGACCGGCAAGCACGTTTGCAAAAAGGATCTGCTCGAAATCTTTGGCCTCTCGCTCGAATATGAAGCCAACCCGGTTCTCGGCATCGTCTCCAGATTTGCCGATCAAAAAGGTTTTGATCTCATCGCCACGGTCGCCAAGGAATTAATGCAGGAGGACGTCATCCTCACCGTTCTGGGCACCGGCGAACGCCGCTACGAAGAATTGTTCGAGACCCTGGCTAACGAATTCCCGGGACGCGTCGGCGTGCGCATCGGCTACGACAACGAACTCGCGCACAAAATCGAGGCAGGTGCCGACATGTTCCTCATGCCTTCTCGTTACGAGCCCTGCGGCTTAAATCAGATTTACAGTTTGAAGTACGGCACGGTCCCCATTGTGCGCGCCACCGGCGGTCTCGATGACACTGTCGAATCTTTTGACGTGGAGCACGGGACCGGCACAGGCTTCAAGTTTGAGCCGTATACCGGCGCGGCTCTGCTGGACGCCGTTCGCCTGGCTTTGCATCATTTCACCGACGAGCGCATCTGGAAGCGCATACAACTTAACGGCATGTCCAAGGATTTTTCGTGGAAGCGTCCAGCAACGGAATATGCGAAGCTCTACAAGGCGGCGCGTTTGGCACGAAACCAAATCCTCGTTGCAACATCTAATTAAGCGACTCAAGGAGATCTAGCGGCAGGCTTCCAGGCCAATCCGCTGAGGACAAACAACATGGCTGATAACATTCAATCCGTAACCGATGGCAATTTTGAGGCGGAGGTGCTCACCGCCAGCAACGCGCAACCAGTAATGGTAGATTTCTGGGCCGATTGGTGCCGACCGTGCCATATGTTGGCACCCACCGTCGCCGAGATCGCTCATGATTACGTGGGCAAACTTAAAGTGATGAAACTGAACGTCGACGAAGCAATCAATTCGGCGGGCCGCTACAACGTTCGCGGCATCCCCACTTTGCTGGTTTTCAAAAATGGGCAGGTCGTCGAACAAATCGTTGGCGCGGTGCCCAAGGACCAAATCACCAAGGCCTTGGCCAAGCACCTGGCGTAATCTCGAACTCGATTTTGGCCCGAAGCCACTTTTATCTATCATTTATTTTTGAACGGCGCGTCGCACATTTTCTGCGACGCCGTTTATTTTCCAAGCCGGTTTGTTAATATTCCCGACTAGAGAAAATGAAAAAGACCGCCCCTCTCATTCGTTGCCAATGGCCCAGCAACGATCTCAGCATCTCTTACCACGACAAAGAGTGGGGCGTCCCTGTCCATGATGATCGCACGTTATTTGAATTTCTGACCCTCGAAGGCGCGCAGGCAGGACTCAGTTGGGACACCGTGCTGAAAAAACGCAAACGCTACCGCGAACTATTCGCGGGGTTCGATCCAAAAAAAGTGGCTGGTTACAACCGCAAAAAAGTGCGCGCCTTATTAAAAGATCCCGGAATCATACGCAATCGCCTAAAAATCGAGTCCACCATCAGCAACGCAAAAGCCTTCCTGCAAGTCCAGAAAGAATTCGGCTCCTTCGACAAATATATCTGGAGCTTTGTAAACGGTAAGCCGATCCAAAACGCATGGCAAACTCACGCCGGCCTGCCGGCTTACACTGAGGTATCTGACGCCATGAGCAAAGACCTGAAAAAACGCGGCTTCCGTTTCGTTGGCACCACCATTTGCTACGCCTTCATGCAAGCCGTTGGCATGGTCAACGATCACGCCACCACCTGTTTCCGCTACCGCCAACTGGGTGAGTAGAACCGTTCTCCTGTATTTAACTCTCCCTTGCTTGCGCCTTTGCGAAGGCACAGGTACGATTTGTTTTGCCGTTTGCGGTCAAAGTTCCCCCCATGCTTCTCCCGTGACGAAGAGGGAAGCGCTATCCGCCGATGTTCCAGGCGGCTGGCTTAGATGCATCAGATGCAACGCACAACCGCGTAAGAAAGGTCAGAAATGAACTCTGTCGTGGTGGTCGGCGCGCAATGGGGCGATGAAGGAAAAGGTAAAGTAGTCGACTACCTTGCCGGCTCCTTCGAATATATCGCGCGCGTAGCCGGAGGCCACAACGCCGGCCACACCGTCATCATCGGCACCAATCGCTATGTTCTGCAACTCATCCCCTGCGGGATTCTGCGCCCCGGGCGTCACGCTGTGATCGGCACCGGCGTGGTCGTCGATCCCGCTGCTCTCGTCAACGAAATCGAAACTCTCGCCGAGGCGGGCATCGACGTGAATGGCCGTCTGCACGTCAGCAATCGCGCGCATTTAATTTTTCCTTATCACCGCGAGCTGGATAAAGCCGCTGAGGGCGCCCGCGGGGCGGACAAAATCGGCACAACATCCCGCGGCATCGGCCCTGCCTATGAAGACAAAATGGCTCGCCGCGGTTTACGCATGTGCGATCTGCTCGATCCCGATTCGTTTCGCAAAAAGGCCGCTCACGTAGTCGCCGAAAAAAATCGCCTCGCGAAAGGGGCTTACGGTGCGAACGTCGATTTCTCCCACGAAGTGGAAGACACGCTGGCGTTAGGCGAAAAGATTCGCGGCTACATCTGTGATACCGCCGAACTCGTCAACCATGCCATGGACGATGGCAAATCAGTGCTCTTCGAAGGTGCGCAAGGCACCATGCTGGACATCGACCACGGCACCTATCCCTACGTGACTTCTTCCAGCGCTATCTCCGGCGGAGCATCCACCGGCGTCGGTGTGCCGCCCACTAGGCTCAAGCACATCCTCGGCATTTCCAAAGCCTATACCACCCGCGTCGGCTCCGGCCCATTTCCCACCGAAATGCCCGACCTTGACGCCGAAGAAGTTCGCAAGCGCGGCAAAGAATTCGGCGCCGTCACCGGACGCCCGCGCCGCTGCGGCTGGCTCGATTTGCAGGTATTGCGGTACGCCAAAATGATCAACGGCATCGACTCGCTGGTAATCACCAAGCTGGACGTCTTCGATACTCAACGCGAAATCCAGGTTTGCGTCGGCTACAAATACAAAGGCAAGCCGTTACACGAAATGCCTGCGCTTGCCGAGGAATATGAGCACGTCACGCCCGAATACAAAACTTTGCCGGGCTGGAACGAAACAACCTACGGCCTGAAAGACGGCACAAAATTGCCCAAACTCGCCATCGATTACTTAAAATTCATCTCCGACTTCCTCCACGTCGAAGTCGGAATGATTTCCACCGGTCCCGAGCGCGACGCTACCATCATCCAGCCCGGCTCCCTTCTCTCCGGTTGGCTGTAACACCTTCGTCCAGCAATGCGGTTTTTATTGGAAAACACCGAACCCATAACCACGAAGCCCCTGATTTTGCAATCCTGGTCGCCTGGCGCCAACAAGCGTTCGACTCGCTGCACCTTCATCTCGGAGTAACATAGACAATTCATGCTGACCTTCGAACAAGCGCGCCAGGAAGTAATCTCCCAACTCTCAAAAATTAAGCGCGCTGCAGCGACCGTCAATCTCAGCGTGTGGGACGCTTCAGGCTACGTCTTGGCGCAAAATCTAATCGCCGACCGCGACTACCCGCCCTTCGATCGCGCCACACGCGACGGCTACGCAGTCCGCGCCTCCGAATCCACCGCAGGCGCCACGCTTGCGTGCATCGGCGAAATTAGAGCCGGCGATGCCTTGACCGAGCCGTTAAAGCGGGGAACGTGCATTCAAATTATGACCGGTGCGCCCGTCCCACCCGGCGCTGACGCCGTCGTAATGATCGAATACACCAACCGCGAAAAAGAATTCATCCATTTTCAGCAAACAACCACAAAAGGCCAGAACATCGTCCCTGCCGGTAGCGAAGCAGCAAAAGACCAATCGCTGCTTCAGCGTGGCACCCGTCTCGGTTATGCCGAGTTAGGTCTCGCCGCGCAAATCGGTGCCACGCAACTTCTCTGCGCAAGAAAACCCCGCGTAGCCATCTTGTCCACCGGAGACGAACTCGTCTCCATCGATGCGAGTCCCGGCCCATTCCAGATCCGCAACAGCAACAGCGTTTCCTTAGCCGCGCAAATCCGCGACGCCGGAGGAGAGCCCGTTATCCTGGGCAACGCGGGCGATCGCATAGAAAGTCTCGGGGACAAAATCCAGCAGGGCCTGCAGGAAGACCTCCTCGTCTTGTCCGGCGGCGTCTCCATGGGCAAATACGATTTGGTTGAAGACGTGCTGAAAACTCTCGGTGCGACTTTTTATTTCGACGCGGTAGCTATCCGCCCCGGCAAACCGGCGGTCTTCGCAATGTGCAATGAAAAACCAGTCTTCGGCCTTCCCGGCAATCCCGTTTCCACAATGGTCACTTTCGAATTATTCGCCGTTCCAGCCATAGACCTGTTGAGCAGCGCTCCCGCGCGCCCCTTGCAATTTTTAAAAGCCACCCTTGGCGAACCCATGAAAGAAAAATCCGGCGTGACCCATTTTCTTCCCGCACATGTCCAATTTGACTCCTGTGAAGCTCGTGTTAAACCACTGGCGTGGAAAGGTTCAGGCGACACCGCCACCATGGCAAAAGCAAATTGCTTTCTGGTAGTAGGCTCTGATATTCAAACACTCGCGGCCGGCGAAAATGTTAACGTGCTGATGCGTAGGGGTGTCTCTTAAATCCGTCGAAAAGTCCGGCAAAACGCATGAAAAAGCTCTCCCATTACGACGAATCCGGAAGCGTTAAAATGGTAGACGTCTCCGCCAAACCCCTGACCACTCGCACCGCCATCGCCCGCGGCCTCGTCAAGATGACCCCCGCCGTCGTCCGCGCCGTTAAACGGCTGAGAAACCCCAAGGGTAACCCTCTTGAAATCGCCCGAATCGCCGGAATCGCCGCCGCCAAACGCACTTCCGAGTGGATACCTCTTTGTCACCCACTCCTTCTGACTAACATTGATGTGACTGCTTCGCTATGCCAGAATGGCGTTGAACTGCAATCTACCGTAACCACGACCGCGCAAACCGGCGTGGAGATGGAAGCGTTGGTCGCCGTTAGTGCCGCCGCCCTCACGGTCTACGACATGTGTAAAGCCCTGGATAAAGCCATCGAGATTACCGGCATCGTGCTAGTCGAAAAAACAGGTGGGAAAAGCGGCCATTTCCGCCGTCCTGCCATGGCCGCAAAAAAAACCCGCGCAAAGGTGCAATCCCGATGAGTGCCGCTGCGGGGAAAAGCATCAAGCTGCTGTTGGCCGACGACAATCCTTTAATCCGCGACCTCGTCAGCAAAGCTCTTGAACCTTTTTGCGAAGTTGTCTTGGCCGACGACGGCGCCGACGCCCTTCTCAAAGTAATTGACGAGCCGCCCGACGCCATCCTCTGCGATTACAAAATGCCCGGCCTCAACGGCCGCCAGCTTTTTGAAAAGCTTCGCGGACGCCAGAGCACGCACCACATTCCATTTCTGTTTATGGCCAGCCGCGCCGACATTGAAGAACGCTTGCGCCCGCTGGTTGACGGCGTCGAAGATTTCATCACCAAGCCTTTTCTCGTCAAAGACCTCGTGCGCATCACAAAAAAGGTCGTCGATCGCCTACATCTCGAAAAACTCCAGACCAGAGGCTCCCGTCCGGGCGTCATCCAGGGCCGCCTGGAGGAAATGAGCATGATCGACCTGATGCAATCGCTTGAAATGGGCCAGAAATCGTGCCGTCTGGTCGTGAAAAAAGGCTCCGAGACTGGCGAACTTTATTTTTCCGGCGGCCAATGCCGCGACGCTAAGAGTGGGGGAGTGGAAGGCGACGTTGCCGTTTACCATGTACTTCTTTGGACCGAGGGCGAATTCGAAATTGACTTCGGCGCCGCCAACTCCTCCGATCGCACCACCACTACTCGCAATACTACCGGCCTGCTGATGGAAGCCATGCGCCTGATGGACGAAGCCAGCCGCGACGAAGTAAGCACCAACCAAAGTTAAACCGCTAAAGCTTTCCTGAAAATGCGCGTAGCCATCCTCACCATCAGCGACTCCACCGCAAAAGGCGATCGCGAAGACGCCTCCGGCCCCGCGGTCGTCGCGTTCTGCCGCGGTCTTGGCTGGGAAATCGCTGAAACATTATGCCTCCCCGACGATCCAGCCGCCATTCGCGAACAACTCAGCACTATCGCCGACGGGGGTCGGGCAGATATCATCTTCACCACCGGCGGCACTGGCATCGGCCCCCGCGACAACACCCCGGAAGCCACCGTCGCCGTCGCCGACCGCCTCATCCCGGGAGTCTCCGAAGAAATGCGCCGCAAAGGAATGGAAAAAACTCCTACCGCGGTGTTATCCCGCGCGGTCACCGCTGTACGCGCTCTCACCATCATCGTAAATCTTCCCGGCAGCCCCAAAGGCGCCGTCGAATCGCTCGAATCCATCGCCCATCTGCTGCCTCACGCCGTCCATGTAATTCACGGCGCACGACACGATTAGCGCTTCACGCCCAGCGTTCGACGCACCATCCCATACCGTGGCAAAATTTTTTACAATACCAAACTGCGGTCGATGCCGCACTATAACGCAATGACGAACATCACGTTGCGTGAATCTATGACAAAGTTGATTTCAATTGTCGGTGTACACCTAATTTGGCTTTTGGTGGTGACTTTAGCTGTTTTTTTGTCGATTCCAACGTGTTTTGCTCAAGCGAGTTCCCAGCCGGCTCATGACACGCATTTGCAAGCCCTAGATTGGATGACTAAAGGCACTTGGACTTCGGAGTTTAAAACCCCGGAAGGCAAGCCATTTATCATTCAAACGGAGCTGCGATGGGCTGCCACCGGCACGGCAATCAACTTTGAGTCGCGGTTTAACCACGAGCCTCACTACTTCGGCATGTATGCTTACGACCCCGGAGCTAAACAGATCAAAATTGTTTATGTCTCGAATGATGGTGAATTCACCACAGGTTTTGTACAGCCTGGTGCGAGTGAGTTGAAGCTGGATTTTGAAGTTTCTTCTGCTCGCGAGAAAACCCACTACACTGCTCAGATTAAGCGGCAGGGGCAAGACGCGTACATTTTTACAGTCTATGACGAAGGTAGGAAGCCAATTGTCGGTCCGCTAGTCTACATACGAAAATAGTAACTAATCGCGAGGTTCGACATAGGTTTACCTGTATTGTTGAAAAAACTAACGCGCGATCAAGTTCGGCTGCAAAATAAAATTCAACACCTGGTTAGGAAAGAGCCCGAAATACACTGTGCCAATCGCGGTAACCGCCAGCACCACATTCACCGCCACAGGGAAACGCACCGGCGCCGCGGCCAAAGCCTCCGCGCTGCCTTCCCGCATGTACATCACCACAATCACGCGCAGATAGTAGTAAGCCCCAATGATGCTGTTAATAGCCATCAAAACCGCCAGCCAGATTAAATGTGAATTTACCGCCGCCTTGAAAATATAAAATTTACCGAAAAATCCCGCAGTCACCGGCAGTCCCAAGAGCGATAAAAGATAAAGGCTCAGCGCCGCCGCAGCTACCGGTTGCCGCTGCGCCAGGCCCGCGTAATCGTCCAGCGTCAAGTTCTTCTCGCCCCACCCGCCGATTTCGGAAACGATGGTGAACGCCCCAATTTTCACCAGCGCATAACTCAACAGATAAAACAATACCGCCGCGTAAGCGGGCGTCGCTCCGCCGTTCAAATCGTTGGCCATGAACGTAACCGCTGCGAACGCCACTAAAATGTAACCTGCGTGGGCGATCGAGCTATAAGCCAGCAGCCGCTTTACGTTGGTCTGCAGCAAGGCCCCAAGATTTCCCGCGAACATCGTGAGCGCCGCCAACACCCAGAAGGCCCAGAACCAGAAATGTGTCGCTGCCGGCACGCTCGCAAATATTCTCAGCAACAGCGCAAAGGCCGCCGCCTTGGGTCCCGCCGAAAACAGCGCGGTTACTGGAGTCGGCGCGCCTTCGTACACATCCGGCGTCCAGATCTGAAACGGCGCCGCCGCCACCTTAAACCCAATGCCGATCAGAATCAGCGACAAGCCCAGCTTCAACAGGTTGCTGTTTGGATCTGCATCGTCCATCCTGCCCAGGTTCGTCGTGCCGGTAGCGCCATAAACTAGCGCAATGCCGTAAAGAAAAAACGCCGTGGCAAATGAACCCAGCAGGAAATATTTCAGTGAGGCCTCGCTGGATTTCGTGGAATCGCGCCGGAATCCTGCGAGTATGTAACTGGAAATAGAACTCAGTTCGAGTCCAATGAACGCCGTCAACAATTCACGCGCGGAAGCCAGCACGCCCATGCCCGCCGTCGCAAACAGCAGCAGCGCATAAAATTCCGCAAATGGCAGGTTCTCGCGCTGCAGGTAGGAATTCGCCGCCAGCACCACCAGAACCGCCACCAGCCCGACCAGGAGCCGGAAGAAAAAGCTAAAAACGTCGGATTGAATCAGCCCGTAAAATCCTTCACCAGGCGTAGCTCCGGCCACAAACGCCGCCGCAGTTCCGCCAGCAGCTCCCACCAGCGCCAGCGCGGTAAAAAAATGCCGGCTGCGCACAAACGGCTGTAGCAACATCGCCAGCATGCCAAAGCCGCACCAGATCAACTCCGGTAGCGCGCGCAGCAAGTCGTCTGTGTGTGGAAACATTAGCGTTTCGCGCCCTCTGCGGCCGGAATCTGCTTCGCATCCCGCAAATTATTTGTGCTGCCCGCAACCGCTTGAATGGCCTGAAGCGCGGCTCCGGCGTCAGTCGGCACGCGCGCTTCATAAGGACGCTGCGGTTCTACCTGATCAATCACCGCCTGAGAAGCCGCGGCCGTTCGCCGTGTGAAATAAGTGGAGCCAATCCCCATCCACAGCATCACGATCGACACGGTTACCAGAATAAATTTCTCGCGCGCTGAAGCATCCGCCAGCGTCTTGTTTTTCTCGTGCGTAACTTCGCCAAAAAACACTCGCTGGTAGGACCACAGCAAATAGCATGCCGACAAAATCACTCCCAACGCTGCCCACGAAGCCCACTGCCAGTGCGACTGGTAAGTCCCCAACAAAACCAAAAATTCACCCACAAATCCATTCAGCATCGGCAGCCCCATGGAGGCCAGCGCCGCCACAAGAAAAAACGCCGCGAGCTTCGGCATTGGCGTGGCCAACCCGCCATACTCGCTGATCTCAAAGGTATGCCGCCGGTCGTATAACATTCCCACCAGCAAAAACAGCGCGCCTGTGGAAATTCCATGCGCCAGCATCTGGAACACCGCTCCCTGCATCGAAATACTGCGGAACGCAAAAATTCCCAGTACCACAAAACCAAGATGGCTCACCGAAGAGTACGCCACCAATTTCTTTAAATTTGGCTGCACCAGCGCCACCAGCGCGCCGTAAATAATCCCGATAATCGCCAGCGCCGCTACCCACGGTGCTGCGCGGCGCGCCGCCTCGGGAAAGAGCGGCAAACAAAAACGAATCATTCCGTAGGTGCCCATCTTCAGCAGCACGCCTGCCAGCATCACCGAGCCGGCGGTCGGCGCCTCCACGTGCGCGTCCGGCAACCAGGTGTGCAGCGGGAACAGCGGCACCTTCACCGCAAAAGCCACAAAAAACGCCAGGAACAGCAGCATTTCCGCGCGCGGTTCTATCACCAGCGTGCCCGTCTGAATCATTTGCTGAATGGTCGGAAGATCAAATGTGCCGGTTGCGTTGTATAGCCAGATAATTCCTACCAGCATCAAAATCGAGCCAGCCATGGTGTACAGGACGAATTTGACGGCGGCATAAATCCGCCGCTCGTGTCCCCAGATGCCAATTAACATGGCCATGGGAATCAGCATTACTTCCCAGAACAAAAAGAACAAAAACAAATCCAGCGACAAAAACACGCCGACGACGCCCACTTCCAGCATCAGCAGCATCACAAAAAATTCCTTTACTCGGTGACCGATGCTGCTCCACGAAGCTATTACCGAAATAGGCGTCAAAAATGTCGTCAGGATCACCAGGAACATGCTGATGCCATCCACACCCAGGTGATAATGAATCGGTGGCGTGGTGATCCATTGACCGTTCTCCACCAATCGATAATCGCCGGAAGCTAGAGACGCGCCGCGCAACAACAGCAGCGAAAACAAAAACTCCGCGACCGACACAATCAACGCGATGCGGCGAATAAAAACATAGTCGTCGCTGCGTAACAGCAGCAGCGCCAGTGAACCCACGGCAGGGAAGAAGATCAAAATCGACAGCAAATGCCCGCCCTGGAAAAGTGAGCCCATCAGCGCGCCACTCCCAGCACCGGTCGCACATGCGGCCAGAAAATCACCGCCACAATCACAATGGCCCCAACTACCACCCACACCGCGTAACTGCGCGTATTCCCGGATTGCGTCCGTCGGGTACCGTCGCCAACCACGGTTATGCCTTCGGCGATTCCATTCACCGCGCCATCGATGATCGAAACATCCACGGTCTTCCAAAAAACATTCGTCGAAAGCCACAGCAGCGGTCGCACTATCGCCGCGTTATAGAATTCATCGACGTAATATTTGTGCAGCAGCGTCCGATACACGCCGCTAAACGATTTCGCCAGCGCGTCCGGTTTGTCCGGCTGTTTCAGATACAGCCACCAGGCTGCCAGCCCGCCCAGCGTAGCGATGATCACCGCCACAATTGCCAGCGGCGTTTCCAGTGCGTGCGCCACCGCTTCCGCCGTGCCCGCCTCGCTCCCGGTCGGCGCGGCGAAGACCGGCTCCAAAAATTTTGCGAAGTAATCAGGCTTGCCCCAGAACGCCGGGGCAGCCAGCCATCCCCCCACGATGGAGAGCACAGCCAGAATCGCCAGCGGCACCAGCATGCTCTTCGGTGATTCATGAACATGTACGTGATGCTCGTCGTAGCGCTCTTTGCCAAAAAAGGTGAGGAAAATTAGCCGGAACATGTAAAACGAGGTCAACAGCGCGGTAAGCAATCCCGCTACATACAGAATGTGCCCCGCGTTGGGCCCGCCATTCTCGCTTTGATACGCACTCAACAAAATCGAATCCTTGCTGAAGAATCCCGCCAGCGGCGGAATTCCCGCAATCGCCAGCGTGCCCACGAACATCGTGCGAAACGTCCACTTGATCTTTTTGCTCAATCCGCCCATGTGCAGCAGGTCTTGCTCGCCGCCCATCGCATGGATCACGCTGCCGGCCGCCAAAAACAGCAGCGCCTTGAAAAACGCATGCGTCATCAAGTGAAAAATTCCCGCTGAAAACGCGCCCACGCCGCAGGCCAAAAACATGTAGCCAAGCTGGCTGACCGTGGAATAGGCCAAAACCTTTTTGATGTCCGTCTGCACCAATCCAATCGTCGCCGCAAATAGCGCCGTGGCGCAGCCCACTACTGCGACCACCAGCATCGCCGTGGGCGCACGCATAAACAGCACATGCGACCGCGCCACCACGTAGACTCCCGCCGTGACCATGGTCGCCGCGTGAATCAGCGCGCTGACCGGCGTCGGCCCTTCCATCGCGTCCGGCAGCCACACATAAAGAGGTATCTGCGCCGACTTGCCCGCCGCGCCCATAAATAACAGCAAACATGCCACCGTCAGCGTGCCCAGATGCCCGATGGCCTCGGCGGATAATGGCGTAGCCTTATCAAACAACTTCACAAAGTCCAGCGTGCCAAACGTGCGGAACAGCAAAAACATTCCCAGCATGAACCCGAAGTCGCCGATGCGATTTACGATGAACGCTTTTTTCCCCGCATCCGCCGCCGACTTCCGTAAAAAATAAAACCCGATCAGCAAATAACTCGCCAGCCCCACGCCTTCCCAGCCCACAAACAGCAAAACGTAATTCGCCGCCATCACCAGAATCAGCATGAAGAACATGAACAAGTTGAGGTACGCGAAAAACCGGTAATAGCCGCCCTCGTGCGCCATGTACCCCATGGAATAGATATGGATCAACCAGCCCACGCCGGTAACTACCAGCAGCATCACCACCGTCAGTTGGTCGACTTGCAGATCGAAGCCTGCGCGGAAATTTCCCGCCTCGATCCACGAAAAATATTGTCTTACCCAGGGAATCTGTTCGGGTGAGAGGAGGAAAAACTCGCGCACAGCTTCCAGCGCAGCCAGAAAAGAGAGCCCTGTAGCCCCAACCGCCACGCTATTTACGATCTTGTTCGGCCACGTCCTGCCAAATAGCCCGTTCACCGTCGCGCCAAGGAGCGGCAACAGTGGAATGATCCACAGATGTTCAAGTATGGGCATTTATAGCTTCAGCAGGTCCACGCGCTCTACGTTTAGCGATTGCCGGTTGCGCGCCGTAAGAATAATAATCGCGAGTCCCACCGCAGCTTCCGCCGCGGCCACCACAATCACGAACAACACAAATACTTGCCCATCCAGCTTATGCATCGCCTGGCTAAAGGCCACAAACGCCAGATTTACGGCGTTGAGCATCAACTCAATGGACATAAAAATCGAAATGATATTTCGCTTAAAAATAAAGGCCAGCACGCCCAGCCCAAACAAAATGGCGCTTAGCACGATGTAGTAATTGGTGGGAATCACGGTTTCGCCTCCCGCTGTGCCAGCACAATCGCTCCAAGTACCGCCACCAGAATGAGAAACGACGTCAGTTCGAAGGGATAGACAAAATCCTTGAAAATCATGGTGGATAAATCTCTGGTGGAGGCCATATTTCCTGGCTGCGATGCGGCCTGCACGGTGTCCGTCGAGCGCGCAATCGTCGCCGCGATAAATCCCGTCAGCGCGAACGCCAATAGAAGTCCGGGAAATCCGGCAAGTTTCGAAAAGTTGGTGTGCTCTTCGATTCCCGCGTTCAGCAACATGATCACGAACACAAACAGCACCATGATCGCGCCGCCATACACAATGATCTGCACCGCCGCCACAAATTCCGCGCCCATCAGCAAATACAAGCCCGCCAGAGCCACCATCACCACGATCAAAGACAACGCGCTGTGAATCGGATGCTTTTGAAATATCAAGCTCAGCGCGCCGCCCACGGCCAGCGTTGCCAGCACAAAGAAAATGATCAGCGGTGCGGTCATTTTATTGCGCCCCACCTTAAAATCGCGAAGCTGGTGATCACCACGTTCGCGATGGAAACCGGCAGCAGCATCTTCCAACCGAAGGCCATCAGCTGGTCGTATCGCAAGCGCGGCAAAGTCCCGCGCATCCACACGTACACAAACAAAAACACGAAAATCTTTGATAGCAGCCAGAACGGCGCCTGAATGTAATTATTTACTCCCGGGAAGATCACCAGCGCGATGGCCAGAATGCACAGCACTGCGCCAATCCCCGGCAAAATCACTTTGCCAAAAATTGTTTCATAGTGCAGCCCGTCCCAGATAACCCACAAACCCGCCGGCAACAGCAATGCCGTAGGCAAATAATAAGTCCACGTCCAACTCGCCGGGAAGGGAGACAGCCAGCCGCCAAAAAACAAAATCGCACACAAACACGACACCGTAATCATGCTGGTGTATTCCGCGATGAAAAACATCGCGAATTTAAAGCTGGCGTACTCGGTATGAAATCCCGCCACTAGCTCCGATTCCGCTTCCGGCAAATCGAAGGGCACGCGATTCGTTTCCGCTACCGCCGCGGTAAAAAAACAAAGGAAGCCCAGAAATTGCGGAAAAATGTTCCAGCCCAGAATTCCATACCGGCTGGTCTGATCGTTGATAATCTCCGTCAGGTTAAAACTCCCCGCTATCAGCAGCACGCCCACCACGGAAAGCGTCAGCGCTAACTCATAGCTGATCATCTGCGCCGAGCTGCGCAAGCCCCCCAGCAGCGGATACTTGCTATTCGATGACCATCCCGCGAGCGCCACCCCATACACGCCCAGTGCGGTAATCGCGAATAAAGCCAGAATCCCGATGTTCACGTTGGGTGGTAAAATTCCGAGGTAAATGGTTTGTCCCAATATTTTCCACGGCAGTGGATCCGGCCCGAACGGAATAATCGCAATGGAAGTCAGCGCCAAGGCCAGCGCCACGAGCGGAGCAAGAAAATAAACAAAGCGATCCACCCCAGCGGGAGTCGGATCTTCCTTAAATAAAAATTTCAGCCCGTCCGCCATCGGCTGCAGCAACCCATGCGGCCCCACGCGATGCGGTCCCCAGCGCGATTGGATATGCGCCACCACTTTGCGCTCAAACCACGTCAGGTAGGCGTTAACGGTCAGCACAATAAAAAGGAGCAGCGCCACTTTTACAACTGTGATGATCAGCCACGCATTGGCATAGAGGAAAGCGTTCACGAGATGACTTCCGTCTCGGCCGCTTCTGCTTCCGGAAGAGATTCCATCATGGTGCAAAATCTCCCCAAGGTTCCGCTGGTAAACAATGTGTCGTGCGCCGAACGAATCAATCCTACGGGCACGTCATAAGGCGCGTGGCCGTTTCGGCTGACGCCCAGATGCGTGGGCTCCGCCGCACCCTCCAATAACGCGCCCGGCTGCACGCTATAACCCGGTACGGTCTTACGAATTTCCTCGAAAACCACTGCAGGTGACTTGTAGTGAAACGCTTTGCCCAGTCCAAGCCGCTCCAGTTGGTGCGAAACGATGCGCAGTAAATCAAAATCCGAGCGCGTGCCCATAATCTCCACGCCCTTGCGCAGCATCTGTATCTCGCCCGCCGTGTTGGTTACCGTGCCGTCCTTCTCGTACGCCGACGCTGCGGGAAAAACAATGTCTGCTTGTTTCGCCGTCTCCGTCAAAAACATTTCATGAACGATCAGCAATTCCAATTGCCCGCGGCCGGCGCCCAACGCGCCAAAATGCGCCAGCGGATTCGCGCCCATCACGTACAATGCTTTTAATTTTCTCGATTGCGCCGCTTCCACCATTTGCGGCGCGGTCATGCCAGCCGCCGAGGGAATCACTCCGCCCCAGATTTGCTCCAGCCTCTCCCGCGCGCCGGCATTGTCCGTGTACGCATATCCCGGCAAGCGGTCGGGCAGCACGCCCATATCCGCCGCACCGCGCGAATTCACATAATCACCCAGCGCCATGTAGCGCGTCTTGCCCGGCAGCTTCGAACCAAAATTCACCAGTTGCGTAATCGTCGCGCCCGAAACTTCTTCCCCAAAAACAATCGCGACTTCCGGCTCCGCTTCCAGCGCCGCCTTCAACTGCACCAACTGTTCCACCAACTCCGGCACCAGGTTTCCTTGCTCATGCGCCAGATACAAGAGTGCGGCGCCTTCGTGCCCGACCGGAACCTTTACAAACTGTCTGGCTTGGCGCTTCAGCTTGACCTCGTGCGCATTAATAATAAAAAGCTTCGTACCAAAGTGCCGGATCCCCGAACGAATCTGCCACGCCACCAGCGGGTTCTGATTCGTAGGATCGTTTCCAATCACCAGCACCGCTTTCGATTCGTACAACTGTTCCATCGTGAGCATCGAATCGTGCGCGCGATCGCCCAACGCGGTGACCAGGCCGGTATAGTCCACCGTGCGGTGATGATCCACATTGTTGGTTCCAAATGTCTGCCGCGCCAGTCGCTGAAATAAATAATTCTCTTCGTTCGACGTGCGGTTCGAACCGATAAACCCGATCGCGTCTTTCCCGCCCTTGTCAAAAACATTCTTCAGTTTCGTCGCCGCCGCCTGCGCGGCCTCTTCCCACGAAACGGGATAAAGCTCACTGCCGCGCCGCAGCAACGGCTGCTTCACGCGTTCCGGGTGTTTGGTGAAATCAAAGCCGAATCGCCCCTTCACGCACAAAAAGTCCTTGTTAATCCCGGAAAGATCCCGGTTGTTAGAACGCATGATTTCGTGATTTCTCACACTCAGCGTGGTCTTGCAGCCATTCGAACAATGCGTGCAAATCGTCGGCGCGTACTTCATCTCCCACGGACGCGTCTTATAGCGATAAGTCCCGCTGGTCAGCGCCCCGACCGGGCAAATATCAATGCACATCCCGCATTCTTCGCACTCTAGGTGATCCCCGCGATTCGGAATAATCACGCTGTTTGCGCCGCGCATCCCCACACCCAGCGCTTTCACGTCCATGCCTTCGTCGCACACGCGCACGCACCGGAAACACAAAATGCACCGGGGCGCATCGTAGTACACCAGCTCCGACCACTTTTCTTCCGGCCGGTGAATTTTTTCTTCGATGAACCGGCTGCTGTCCGCGCCGTAGCGGAAAACCATGTCCTGCAGTTCGCACTCGCCGCCCTTGTCGCACACCGGGCAATCCAGCGGGTGATTGGTCAGCAAAAATTCCAGCATGTACTTCCGCGCGTTGCGCACCTGCTCGGTATTAGTGCGCACGATCATGCCTTCCGTCGCCACCAACGTGCACGCCGTCTGCAGTTTCGGCATCTTCTCCACTTCCACCAGGCACATGCGGCAAGCCGCCTGCAGCGACAATCCCGGGTAGTAGCAGAACGAGGGCACCTCCGTGCCAATGCGCCGCGTCGCTTCAATCACCAGCGTCCCGGGCGACACTTGCACGTCCTGGTCATTAATCTTCAGCGTGATAAGTTTTTGGTCAGCCATTGAGTAAGGTCATTCGTCTATTGAGAGCCCACCGGCGCTTCGGCGGATTTGTACGCGCAACGTCCATGCAGGTGATCTTCAAACTCGTTCCGCCACTTCTGCACAATACTGATGGTCGGCATGGCCGCGGCGTCACCAAGCGGGCAGAAGCTTCGCCCTAAAATATTTTTAGAAAGCTCGCTGAGCATGTCGATGTCTTGCTCACGCCCGTATCCCGCATGCAGTCGCTCCAGCATCTTACGCAGCCACGTCGTCCCTTCGCGGCACGGAATGCACCACCCGCAAGATTCATGCGCGTAAAAATGCATAATCCGCCGCGCCATGTCCACCATACAGGTATCTTCGTCCATCACCACCATGCCGCCGGAACCAAGCATGGACCCCGCTTTGGCCACCGAATCGTAATCCATCGGGATATCGATCTCGTCCGCGGTCAACAGCGGACACGAGCTGCCTCCCGGAATCACCGCTTTCAATTTCTTACCGCCAGTGATGCCGCCGGCCAGCCCATAGATAAATTCTTTCATGTTCATGCCCAGCGGAATTTCATAAATGCCGGGCTTGTTCACATGTCCCGCAACGCACAGCAATCGTGTGCCGCCATTTTTCGGCGTGCCCAGATTGGCGTACGCCTCGCCGCCGCCCAGAATAATTGCCGGCACCGCACTTAACGTCTCCACATTATTAATAATCGTCGGGCAGCCATAGAGCCCCACCACAGCAGGGAAGGGAGGCTTGATGCGAGGATAACCTCGTTTGCCTTCCAGCGATTCCATCAGCGCAGATTCTTCGCCACACTCATACGCGCCGGCGCCGGTGTGAATCAGCAAATCGTAATCAAATCCCGACCCCAGAATATTCTTGCCCAGGTACCCGCGCTCATATGCTTCGGTGATCGCTCCCTGCACAATGTCCAGCACATAACGATATTCGCCGCGAATATAAATAAATCCCTGGTGCGACCCGATCGCGCGGCCCGCGATCACCATGCCCTCAATCAGCTGATGCGGATCCATTTCCATCAGCGGCCGGTCCTTGCAAGTGCCCGGCTCGGATTCGTCCGCGTTGCAAATCACATATTTCGCTTTTGGCGAATCCTTCGGCACGAACGACCACTTCATGCCGGTCGGGAATCCCGCGCCACCACGCCCGCGGAGATTCGATTTCTTCATCTCATCGATGATCGACTCCGGCGTCATCTGCTTCAGCGCTTTTTCCAGTGCCTGATAACCGCCGTGCTGCAAAAACACGTCAATCTTGGGCGAATTCTCAATGCCCCAGCGCTTGCTGATCACCGGAATCTCGCCTGGTTGCCGTTCGTGGAGGGCCCCTGAAATCACCGGCACCGGCTGGGCTTTCCTGCCGTAGTCCAATTCTTGAATCAAGCGATCGAAAGTAAGTGGCGTAAGGTTTTCGTAGAAATCATAGTTAATCTGCATCGCCGGAGCCCCAGTGCAAGCCCCGATGCATTCCACTTCTTCCAGCGAAAACACGCCATCTTTGGTGACTTCCTTGTGTCCGATCTCCAGGCGCTTCTTCGCGCGCTCCAGCAATTCATTTCCGCCGCGCAGCATGCACGCCACATTGGTGCATACCTGCACGTGATATTTCCCCATCGGCTTGCGATGCAGCATCGAGTAATACTCGAGCGTTTCCTCGACCTGCACGGTGCGCAACTCCAGCCGCGCCGCAATTTCCGCAATCACTTCATCGCTGATATACCCAAACTCATCCTGCGCATACATCAGCATGGGAATCAGCGCGCTGCGCTTCACCGGGTAAGAGCTCTGCAGCCGTTCGAATCTCGCCGTTAATTCTGGGGACATTTGCAGGGCCATCTAGCGATCCACCTCGCCCAGCACGATATCAATCGTCCCGATACACGCAATCACATCCGAAATCAGCTGCCCTTCCACCAATTTCGGCAAAGCCTGCAAATTTATGAACGATGGCGCACGGAAGTGCACCCGCAACGGCTTGGGCGATCCATCGCTGGCAATAAAACATCCCAGCTCGCCGCGCGGCGATTCAACTGTGACAAACGCCTCGCCCGCCGGCGGCGAAAACCCTTCCGTGAAAATTTTGAAGTGATAAATCAGCGCTTCCATCTCCGTCTTCATCTTCTCGCGCGCTGGTGGCACGATTCCCGGCGCCTCGGCCTTAATCGCGCCGTCATCCGTAATCTTGTCCAGCGCCTGCCGAACGATCTTAAGGCTTTCGCGCATCTCCGCCACTCGGATCATGTATCGCCCAAAACAATCCGAAT
>DATNKL010000160.1:0-35498 GCA_035603415.1 Candidatus Acidiferrales bacterium
CAAGTCGCACGTCAAAGACCACGCATCACGTCGCGGTTTGATTATGATGGTGAACAAACGCCGGCGGCTGCTGGACTATCTCAACCGCCGCGACCCGGATCGGTACCGCGAGATTGTTGAACGTCTTAGCCTGCGCAAGTAGCCGCCCTTCATTTGCGGGAGCTTTCGGGCAGAATCCGCAACGCAATCGCGAAGTGACAAATTCCACAGGGAGTCTGTCTGCCGGTAGTGTGAGCTCCGGCTTAAATACGCGCGATTCGCGTTTGTCGAATGGCGCAGACCATAGCGCAGCAATTTAGGCGTTTTTCGCGGTGTTATCCGTTGGAGTTTTGCAGGTCCCACAAAGCGTTCGACCACCTCTTGTCTTCTTACCGGCCGCCTCGATGGCCGGCCAACTGCCAGCAGAGAAGGTTTTACGCGCAGCCGTGCAACGGCTGACGCTTTTTGCAATGCTTTGCGCGAACGCGAAGCTAAAGGAAAGAATAAATGTCAGAACAGTCACACACTCCCGCACCACATCAGGTAACTGTTGAAGTCGGCGGGCGTCCGCTGATATTGGAAACCGGCAAAGTCGCGAAGCAAGCCAACGGCGCGATTATGGCGCGCTACGGCGACACCATCGTATTAACCACCGCTTGCATGGCGCCTACCGCGAACGATCGCGACTTTCTGCCATTGACCGTGGATTACCGGGAAAATACCTATTCAGCGGGAAAGATTCCAGGAGGATTTTTTAAGCGCGAAGGGCGCCCATCGGAAAAAGAAATTTTGACTTCACGGCTGATCGACCGGCCCATGCGTCCGTTGTTCCCCGATTCCTGGCGCAACGAAACCCAGATCGTCAGCATGGTCTTGTCCGCGGATAGCGATAACGATCCCGATGTGATCGCAGTGACGGGAGCTTCCGCGGCTTGCTATTGCTCCGACCTGCCGTTTGAGAAGCCCATCGCGGCAGTGCGCGTGGGATTGCTGGACGGGCAGCTGGTCGCCAACCCGACCGTAGCAGATCAGAAAAAAAGTTTGATGAACATCGTGATTGCGGGCACGGAAGACGCCATCGTCATGGTGGAGTCCGGCGCTTTGGAAGTTTCCGAAGAAGCCGTGGTGGATGCGCTCGAATTTGGCCACGCGCAAATCAAGAAGATTGTGGGAGCCATCAAGGAGCTGCACGCGCAATTGAAGATCAAGAAGGTTACCGTGGCGCCGCTGCCGTTCGACGAGTCGCTCTACAAGGAAATCGAAAAGAAGTACGGCGCGCGACTGCATGACGCAGTGAACACCGAGAAGCACCCCAAGAAAGAAAGCTACCTGCTGATCGACGCGATCAAGGATGAGCTGAAAGAATCGATCCCGGAAGAACAGGAAGAGAAGCGGATTTTGGCCAAGAGAGCGTTTGACCGCTTGCGCGAGAATATTTTCCGCGATGACGTGCTCAACAAGCGCCGCCGTCCGGATGGACGCGGTTTTGACCAGATCCGTCACATTTCGTGCGAAGTCGGCTTACTGCCACGCGTGCACGGCTCCGCGTTATTTACTCGCGGTGAAACGCAAGCCTTGGCCACTCTGACCTTGGGTACCAAGGAAGATATGCAGCGCCAGGACCTGCTGTTCGCGCAGGATCAGTTCAAGCGCTTCATGCTGCACTACAATTTCCCGCCGTTCAGCGTGGGCGAAGTTAAGTTTCTGCGCGGCCCGGGACGGCGTGAAATCGGTCACGGTGCGTTAGCGGAACGCGCGCTATTGAGCTTGCTGCCGCCGGAGGCGGATTTCCCCTACGCCATGCGCCTGGTTTCGGACATTCTGGAATCGAATGGTTCGTCATCCATGGCCACCGTTTGCGGGGGCTCGCTGGCGTTAATGGATGCGGGCGTGCCGCTGAAGGCGCCCTGCGCGGGAATCGCCATGGGGCTAGTGGTGGGCGAAGACATGAAGTATTCGATCCTGACGGATATTGCCGGAGCGGAAGATCATTACGGGGATATGGACTTCAAGGTAGCGGGAACGCGGGACGGAATTACCGCGCTGCAAATGGACATCAAGGTTCTGGGCATCAGCATCGCCATGATGCGTGAAGCGTTGGCCCAGGCCAAGAAAGCGCGTTTGCAGATTCTGGACACCATGGAAAAGACGCTCAGCGAGGGCCGCACGCAGATTTCCGCTTTTGCGCCGCGTTTGTTCAAGCTGAAGATCCCGCAGGACAAGATTCGTGACCTCATCGGGCCAGGTGGCAAGAAAATCAAGTCCATCATCGAAACCACTGGCGTGAAGATTGACGTACTGGAAGATGGCACCGTGCACATTTTCTCCACCAGCGGAGCGGGCGGCGATGCCGCTTTGCAAATGGTGCGGGACATTACCGCCAGCGCCGAATTCGGCAAGACCTACCTTGGCAAGGTTGTGCGACTCGCGGAGTTTGGCGCGTTCGTGGAACTTTTCCCGGGTACTGACGGCCTCCTGCACATCAGCGAAATCTCCGAGCATCGTATCCGCGATGTTCGCGACGAGTTGAAACTTGGCGACCAGGTTCTGGTCAAGGTGCTCTCCATTGAGGGCAACAAGGTGCGCTTGTCGCGCAAGGCGCTGATTAAGGAAGCTCGCGAAAAGCAGCAGAAGGCTGCGGGGGCCGGAGCGACCACGACCACTACCACGGAAGATGATGGCAATGAGGCCAATTCGAATATTTCAGAGTAATTTACGAGAAACGAATCGATTCGAGAAAAAAGACCGGCGATTTTCGCCGGTCTTTTTTGTGACTCAAATGAACTGGGAGGAACGATCTGAAACTTAATTTTGCATGCAGGATTGCGGACAATGCACGGCGTCGAGCGCGCCCCACAGCGCGTTGAGGGCGTCATCCGTGGTGGCCATGATTCCGGCAGAATCATTGTGGGCGTGGTGCTCAAGCCAGTTGCGCCACGCTGCGCGGTGCGCCTTGTCAGCTTCTTCGTGCACTGTGAAATAGGCCAGAGCCTCAGGATTCGTGATGCCGTAGAAGGTCTTCAGCCCGTCAATTTTCGTTGTGGCTATCTCGGGCACTTGAGATTCGTAGGCATATAGAGCTGCGACCGCTTCCGCGATAGGGCGATCGCCGCAAATCTCGCGGAAGGTTTCTACCACCGCTTGCGTGCCGGGAAGCGCCGGGCAATAAGTGATGTCGTCTTCGGGAACACCGAGCGCGATCGCAAAATCGCGCCACAGCTTAGGATGCGAGCCGCTCGGGTCTTCTTCCTCCGCAAGATTTTCTTCTACGAGCTTACGGAGATCGCCGTCCGTGCGAGCCGCAAGTACGCGAAGGTGTGCGGGGAAAGCTTCGACGTGGCGGTAATACTGCGAGGCATACAACTGCAGAGCTTTGCGGGAAAGTTTGCCGGCCTGCCAATCCTGATAAAACGGATGCTTCAGTAAGTTCTTGGCCGCGATGGCGGCGTCCAGTTGGGGAAGCAATTGGTTGTGGGGCATTTAACTACCTCCGAAGCAACGGCACGCGCAAAAATAAGAGGGCGCTTGCCATTCTTAAACGTGCCGCATTGTAGCAAAGATTGCCCGGGATTGCTTTACAGCGGAGGATTGAGGCGCGTTTTTTGCGAATCGCAGCAGGGCAATTCGTCCCTATGCCGCGCCGCTCGACGTCGCCGCTACATCCGTATTGCCCTTCGGCTTACCCTCCTCTGCGTCCGGATCACCGAAAACCTCCTCCGACTTTTCCGGGCTTCGGCGCAAAAGAGTAATGCAGTACACCAGAATAAATACCAACACGCCGAGCAAGCCCAGCTCAATCATCGAAGCGTGAAAAATGGTTGCGCCCTGGGGTGTTGTCCACTTACCCTCTTTCGTCAATGCCGCTGCTTCCAGAGTAATCACCAGGATGCGTCGTATGGAGGCAATGAGTCCCACGACCAGAAATGGTTCGGTGACCAGCGTGTGCGAGCGGATAGAGATGCGCACGGTGTGCAGAATCTCCACCAGCATCAATACCACTAAAAGCTGATCGAGTACGCGCAGAACCAGGTCCGTGTCGGTAACCCCCAACCACTGATGCCAGGTGTCCCACAGCAATTTGCTGGAGCGCGCGATGGTGGCTAGCGCCGTTAGGGAAATGAGCACCGCGAGGATGGTGAGGATGGCAACCTCGGCCGTGCCCAGGTAGTCGCCGAAATGTTTGCGTATTTTTTCGTCGGCCATTTGGGCAGATGGTATCAGCGGCACAGTTAACCTTCAACAAAACCTGAAAAATAAGAAACATTTGCCCACGGCGCTCGTCAACTAAGACAGGTAATTCGCTTTGTTAAACTCTGGCCGGGGCGGCGCTCCATGACCGAGGCTGTCACGAGTAAACGCGTCCGCATCGAATCCGTCGACGTAGTTCGCGGCGTCATTATCATCATCATGGCGCTCGATCACGTGCGGGATTATTTTTCTAATCCCGGTCTTGATCCCACCGATCTCACGCGCACCAACGTGGCTCTCTTTTTTACGCGCTGGATCACGCATTTCTGTGCACCGGTTTTTTTTCTTCTGACCGGCGCCGGCGCGTATCTTTCGCTGCGAAAACAATCGCAAGCACAGTTGTCACGCTTTTCTGTTTACTCGCGGCGTGTGGCTAATCTTTCTGGAACTGGTAGTGGTCCGCTGCCTGGGCTGGCACTTTAATTTTGATTACCGGCTGACTTTGCTCATCGTATTGTGGGCCCTGGGCTGGTCGATGATTGTGCTTTCGGCGCTTATTTATATGCCGGCGTCGTGGGTGACGGCCTTCGGAGTGGTATTGATCGCGGGCCACTACTTGCTCGACCGTATCCAATCCTCAAATCCAATTTGGTCCATCCTGCATTCCCCGGGCATGGTATGCAGCGATGGCCAGCATTTCGTGTTTGCTTTGTATCCGCTCATTCCCTGGGTTGGTGTCACTGCGGCCGGTTACGGTCTCGGGCAGATTTATATGTGGACGCCTGAACGCCGGGAAGCTTTTTTGTTGCGGCTGGGACTCGGCTTGACCGCTGCCTTCGTGGTGTTTCGCGCAATAAATATTTATGGCGACCCGTTTCGATGGAGCGCGCAAATATCCGCCGTCTTCACCGTACTTTCTTTTCTGAACACCAGCAAATATCCGCCGTCGCTGCTGTATATGCTGATGACCTTGGGACCGGCAATGGTTTTTCTTGGCGCGGTCGATGCCCGAGTCCCACGCTGGATCCGGCCAGCTCTCATCGTTGGCAAAGTCCCGATGTTCTTTTATCTTCTGCACGTGCCGCTCATACACATCATTGCCGTTATTTTCTGCTATGCGCGCTATGGACAGGCGCATTGGATGTTTGAGTCGCCGAGTATCGAGTATTTTCCGTTTACGCGGCCGCCGGCTTGGGGATATTCACCGCCGGTCGTGTATCTGGTTTGGATTTGTGTTGTAGTGACGCTCTATCCGCTGTGTAAGTGGTTTGCCTCGTTGAAACAGCGTCGCAGCGACGCGTGGCTTAGTTATCTCTGAAGTCGTTAGCTTGTCAACGTGCTAGCTTCTAATCACTCTTTGACGTGCACGCGCTCGATCTGCGCGCCGACCCCGCGCAGTTTTCTGACGATGTCTTCGTAGCCGCGGTCGATGTGATAAACGCGATCGATAATGGTTTCACCGTTGGCCACCAGTCCGGCGAGAACGAGTGACGCGCTGGCGCGCAGATCGCTGGCGATTACGGTAGTGCCGGTCAACGGCGAAGGCCCGCGGACCACCGCGCGTCGGCCGTCGACGGTGACGTTTGCGCCCATGCGCAGCATTTCGCTGGCATGGAGATAACGATTCTCGAAAATTGTTTCCGTGATTATCGAGGCGCCTTCAGCCTGCGTAGCCAGCGCCATGTATTGAGCCTGCATATCCGTCGCAAACCCCGGGTATTCCTCGGTGGTGACATCGGCTGCGAGCAGTTTCTTTGCGCCGCTCACGCGCAAGGTGGTTTTGTCCGTGGCTTCGATGCGTACACCGGCTTGCTCCAATTTGGAGATGATGGAGGCGAGATGTTCGGGCGCGCAATTGGTCAGCGTTAAATCACCGTCAGTTATAGCTCCGGCGACCAAAAAGGTGCCGGCCTCGATACGGTCGGGAATCACGGTGTGGTCGGCGCCTTGCAGTTTTTTGACTCCGCGAATGCGCAACGTGGAGCTGCAATCGCCTTCGATCTCCGCGCCCATTTTGCGGAGCAGCTCCACCAGGTCGGTCACTTCCGGTTCGCGCGCCGCATTGTTGAGAACGGTTTCTCCCTCGGCGAGCACGGCAGCCATCAAAATATTTTCGGTGCCGGTGACGGTAATTTTTTCGAAGGTGATATTCGCACCTTTGAGCCGGCCATGATTGGGAACTTTCGCTTGAATATAGCCGTGATCGGTAGTGATCTCCGCGCCCATTTTTTCGAGCGCTGCGAGATGCAGGTCGACCGGGCGCGCGCCAATGGCGCAGCCGCCGGGAAGAGAGACGCGCGCCACGCCCATACGGGCTATCAGCGGACCAAGCGTAAGGATGGACGCGCGCATGGTCTTGACCAATTCGTAGGGCGCGACCGCATCGCTTAGCGTCACGGCTTGTATCTCGTAATCGCTCGCGGGGATATCCGTAATGGAAACAGTGGCGCCCATGAACGCCAGCAACTTGCTCATGGTGATGAGGTCGCGGACCTTGGGAATATTGTGGAGTGTGACGCGCTCCTCAGTGAGTAGCGCCGCAGCCATTGTTGGCAGCGCGGAATTCTTCGCGCCACTGATGGCGACGTTTCCGTGAAGCGCCTTACCGCCTTGGATTAAAAATTTGTCCATGAGAGCGAATCAAATAAAATTCGGAGATGTGAACGATACGTCCGCGTACGTACTCGAACGGGAACACGTCCCGCGCTTTACGCTCACTCAGCCAGTGCTGCACGCAAATTTCCTTTCGCACCGCGCAATCTCTTCGCGGCCTCTGCCGCGATCACCCGCAATTTCAGCATCACCAGCGCCACGCGCAAGTTGTGTCCCGATTGACGCAAAGCGTGTTCCGAGGCAGACATACTTTTGCCGCTGGCGTCCGCCAGGATGCGTACCATTCGTTGCGAAACCTTGCGATTCGACGCTTTGACGTCGATCATCAGGTTTTCGTAAACGTGTCCAAGCCGCGTCATCGCTGCTGTAGTCAGCATGTTGAGCGCCATCTTCTGCGAGGTCCCGGATTTCAGCCGCGTCGATCCCGTTAGTACCTCCGGCCCTACCTCGGTGGCGATCAACACATCCGCCAGTTGCGCTACTGGCGTGTTGCGATTCACGGTAATCGCTATCGTCGCCGCGCCAATCTTCGACGCGAAGCGCAGCCCACCCAGCACATACGGCGTAGTCCCGCTGGCACAAATCCCCGCGACCACGTCGTTTCGCGTTAATTTAATTTTTCGCAGATCGCGCTCCGCATTCGCCGGCGAATCCTCGGCTCCTTCCACTGCGCGCGTAATCGCCGCACGTCCTCCGGCAATCAGCGTCTGCACCAGTTTCGGCGACGTTCCAAATGTCGGCGGGCACTCGGCGGCATCCAGCACCGCGATCCGCCCACTGGAGCCCGCGCCTACATAAATCAGCCGCCCCCCGCGCTGGATTGATTGCACAATCAGGTCAACCGCGCGCGCGATGGCGGGCAGCGCCCGGCCAACCGCGACAGCCACTTTGCGGTCTTCCCGGTTCATCAGCCGCACGATTTGTAGAGTGCTTAGACGGTCGAGATTTTTCGACGCTGGATTCCGCAGCTCGCTGCGTCTGTTTTCCTTGAGTCCTGAGGGCACAATCGTATTATATCTTTGGGCTGCGGCAATCCGGGGACACGCAATGAAAAACGCCGACGCCTTGCCCACAAATTGCTAATACCTTCACGAAACTAGGCCCTTCCTATTTGCGGAGACCAGTTGGCGATTCGGCTATCATGAAACGACAGGCTGGCAGCGGGTGGTCATCCGGACGGGCTCCTTGGAAATCGCGCTAATGAACATTTTGCACCGGCTCTTCGAGGAGCGATTCCGTTCGCCCGTCACCCACGTGCATCCGCTACAGGGACAACTGGGCGGTTCCGGACGCCAGATCATTCGGCTTTCCAACGAAACGAACACCGCCATCGGCATTGTGTACGGCGTGCGCGAAGAAAATGTCGCCTTCCTCGAATTTTCCAAACACTTTCGCAAACACGGTTTGCCGGTGCCCGAAATTTACGGTGAAGACCTGGACCACGGCGTCTATCTGGAAGAAGACTTCGGCAATACCACGCTGTACGAATTTTTATCGAAGAATCGCAACGCCGCGACGATTGCGCCGCCCGTAGTCGAAGCCTATCGAAAAGTTGTAGCCGTCTTGCCGCGCTTTCAGGTCGAAGCCGGCCGTGACGTGAATTATGACGTTTGTTATCCCATCGGCAGCTTTGACCGCCAGTCCGTAGCGTGGGATTTGAACTACTTCAAATATTATTTTTTGCGCCTCGCTGGCGTTCCCTTTAACGAGCAGGCGCTGGAAGACGATTTTGGGCGTTTGACCGATTTCCTGATGAGCGCGGAACGGAACTATTTTCTCTATCGCGACTTTCAGTCCAGAAACATTGTGTTGCACGATAACCAGCCTTATTTTGTGGACTACCAGGGCGGGCGCAAGGGCGCGTTGCAGTATGACATCGCGTCTCTTTTGTTCGATGCCAAGGCCGATTTGCCGCCCGAGTTGCGCCAGGAACTTCTCGATCATTATCTGCATGCTCTGAGCGGTTACATCAAGGTCGATCGCGAAGCGTTCATGAAGTATTACTACGCTTACGTGTACGTGCGCATCCTGCAAGCCCTCGGCGCATACGGATTTCGCGGATTTTACGAGCGTAAACAGCACTTTCTGCAAAGCGTGCCGTTCGCCATGAAGAATCTGCGCTGGCTTTTGCATCATGTCACGCTGCCCATCGAGTTGCCGACGTTGATGGCCGCGTTCCAAAGCATGCTGGCCTCGGAAAAATTGCAGGGATTGGCCGGTCAAGCCGAGCCTCTCACGCTGCGCATTTTCAGTTTTTCTTTCCATCAGGGAGCGCCAAAAGACGAAACAGGTCACGGCGGCGGATTTGTTTTCGATGGGCGCAGTTTGCCGAATCCCGGCCGTGAAGAACGCTTCAGGGCCCTTACCGGCAAGGACACTCCGGTGATCGAATATCTCAATCAGCAGGAAAGCGTGCATCAATTTCTAGCCAGCGTGATGTCTTTAGTCGATGCCAGCGTCGCCAGTTATCGCGAGCGAGGATTCAAAAACCTTATGGTTTCCTTTGGCTGCACCGGTGGACAGCACCGTTCTGTTTATCTCGCGGAACAATTGGCAAAACATCTTCGTTCGAGGAATGGCGTGGAGGTAGCGGTGCGGCATCTCCAACTCGAAAAGATGGGTAAATGAACGCCTCCGCAATTCAGGTTTCGTGATGACCGTCCTCCCCAATGAAAGCCATTCGATGAAAGCTCCTCAATGAAAGCTCCTCAATGAAAGCAATGGTCCTTGCTGCCGGGCTGGGCACCCGCTTGCGGCCTCTCACCGATGGTCGCCCCAAAGCGATGGTGGAAGTCGGTGGGCGCACGCTGCTTGAAATTACGCTCGCTCGCTTGCGCGCTTTCGGAATTCGCGACGTGATCGTCAACGTGCACCACTTCGCCGACAAAGTTATCGCGTTCCTTAACGAGCACAAGAATTTCACCATGCGCATTGAAGTGTCACGCGAGGACGTGCTGCTCGATACCGGTGGCGGCCTGAAAAAAGCCGGCTGGTTTTTTCTTGAGCATTCCGGTGCGTCCGCCGAGCCGGAAGTAGTACCGTTTATCCTCCATAACGTTGATGTCATAAGCACCATCGACCTCCAGCGCATAGTGCAGTTCCACAAGGACAATCAAGCGCTCGCCACACTCGCCGTGCAACAGCGTGAATCCAGCCGCTACCTGCTATTTGACGAGCAGCTTCAGCTGTGCGGGCGACGAATCGGGCGCGAAGCGAACCCCGAAATTGTCCGAGCCGCGGCCAAAACGCAGGCGTTGGCCTTTTCCGGCATTCATGTCATTTCCCCGCGCTTGTTAACGCTAATGAAGGAAGAGGGTGTTTTCTCCATCATCGATTCTTATCTGCGCTTGGCCGGCAGCGGAGAAAAAATTATCGCTTTTCGTGCCGATGACTATTATTGGCGCGACCTCGGCAAGCCCGCCGACCTCCAGCAAGCCGCCCGCGACCTGGAGCAGGGAGTTTTTTCAGCGTAACGCGTCATCTCGCCGCAAATCAAAACAGAAAACGCGGCGCAGGAGACACTGCGCGAGCCGTTTAATTTTTAGCGGGAAGCGTGCGCAGGCTCGGCGAGTCCCAACGACTCCATGACCGCGTCATGAAGCGCCGGGCGAACCTGGGCCATTTTTTGATTATCGCGCGTGGGATTGACGCGATTGCTGAGTAGCACCACGAAAAGTTCGCGGTCGGGATCAATCCAGATGGAAGTGCCGGTAAATCCGGTGTGCCCGAAACTATGCGCGGAGAAAAAGTGCCCGCTGGACCCACCTTCGGTTGGAACCGCCCACCCGAGCGTGCGTGTACCGCTCGAAAGCTGTTGCGGCGCGGTAAATTGCGCGACGGTGGCGCGCCGCAAAATGCGAAGATGCGCATAGCTGCCGCCGTTTAACTGCATCTGGCAAAATGCCGCGAGATCCGGCGCGGTGCTGAAAAGTCCGGCGTGCCCTGCAACGCCGCCGATGGCAAAGGCGTTTTCGTCGTGCACTTCGCCTTGCACCAGTCGATGCCGCAAATTGTTATCGATTTCCGTCGGCGCGATTTGCGCCCAGCTTTTCTTCGGCGGACGGAACATGGTGTTAGACATTCCCAACGGATCGAAAATGTAGCTTTTGGCCAGATCGTCGAGCGTGCGCCCCGTAAGCCGCTCGATAATTTCGCCCATCAAAATAATGCCCAGATCCGAATACACCTCTTTCGTGCCCGGCTCGTAATCCAGCGGCTCCGCAAAAATTCTGTTCAGCGTATCTTGCCTGCCTTTGGAAGTACGCCAATATTCCTTAAACGGCGGCAGCCCGGATGTGTGCGTCAGCAGATGGCGCACTGTAACTCGACTGCGCCATTCTCTTTGCTGTGCTGGCGCGCCCCATTCAGGAAGATACCGTTCCACTTTGGCGTCCAGATCGAGCGAAACCGGAAAATCACCTTCCACCAGCTTGGCAACGAGTGTGGTGGTGGCCACCACCTTGGTGAGCGACGCGATGTCGTACTTTGTTCGTTCCACCACGGCGGGAGCTTGCGCATCGTAGCTGAGCTTGCCGAAAGCATGAATGGCAACTTTTCCGTGGTAGCCAATAGCAAGTGTCGCACCGGGGAAAGCCTTGTCGGCGATCGACTTTTCAATAACACGGTAAGCAGGCTGCAATTCTTTATCGCCTGCCGCGTCCATGGGCTGAACCGTGCCGGGATCAGCCGGGCGTGAAATTCCGAATCCAGCTCTCAGTGAGATTCCAGGAATCGTGACCGGCAGATGCCCGCGCACCGGAATCTCCGCAAACAGCGCGCGAGCCACGGAAATTTGCGCCACATCGCTGATCCCAAAAGCAGCCAGCCACGTTTCCGCCTGCGGAAAATTCTCGATCAGATAAGGGCTGCCAAATCCCACCGCGATAACTGGTTTGCCAACTTTAAAAACCTGAGCCGCAAACTCCGCTTGATCGGCGGGAATATCCACATCGCCTTTGCGATCGCTGACGCGCACAAACAGCGCGAGGATCGCGACATCATAAGAATCCGCCGGCGGCAGTTTTAAAGTATCTGCCTTCACAAAGCGCGTATCCGCCCGCAGCGTCGTTACTGAATCGAAGCGCGAGCGCAGTTCGCGCTCCAGATCCTCGCCGGGATACGGCTCGGGGTCGGCATAAAAAGCCAGCAGCAAAGCGCGCGATGGTTTCGCGGCGCTTAATGGCAAACGATTCGCGGTATCGCGAAGCAGCGTAACGCCGCGATCGGAAATGTCTTGCGCTTCGTTTTGCCACGGCGCGCGGCCAAACTTTTCGTTGATGGCGTTCAGATCGACAAGCTTGTTCTTGTTGAGTTCCAGGCGCGCTTTGGCTTGCAAAATACGCCGCACCGACGCGTCCAGTCGCTCGTGCGAAATGCGCCCCGATTTCACTGCGGCTTGCAACGCTTCGAATGCCGCGTCGGGCACCGGCGACATTAGCAGCGCATCCGCTCCCGCGAGAAAAGCGCGCACCGCAGCTTCGCCGGGAGCGTAACGTGCCGTGATGCCGCCCATATCCATGGCATCGGTTACCACCAGGCCTTCGAAATGAAGTTCATCGCGCAAAAGTCCGGTCAACACATTGTTCGACAGCGTGGCCGGAGTATTGGGATCGGGCTCCAACGCGGGAATCGAAAGATGGCCGGTCATGATGCTGCCAACGCCGGCGGAAATCGCGGAGCGAAAGGGAATCAGCTCCAGATGCTCCAGCCGATCTTTGTCGGCGCGAATAACCGGAAGATCGATGTGTGAATCGGCCGCGGTGTCGCCGTGCCCCGGAAAATGTTTGGCGGTGGCGAGGCCGCCGTTCTCTTGCACGCCGCGCACGAACGCAGCCACGTACTCAGCGACCCGCTGCGGATCTTCGCCGAAGGAGCGCGTATTGATAATCGGATTCCCCGGATTGTTATTCACGTCGGAAACCGGTGCGTAAATCCAGTGAATGCCGACGGCGCGGGCTTCCAGCGCGGTAATTTTTCCCATGGTGTAAGCGTCGGCAGGATTGCCCGCCGCAGCCAAAGCCATGGCCGTCGGGAATGATGTGCCTTCGTCGAGGCGCATCGCGGAGCCGCGTTCGAAATCCGCTCCAATCAGCAGAGGCAACTTGGAGCGCGCCTGAAGCTGATTCGTCAGCACCGCTGTGGGATAAGCCTGGCTCTTGATAATTCCCAGCGGCGACATTTGCGTGACGTTGATAAATCCACCGACGTGCAGATCGTCCACGTCGTGCATCATCTTGCGATACGCCTCCGCATCCGTGGATGTGAAGCTGCCGTGATAGGTGGCGAAGAGCAGTTGGCCGATTTTTTCGTCGTCGTTCATTTTGCGCAGCGTGGCTTCGACCCATTGTTTATTTGCGGAAGAAAGCGCGCGAGCTCGCGTCGCGGATTTGAGAGGGACAGATTTCTTCGCGGGTTTCGCGGGTGATGAATTGCTTTGACTTCGCGCGGTGTAGGCCATAGAAAAAATGATCGCAATAAGTAACAGCGAAAGCAGGGTGGCACAGCGATTTTTCACCGGGCCATTATCGCCCTTCATCGAAATCCTTCGTCGAAGTACTTCATCGAAATCCTTCTCGAAGCCCTTCTCGAAGCCCTTCATCGACGAACGATCAGTTTGGTGCCGTGCATGCTCTGAGTTTGTATATAGCACACGCACTCAGAGGCCACAAACAACACGCTCGAGAAACGTTCCAGAATAATATTGCGACTTATGAGGCAGGCGATGACGACCATGGGGTGGAACGAGTGTAAAGCGTCACAACGATTAGCGCTGCGATTTTTTCTATTGTCGTTGCTGTGCTGTTTTGGCATCGCAGCGCAGGCTAGCGGTGCCCACACCGCGAACGTCCAGCGCGCGCGCCATTCCCGTAACGCCACACGCGTGACGGTGGGCCTGGACGTCTTGGAGGCGGAGCGCTTCGCCCCACTGCGCGGCAAGCACATCGGCGTGATTACCAATCACACCGGCCTCGACGCCCAGGGCCGCACCGCCATAGATGCGTTAACGCATGCGCCCGGAGTTCAGGTCGTCGCGCTGTTCACTCCGGAACACGGCTTGGGAGGAACCAAGGACGAAAATGTTTCCTCCACGAAAGACCCCGTGAGCGGTTTGCCGGTCTACAGTTTGTACGGCGAAACGCGCCGGCCTACCGACGAAATGCTCGCCGGGATTGATGCGCTGGTTTTTGATGTGCAAGACGCGGGCGTGCGCTTCTACACCTACACCACCACCATGGCGTACTGTATGGAAGAAGCCGCCAAGCGCAAAATTGCATTTTTTGTGTTGGACCGCCCCGATCCCATCGGTGGCGAAATCGTCGAAGGGCCGCTGTTGGATGCCGACAAAACCAGCTTCACGGCCTATTTTCGCTTGCCGGTTCGCTACGCGCTGACCATCGGCGAATTAGCGCAGCTATTCAACGAAGAAAATCACATCCAGTGCGATTTGCATGTGATCGCCATGAAAAATTGGCGCCGCAATTATTTCTATGAAGACACCGGCCTGCGTTGGCTACCTCCATCGCCCAATCTGCGGTCGCTGAAAGGCTCGGTCCTTTATCCCGGCCTGGAAATTTTGCAGAATGGCGGGGTCTCGGTGGGACGCGGCACGGAGGCGCCCTTCGAAGAATTTGGCGCGCCCTGGATGCACGGCGACGACGTTGCAAGCCGCTTGAATGAACGGCACATCCCCGGAGTACGATTTGTCGCCGCGGATTTTATTCCGGTAGCGGGATTGTATGCCGCCGAGCGCTGTGGCGGGGTAGCTATTCGGGTCCTCGACAAGCGCGTGGTGCGCTCCATGACCATGGGCATCGAAATCGCCAGCGTATTGCGGCAGCTGTATCCGGATCATTTCAACATGCAGAAAATGTTGTTTCTGATTGGCAACGACCAGACCATTCGTCAGTTGCAGGAGGGCGTGCCGCCTACGGAAATTATCAAGGGCTGGGACGCGGATTTAAAGACTTTCGAGGCCATGCGGCGAAAATATTTGTTGTACAAATAAAATGTCTCCCAAAGTGATAAGGTTTTAAGATGCGAATTGTTTCCTTATTGCCTTCCGCCACCGAGATACTTTTCTCGTTGGGGCTAGATGCTGAAGTTGTAGGCGTTAGTTACGACTGCGATTTCCCGCCGCAGGTTAGCGAGCGGCGGGTGGTGGTCGATTCGCGAATTCCCCCAGGCCTGACTTCCCTCGAGATCGACCGCCAGGTTCGCGAATATGTTGAGCGCGGAGAAAGCCTGTACACCGTGAACGCCGACGCGCTGAAGCAGTTAGCTCCCGACCTAGTGGTGACGCAGGATTTGTGTTTGGTGTGCGCGGCTTCTCCCGGTGATCTCGCGGCAGTGCTGGCGAATTTTGAGAACCGCCCGAAGGTCTTGTCGCTGAATCCGCGAAATCTTGCCGATGTGTGGGACGACATCGCAAGGGTGGCGCGCGAAACCTCGCGCGAAGATGCCTCCGAGAAGTCGTTGGCCGAGATTCATCGGCGTTTGCAAGCGCTGGAACGCCAGCTCGACAAAATTTCCCGGCGACCGCGCGTAGCTTTTCTGGAATGGCTGGACCCTTTCTACGTTGGCGGCCACTGGGTTCCCGAAATGATTGCACTTGCTGGCGGGGAAGATGTTTTTGGCCGGGTAGGCGCCCCGTCATTTCGCGTGGAGCTTAAAGATATCTTCGCCGCTGCGCCCGACATCATTGTTGTGGCACCGTGCGGCTACGATGCAGAACAGGCTCGTAAGGAATATTGCGCCATGACGTTGGGCTCCGAGTGGGATGCCATTCCCGCAGTGCGTGACCGCCGCGTTTATGCGTTTGAAGCCAACGCGTATGCCTCGCGCCCCGGACCTCGCTTAGCTACCGGAGTCGAGGCGCTGGCAAAAATCTTTCATCCTGAAATTGTCGTCGGCGATGAAGCCGTGTCCGCGTTTGAGGTTGCGAGCCCCACACTCAAAAATTACGTCGCGGAATCGCCAAGGCCTGATCTTTCGCGGCGTGCCCACATTTTATAAAACGGCAGTCCCGCCAATATCAAAAGCAACCCGATAGACGAGCGGCCCGGCCGCTGGATCCAAATATTTATCGTCAACGCCAGCGCGCCCGCCACGAAAAGCCCTGGAACCCAGGGGTAGCCCCAGCAGCGATACGGCCTCGGCAAATCCGGCTCGGTTCGGCGCAAGCGAAACAGCGCAACCACCGCAAAGCCGTAAAAAATCCATCCCGCAAAAATAAAAAGATTCGTGAGCTCCTCGAACGTCCCGGTCAGTGCCATCAGACTCGCAAGCACACCCTGAAAAATCAGTGCGCGGCCGGGCGTGCGGAATTTTGGATGAATTCCACCGGCAATTTTAAAAAAAATGCCGTCGCGAGCCATGGCGTACGGCACGCGGGCCCCGCTCAGCACCGAGGAATTCATGGAGCCCAACGCGGAGATGGCCATCGCCACGGTGATCCACGCGGCCGCGCCTCGCCCGATGACATGCTCGACGACGTCCGAAGCAATGTGTTGCGATCTGGCGACGCTTTCGAACGGCAGAACTTTCAGGCAGGCAGCGCTGAACAATAAATAAATAATAGCGACGAAAGTGACGCCGCCGACCAGCGCCCTTGGAAAATTGCGCTGCGGGTCGGCTACCTCCGACCCCACCAGATTTAAATCTTCCCACCCGTCATAGGCCCACAGTGCTGCCGCCAGCGTAGCGAGAAACGCCGCGAATATGCTTCCAACGCTGTCGCTCGACGCCGGCCAAAACGGATCGGGAGCGTGCGGCGCTCCCGCCGGCGAAAAAAAAGCCACGCCAATGACGATCACGACGGACATAATTTTTATGGCCGTCAGAAAAACCTGCACTGCGCCGCCCAGCCGCACACCGAGATAATTTACCCCAGTCATGCCCGCAAGCCATAACACCGCGAGCGGCTGCGCCCACGTAAAAACGAAATCGTAAGGCGCAATCCACGCACCGACCGCGGGGATATGCACGCTAAAAATAGGCGTGGCGACCGCGGGAATCAGAAAGCTGACAAACCGCATCATGCCCGCCGAAATAGACGCCAGCGAGCTGGGCCTGCCGACGATGGAATGCATCCAGCCAAAAAGAAATCCGTACACCGGACCGAATGCGCGGCGCAGGTATGCGTATTCGCCCCCTGCTTCTGGAATCGCCGCGCCAAGTTCCGCGAAAGACAATGCGCCGAAAATGGACAACACCGCGCCAACAATCCACGCGGCGAAAACCACGCAAACGGTGCGGCCTTCGCGAGCCATTTCCGCGGGCTTCAGAAAAATTCCGGTGCCGATCATGGTGCCGATGACGATGGCTGCCGAAGCCCACGCCCCCAGCCCGCGAATCAGTTCGAGGTGTTTCTCAGTCATAGGCATTCGTCGCGGTAGTAAATCGTCCCAGCAAAAAATTCATTTAAGCAGGATCCAAGGTGGCGTGATGTTTCTTCGATTCGCCGCGCCCGGTCGAGAGACTCACCAGCGAGCCGACCAAAAAAGTCGTGATGGAACCGATCAACACATACCACGTGAACGCAATATTTGTCAGGCGCCATACGCAAAGAATAGTGATGAGCCCCGCAAACATCCCCGCCAGCGCCCCAGCGGCATTCGAACGGCGGTTGAGTGTGCCCAAAAGAAAAAGTCCCAGCAAACTTCCGAACGGTAGCGACGCGATGGTCAGTCCCGCTTCGAGTACCGGCCCCCACGTTACCAATCCAAATCCCATCAACACCAATCCCCAGAATAGTGTCATGCGCCGCGACAACCGCAGAAAGCCGGCGTCGTTCGCAGGTTTGCGATTACCCAGTCGCAGCGCGGAAAAATCAAGCACGCTACTCGCTGCGAGAGAATTCAGCGAACCGCTGGCGTTGGACATGGCCACCGCGATGATGGACGCCAGCAACAGTCCCGCAAGCCCAGTAGGCATTTCGCGAAGCAGAAAAAGTGGCAGGATGCGGTCGGTGCGTTCCCCGGCAGAGAGCAGCGGTGTGTGCTGCGCGAAAACGAACAGCAGCACGCCGATCAGTAGAAAAACTGTAAATTGAAACAGAACGATGACGCCACTGGCCAAAAGTGCACGGCGACTATCGCGTTGATTGCGCGCCGCTAGAAGACGCTGAACAATGGTTTGGTCAGTGCCGTGAGTCGCCATGGTAAGAAACGCACCACCGATAAGGCCGGACCAAAATGTATATTTCGTCGCTAAATTAAACGAAAAATCAAAAAGCTGCAGTTTATGGCCATGCGTGGCGGCTACCTGCACGAATTCACTCCAGCCACCTGGAATGCGATGGAGCAACACAAAAAACGCGGCGGCACTGCCTGCAAGATAAATGAAGAGCTGTGCCACATCAGTCCAGATCACCGCTTTCATCCCGCCTTCCCGGGTGTACAGCAGCGTCAGCGCAATGACAATCACGACCGAGAGATGCTCACTAGTGCCGAGCACCACACTCAGCACGATCGCGATGGCCGAGACGCGCACGCCTTCGGCGAGTGCCCGCGTAATCAGAAACGTGCTGGCCGCCACTGCGCGCATGTGCGTGCCGAACCGTTTTTCGATCAGCGCGTAAGCAGTGAAGAAATCCCCGCGAAAATATCCCGGCAACAGCACGAGCACGATCAGCACTCGCCCGATCAAGTACCCAAATATCAGTTGCAGAAAAGTTAGGTTGCCGCCGTATGCGATCGCGGGAGTCCCGATGATGGTAAGCGTGGATGTTTCCGTGGCCACGATGGAAAACGCCAGCGCCCACCAGGGCGCCAGGCGACCTCCCAGAAAATATTCGCGTGTGACCGCATTGCGATCCTCGCCGGCGATTTGCGCGATCTGGCTTTGTTTGCGCCGGAAATGCATGCCCAACGCGGTGACCGCCAGCAGATAGACGATGACGATGGCTAGATCGAAAGAATGAATGTGCATCGAGTGGGCAGAGGATAGTAGCGGGTGGTTCGAACGTCAAGATTTAGCGAGAGGTACTTTTTTGTGCCGCTCTGAAACACACGGTTAACAATAGTCGCACTGAATTGGCTTATGCTTTTCACATGTGCCGCGTATTGGGCTTCGATGGTGGAGCGACCAAGACCGAATGTGTGTTGCTAAATGAAGCGGGGAATATTCTTGCCTCCGCGCGATCCGGCGCGTCAAATCCGCGACAAGTGGGATTTGAACGCGCCATCCAGGAGATTAAAAAAGCAGCACAAGCGGCGATGTTTGAAGCGCAAGTGAAGCCCGATGCAATTACCGCGTTGTGCGCTGGCATTGCCGGGGTAGGCGCTGCGAAATCCGCTGAGAAAATGGGTGCATTACTGGCAGCTGCATTTCCCGGCGCCATAATGAAAATTTGTACCGATCTCGAAATTGCGCTGGCCGCCACCGGAACGGGCCCCGCCATTGTGTTGATTGCCGGGACCGGCTCGGCCGCTATGGGTCGCGGCGTGAACGGAGAAGTCCGGCGTGCCGGTGGCTTGGGTGCGCAGGCAGGCGATCATGGCAGCGCCCGCGATGTAGGCAGAAAAGCCGCAGCGGCCGCAAAATTAGAACGCGATAGAAGCGGAGAAGAAAGCGCTCTTGGGAAGCAGCTAAAGCGCCAACTCGGCGTTGCCAACTGGCGCGAGTTTGAAAATCGCATCAGCAGCGTGCCGCTGGAACAGATATATCCGCAACTTTTTCCCGTGGTCGCCAACGCCGCAGACGCCCGCGATCCAATGGCACGCGAAATTTTGCGTGCAGCCGCCAACGATCTTGCGGCGCTAGTGAAATCCTTGGCTGATGATCTTCATTTGCAGCAAGTGCCGTTTCGCCTGGCAAAAACCGGCGGCATGATAGGGCACTGCGCGTTTTTCGATGATGAGTTGGACTCGCGGCTACGCGAAGCCACTCCTACCGGAAAAATCGGATTGTTGCCGATTTCCCCGGCGCATGCCGCGGCATTGCTGGCGCTGGAGTCTATCCCAGGAATTGAACTGACCAAAAATTCAAATGGCTGACACAGACGATCTGACGAGAAGCAATGACACTGGTGATACGCCAGACACGCAACGCGCGCGCACGGCCAGCGGCGAGGAACTCGCGGCTTTGCTTCACAATGATGATGATGAGGTTCTTTTAGCGCTACTGAAAAATCCCACGCTCGCCGAGACGGACATTGCCGTGCTACTGGCACGCAAAAATTTGCCAACCGCAGTTATCGAGGAAATTTCGAAACGCCGAGAGCCGCTTAAAACTTACGCCCTAAAAAAGGCGCTCGCCTGCCATCCGCATACGCCGAGACTCGTCAGTCTGCGCCTGCTGCGTGAGTTGTATTTGATGGATTTGGTGAAGATTGCTCTGCTGCCGGGTGTATCCGCGGAATTAAAACGCAACGCCGAGGATCAACTCATTACTCGCTTGCCGCAGCTTCCACTGGGACAAAAAATCACCTTGGCACGGCGCGGTCCGGCGCGCGTGGCTGGTTTACTCCTGGCGGAAGGGCATGCCTTGGTCGTACCTGTGGCGCTGGATAACACTCATTTGACCGCCGCGCAAATTTTGAAGGTGCTAGCGCGCGAAGGTGTACCTGAATCCGTAGTACAAGCGATTGCGCTACATCGCAAATGGTCTTGCGATTACAATGTGCGCCTGGCGCTCATACGTACTCCAGCGACCACTCTGGCGGTTTCACTTGGTTTTTTACCGGAACTCACAGTTTCGGATCTGAATGAATTGTCAGCTCCCGGAATCGTGCCGGAGCCTTTACGTAAGTATCTGGAGGCTGAAACCCAACGCCGGATTCGAGCACAAGAAAAATTGGCGCCAGATAAAGAGACATTCGACGATGATCAACCGTCTAAAGATGTATAGCCGCGTCAACAATGTTCAACGCCAAAAATGTTCACGTGCTTTCAACACGTTGTATTGGCAACTTTTGCGCCATATCGATAAATTAGCGCTATTGTCGGGAACAAAACATTAGCTATCGGCGTCCTATAGCATATGCCGCCGAATAACGTATTCTCGGTTTTAGACGGAGCTCGACGCTCGACCGTAGCTTGCACTCCTGGCAGGGGGGATTCGCCAAGTTTATGGATAATGGGGAAAATTTATCCCGGCGTCTCGAACGCCGTTGGGCGCCGCGTTATTCTTTTCGTGCTGACCTCGAAATCGAATGGGGCTCAGCAGTGCTTACCGGGAAAACGCGCGACATCAGCTCCAACGGCATGTTCATCGAAGCCTCCGACACACTGTGGATCGGAGCCGGTTTCATGGCTCGCCTGAATGTCGATCCTCCGCTCAAAGTCGATTGCTCCGTGAAACGCGTCGAGCCCGGCCTTGGAATGGGCGTGTCCGTGGCCGTTGCGGAATCCGAGCATCGAAAATATTTTCAGGATCTTCTAGTCTCCCTCGCAGGCAATCCTCCCGGCACCGCCTTATAATAGGCTGGTGAGCGCGACAAGGCGGTTTTGCGCGCCGTTCGCAGCGCCGTCATATTTGCAATCGTAATGCTGCGAAATCAGCTACAAACGGGGGCTGCCAGGGGGTACATGACCAGATGCCTCAATTGCGGGTCGGAGCGTAAGGGCGACGAGTGCCCCTCGTGCGGACTTACCTCGTCCATCGCCGAGCTGGTGTTTCGCCCGCGCTTCATGAAACGCACCGCGCTTTTTCTGGCCGGCTCGTTGCTCTTTCCGTACGTGAGTCAGCTTTACCCTCCTTTGGATCTCGACTGGATGCTGGTATTTTTTGGCTTGATATTTTTCATCGGCCTGACTGTCGCGGTATTTGTGGATCGCGGCGCGCGCAATCGACAGGACATCGAAGTGTTGAAGCGCATTTATGCGGGATTTATTCCTCTGCCCTGGATCCTTGCGGCCACGCTCTTCCTCAACGGCAAGCTCGATTCGCCCAAGAACGTCGTCTATTACCCCACCACTGTGCAGAGCCGCTTCAATATGCGTGGAATCGTGCGTGGCAGCAGAAGGCTTTTTGTGCGTTCCTTACGTCCGGGACAAAAAGTGGAAAGACTCGCCGTCGACGTCGACGATTACGATCGCTTCCATGACGGAGACGCCGTGGTGGTTGGTGTGGCTCCCGGTGCACTGGGCATCAGCTGGTTTTACGGCATCTACCGCCGCTAAATTTCGCTAATTCGCCTGATGAGCGTAGTGTTCGCCGAAAAAATCTCCCTTATTCCACTGTGGACGCTGCGAGTCTTCAGTGATCAGCCAGCCACAGAGAAATACGAAACGCGCATATTTCGCCGCGGCATCGAAGTCCAATCCCGGTTGATCCATATCATCTTGCGGTTGGTGATAACGCGTCTTTTCCCAGTTCTTAAAAATTGCTGCCGGTTTTATTTTCGGGTCCTCCGACTTAAAGCCCGGTACGGGAAATACCGCCGGCACCCCCTGTTTCACGAAGGAATACTGATCGCTGCGAATGAATACCACTTCTTCCGGATTGGGATCCGGGCTCTCGCTTAGCTGCAAGCGCGCTGCTGCTTTCTTAACCACCGCATCGAGGCTCGAATGCTCCGCGCCGAAGGCCACAATATCCCGCAAAGGCCAAAGCATAAGATCTTCATCCATGTTGATGTTGGCGACCACCGCACTCTTGCCAACCGTCGGATAATGCGCGAAATAGTCAGAGCCCAGCAATCCAGCTTCTTCGCCGGTAACCGACAAAAAGAGAATTGAGCGGCGCGGACGCGTTTTCATCCCGCTGAAGGCGCGAGCGATCTCCAGCAAAATTGCCGAGCCCGAGGCATTGTCCAACGCTCCGTTATAAATGCTGTCGCCCTTCACGGGCTCGCCGATACCAAGGTGATCCAAATGCGCGCTGTAAACAACACATTCATTCTTCAACGCGGCGTCGCTGCCTTCCAGTTTTGCCACCACGTTGCGGCTCGCAACATCCTTCAATCCCGTAACATTATGAATCTTCGCTGTAATTGGCATGATGAAAGACAAGGGTTTCCCGGCTTTGGTGGCTGCGAAGACTTCTTCCGCCGAGTGCGGACTGCCCTCGAAGAATTTTTTGGTTGCTTCCAGACTCAAGAACGCGTTGCCTTTCAACTCCGGAAAATAATCGTTAGGCCGCTGCTGCTTGTCCAACCAGCGCAATTCCGGGAATGACAAATCGCGCACCTGCTCCTTAAAGGAGTACAGCCGCTCAAGAACAGGATCGTCCAAAACAATAACGCCCACGGCCCCGTGAGCTACCGCGTTCCGTAACTTCACTTCACCTGAGGAATAGTGCGCCTTCAGGGATGACTCAAAATTGGGCGCTTCGAACACGAAGGCCACAATTTTTCCTTTCGCATCGACACCCTGATAATCGTCATAACCGTGGTCTGGCGCGGTCACGCCATCACCTACGAATACCACCGGGGCCTCCACCGAGGAGTCCGGCCGAACAAAATCTCCGTGAGAAATATAATCCTTACGGAAGGTAAGAGTTTCGTCTTTTCCTGAGCGCGTCAAAACCAGCGTCGTTTTCACTTCATCAGGCTTCGCGGAACGCAACGGCACGCTTTGAAAGTAGGAGCCGTTGTCGCCCGCAGGCTGAAGCCCCAACGATTCGAATTGAGTGGCCATATATTTCGCTGCAATCTCGTACCCACGCGTGCCCGTGCCGCGGCCTTCCAGCGCATCGTCCGATAAAAAACGCATGTCCGCGCGAATAGCTTCCGGGCGAATCGTGCTCATCGCCTCATCAGCCGCGTCAGGATTCGCATGCACAGAATAAGTGGCCTCGACAAAGAGTAAAAGAACCGTCGCGCACAAGCAGACCAACTGGACATGCTTTGATTTCAGGATAGTCATGGATTTTTCTACACTCCTTGAAATCTGTTTTTTGCGACTAAGGTCGAAAGCGCATCCGAGGCCGTTTACATCTGCGGGTGTTTTCTAAAATTATGTTCCACCGCGACCCTGCGTCGTCACACGAGTTGCGATGCCATCAATAGGCCGGTTTGCCGTCGGCGCGCAGCGGGATTTGCAGTTCGAGGATATGCCCGTCCTTGCCAAGGCGAAACCGGATACGTTGAACTGGGCCGACGTTGCGATCTTTCCACTCCGAGATTTCCAGCGGTTCCTCGGGCACGTCAGAAGAAGACCACTGTACGCCATCTCCTTGTGGTTTGACGGTGCGTGGATCGATGTCGAAGACCTGGTGCTCGGAGACGTTGACCAGCAGATACCGCTTCCACAATTTCACCAAGAGCACACCGCGTTTGGAGGTGTGATAAATATTCCAGGAAGCGGGAGCTTCGTCATTGAACCGCACGATGGCGAACGAGACAGATTTCCATTCGACGGGCTTGCCGGCTTCCCCGGTCTGAGACCGCGCGGGGCAAAAGAAAAGTGTGATTAACGGCGCAAGGAGCACCCAACGGAACAGAACGCCAGAATGGGATCTATTAAATCGCGATGCCCGATTCGACGTGCGAGTTATGCGATCGTTAGCGCCGTTTCTTAAATAATTCGCGAAGGGCGGTAACCACACTAGTTCACCTTTACTTCGCTGAACGATCTGTCGAGCAGTTGAATCGCATCATCCACATCGCCCTTGGTGGTATTCAGCATGGGCGCGAGACGCAGCGTGTTGCCGTAGAGCCCGCCCTTGCCAATCAGCAAACCATTGTGACGCGCGCGTTCCATCACCAGATTGGTAGCCTCCGGCGCGGGTTCTTTAGTCTTGCGGTCTTTCACCAGTTCCAGCGCCTGCATCAGCCCCATGCCGCGCACATCGCCGATCAGCGCGTATTTGGATTGCAATTCCTCGAGCTTACCGCGGAAATATTTGCCTACGACGTCCGCATTTTCGCGCAAGCCATCTTCCTCGATGAGCTCAATGGTCGCGCGGGCCGCCACACTGGCGACCGGATTCCCGCCGAAGGTCGCGATGTTGCTGCCCTGATAGCCGCCCGCGATTTCCGGAGTCGTGACCGTAAGGCCGATGGGGACACCGTTTGCCATGCCCTTGGCGCTGGTAATAATGTCCGGCGTCACTTCCCAATGTTCAATCCCGAACCAATTTTTCCCGGTGCGGCCCCATCCCGTCTGCACTTCGTCGGAAATATAAAGAGCGCCGTATTTTTTAACAATATTGAAAACTATTTTGAAATATTCTGGCGGCGCGGTGATAAACCCGCCCACTCCCTGAATGGGCTCGGCGATGAACGCGGCGATGTGACCGCTAGTGCCGGTCTGAATAAGATTTTCCACGTCACCAGCACACGCCACACCACAGTCGGGATACGTCAAATGCAGCGGGCACCGATAACAGTAAGGATTGACCGCGTGCGAAATGCCCACGCTGATGACCCCGGCTCGGCGGTACGGTGCGTGCGCAGTCATGGCTTTCGTGAGACTCGACCCACCTGAGTAAGCGTGACGCAACGCCACCACGTCGTAACTGCCCGTCGACATGCGCGCCAAAAGAATCGCCGCTTCGTTGGCTTCACTGCCAGAGCTGGTAAAAAAACTTTGCTGCAGGTTGCCCGGCGTGATTTGCGCGATTTTTTCCGCCAGCGCCACGATGTGCTCGTTGGGATAAAGCGTCGAAGTGTGTTGCAGCCGGTTGACCTGCGCGTTCACTTTCGAGGTGATCTTCGGATTGCAATGCCCCACGGAAACGGTAAGGATCCCACCAAAAAAATCCAGATACTTATTCCCGTCCAGATCCCAAATGTGTTGCATCTCCCCGCGGTCGGCCACCAGCGGCTCTTCAAAGTAGTTGGTGACCGAAGGCCACAGGAATTTTTTATGTTTGGCGACGATTTCCTGACTGCGCGATTTTGCGGCGCCCAACGCCGCTGGTGCTGGAGTTACCGGAGTGGTCACAATTCTGTCCTCGCAAGCTCGGTAGGATGCCGAAGAGTGTATGACGCGGCGCTATTCGCGGCAAGCAGGAGAACTACAGCGATTATGTCGCACGCCGCCAAAGTGGATGGCTTGGATTTTTAGCGAGCCAATGATTTCAGGGCGCACCTATAGACACGCGCTTCGGTCCAGTTCCGCCAATCGTTGCTTGCCCTCCACGCTGCCTTTTCTGGCCGCGGCCGCGAAGAGCCGGCGGGCCTGGTAACAATTCTTGGTGACTCCGTGCCCGGTGAAATACATGTTGCCCAAAGTAAGCTGGGCGGTCACATTCCCCTTGGCAACTTCATCCCACAAAGATTTTACGCTTTGAGCCCGCGGCGCCGGTTCTTTTGGAGTCGGCTCGGACTCACCAGCCTCAGCCTCCGGTTCTTCAGATGCAGGGGGTTTGGCTTCCGCGATAGGTGGCTTGGCTTCCGGCGCAGGCGGCTTGGCGTTCTGCACGGGAGGTTTCGTTACCAGCGCAGGGTTTGTCTTGGCCGGAGGAGGGCTAGTCTTGGCCGGCTCGGAAACCGGTGCCGGCTCAACCATCTGCCGGCCCAACCAGATGAATCCTTCCGAGGCTTCACGCCGAAAAACAAAAAGTCCCACCAACAGCATCACCAGAATCACGGTAACAATAATTCCCGAAGAAGTTCGAATCCGGCCGGGCTGCAATCCCGCGGTGCCGGCCTGCATGTTGATTTGCTCCAACACCGTTTCGGAACGCCGCCGCAGTTCCATTACGTGCGAGTGGAGAATTCCCTGAACCTGGGTCTGGAAGCGCTCGAGAGCCTGCTGTTGCGCGCGCTCGAGCAGCGACGGATACCGGTCAAGCACTTTCACGGACGCGCCGGCGGAAGCAACCGCGGATTCCAGGCTTTTGATCTGCGCCTGGGCGGCTTCGCGGATAGGAAACAACTGGCGCTCCGAATCGCGTAACACGCGCGCTGCAGCCTCGCGAAAGGTCGCCAGCGTGCGCTGCTCTTCATGCTGAAAGTGTTGCAGCAGGGCTTGGGCATGCTCATTGAGCGCGCGCGCAGTCCGCTCTTCCAGCGAGACGAGCATATCTTCGTGAGCTTGCCCGGATGGCCCTGATACTTTATCGGTCTGTGTCGCCAAATCCGTGGAGGGACCAGATTCCTCGGCCAACTCAAAGTCCCCGGACAAATCGGGATCTTCCACGTCCTGGTGAGCCCTCGGCTCAAACTTATACGCCGCTGCCGGCGAAACATCCGACGCGGCTTGGGCAGCCGTCCGTGGGCGAGCCGGAGTCGGTTTTCTCTCTGCACCCACGGCCGGGGGCAGGGAAGTCCACGTTCCACCGCCCGCGTCACGTTTGGTGGAAGTTTCGGATGGAAACGAATCCGCTGGCATTTCAGGCGGTAGCGGGAAAGGAACGGTAGATGGCACCGAGGTTATAGAGCGTACCGATTTCGCGTGCGTTGGCTGTGCTCCGGTGTCGTGCCCGTTGGTAGATGCAGCGTGTCCTTTGGCTGGCGCATGTTCGACGGATGCGGAGGGGTCAGACGCAGAATTTTTGCCATTTTTCGTCGCGGCCAAAGAGGCAGGTACAGAACTGCTAGGACGAGGCAAATCGCTTTGCATAGGATATTCGACCGCGCCCGCCATCCAGCTGCGCATCTCGCTCAGAAACTCATCCGAAACATCGGTGAACTGCACGCCTGCGACGCGGCCCTCTTTATCAGACCACTCCAGACGGCCTCGGCCCTCGACACGGCGCTTTTCGTCCAGATTGAAAGCGAACTTCACTTCCGAATTCGGGCGCACGCGTTTGACCGCGCGAAAGCCAAAACCGTGTTCTGATAAATTTAGAACCATGCCGCCATTGCCTGGCTCTACTTCAACATAGAGGAGGTTTGCGAATCGTTTTCGCGGAGACTGCCGGCGTTCGAGGTTATAAGTCATACGCGATCCAGCCCTGTAGGCAGCCTGGCGAATCCGTCGTATTGGATTGACGACGGTGCAATCCCACAGCGCCCACTGTGAGGATGCGATGCTGCCGCATTACCCGCCCTGCCGGGTAATAGATGAAGTTATTCTGAACCACCCTGGTCTCAATGACAACCCTTAGTTCGTTGCCCTAAGATTTGTTGTTTTAATGATATACGGGACAATTGTGTAGTGCCGTGACACCGCATGACAACGTTTGAGCCTTCGCACCGGGCCCTAGCGGCCTTCCATTCCGGGAATGCCGTTCTCCCCCGGGCAGTTTCGCGCGTCTTTAACCAGCGAGACGCTCTATGCGCCGCGGCGCGGTTTTATGTATTACACACGACAGAGTATGGTCCTGAATTGAGTCTTTGGTTCTTTGAGATTGGCGCGACGATTGTCATGAATGACGATTAATTCATGAACAGTACCAAGCCGGAATCAAACCGTTCTGCTTGAGCGGCTTCAAAGGGCGGCAGGGCGGCTCGAGGATTTTAGCCATTCGGTATCGTTAGTGTACGTAGTAGCCGTTTTTCGCCAGGATCACGTAATCATGCCCCTTTTTCCCGAGCGATGATTTCAGCCGTACATCAAGTTTGTGGGGCTTACCGGTGGCTCCGTTAGCCTGCGTGTAATATCCCAGGGTGTAGCGCGTCTTGATCCGCTCGATCAGCGCGCGGAATACAGTATCCAGGTTGGCCACATCTTTCACGTCGAAGATTTCTCCACCGGTCTGGTCCATAACTTTGCGTATGTTCACCAACCCGGGAACCATGGCGGCTGCAAAAAGCGTTGACGCCGGGTTGTAACCCGGTATTTTCAAATTATATAAGACGGCATCCGATGCGATGGCTTCCGTCACGATGTCGTGGGTCCCCTGTCCGCCCGCGTCCGTGCCGACATCATCGCTAATCAAAATAATCACCCGGCGACCCTTAGGAGGCGCGCCGAGGAGATACTTTGCAGCGACGAATATGCCGTCATTGATATTTGTGGCCCCGCCGACTTTGAAGGTACCGAATTCCTCGGCAATCTTGGATTTATCGCTAGTGAAGGGCACCCGCAATTCAGCGTCGGTAGCAAACGTAAAGAGCGCCACCTGATCGTCCGGCTTTAGCGCGCCCAGAGCGGTGGTGGCCGCTGCGCGCAACGGGCCCATGAAGGGGCCAATCGAATCACTCAAGTCCAACACCAGCGCAACCTCTAAAGGGAGCTCGTCGCGCCCAAAGATCTCCAGCTTTTGCGGCACGCCATCTTCGCGTACCTCGAAGTCATCCTTTTTCAGATCACCCATGATGCGCCCTGCCTTGGTCTTCACCGTGGCATCCAACAACACCAGGTTCACGCTCACCCGAAGCGTACTTGGTTCCTGAGCTTGATCCTGATCCTGCCGCTGATCCTGCGCGAGAAGCGGCCGTTGGCAGAGCAGCGTCACAAAAAGAATTACAGCCGGCCATCGCAATATCTTTAGCCCAAACACAGACCTCGTCGTTCTTAAAAATTCCGAATTTCTGTAAAGAATGAAATCACTCCTGTCCTCGCGCGGTTACAGTTCAGTCGAAATGTTTCGCGGCAGCCCTATTATTTTTGTACAATAGTAGCAAGCCGGTGACGGGCATACGACGACCTGCTGAACGTCTCATGAGATTTGCGCTTGTGGAAACACGCAAACATCCTTAGCTCTCCAGTGCGTTAGTATGAAACGTAATCAGGATTACTGTCCCGGATCGCTTTCCCCCTCCGTCCGGAACATCCCTTGAACGACTGAGCCAACCAGCGGAATCGAAATCAAATATGCCATCCAATCAAACGCAAAACGCATCCGCCGCGCCTGGCGGAATCGAACGGCGCAAACATTCTCATCATCGATTCATCGTTGATTTGAACATATCAACTGAAAGTGGCGCCACGATGCATGGCATGAGCTTTGAAATTGGCGCGGGGGGCATGTCCGCAGCAACAGCAGGACAACTGGAAGTCGGAGAACAAGTGCTCTTGTACCCGGTAGTACAGGTGCGAGTAAAGGCTACCGTTCGACGGAAAAACGGGGTCTATGTATGGCTTTGAATTCGTTGCGCCAACGGCTGAATTTCAGGAGATGGTCTTGGCTTTGTGCCAAACCTTGCCCCTTTTCCAGACCATGGCCGACATTTGAAGCCAATCCCCGTGAGAGATGTAAACACATAGCCGACGGTGCGGATCGGGCATGTGCCCGATGTTCAAAATAAATCTCATTTCTATTCAAACCCTAACGGGGAACAGGTTGCTGCCGACTTGGGTTTGTCCGGACCCGTCGGGTCCGTGGCAAACGGCGCAGCGATCCAGGAAACTTTCCCGCGCTTCCTTTAGAACGTCCGCCGTGCCCGTCCAGGGGTTCGCTTCCAGCCGCGCGCTCCGCGGAATGGCCATATTGCGCGCAGTACGCGCCACGACTGTCTCTAAATACGACGGCTGGTCTGCGGTGCTGAAGCCACGCCAAATCAGCCGCACCCCATAAAAGCCCAGCGCCACCAGTATCGCGCCACCGAACAAAACAAGCCCACTATTACATCGCGCCTCAGCCCGAAGCTCAAATCCAAACGCCACGACAGATTTTTTCGATGGCTAAAACTTTTCCAAGCATCGAATTCATCAACAATCGCTTGGTCGTAGAATTTTATCCGACGAGGGTAGATCTCTTCCCGTCACTCATCTCAACCACAAAAACGGGAAGGGCGTCCCGGGTTCGCTGTTGAGGTATGAACCCTCTTCGGTCATCGGTGATGTCAGAAGCAATTTTGCATCCCGCTTCTTAACAACCGAGTTCCTCGTTGGCCAGTACTGCATTTACTTATCGTCCCCGTCTTTGTCCCCATCGGTAGACACGAAGATCAGTCCCCGAGCGCTACCAAATCCGCTAACCACCGGCGTGACCATGCCGTTGTCCAGATTCAGCGTGCCCACCAGCCCCAGCGTGTCTGAAGCGGAATACGCGGTGCTCAGTTCGAATCCGAATGTTCCGCCATCGATGCGGTAGATAACTCCAGCGCCGACGTCGGTAACCAGCAAAAAAGCCTTGGGATTCGGCGCAAAAGCAGTATCGTCCAAAGTGATCGTCGCGTTCATCGGACCTGTAACCGGAGAAGTAATTTTCAGCAGCCCGACTTCCTGTTCGTGCGTGAAGGGATGCCGTATGAACACCAGTTCAGAATCCGCCTGGCTATCCAAAACGATGTTTCCGCGCGGATCAATCGTCAGCGAATCGGGATCGGTCAGATTGAGTTTCACTTTCGCGCCAGTGGGGATGTCCGTCGCGAAAGCGTCGGCGTCCAACACCGGTTCCACCAGCACTGAGCTGCCCGATAAAGAAACGCGTACCAGCGCAGGGAAAACGTTATTCCCCATGGTGTCCAGATTCGGATTCGAAGCGGTCATGAACACTTCACCGTTCTTGACCACCATATCGTCGTAACCGCCGCCGTGAGGAGTTGGAGGAAATTTGTAGTGTTTTTTGGTGCCGGTACTTAGCTCGATCACCACCAGATTCGGATTGGCATCTTCGTTTTGCACCGCCCACAGGTCATCGTCGCCCACCACACGCAATCCGTCGTTGTGCCCCGGAACACTAAAGGCCCGCTCTACCTTCCCGCTTATAGAAAACTGCACGATGGTGCTCGATTTCCCATCCGTGCCATCCTTGGCCACGCCGTTTTCGAATCCCACGATAATATGATCACCCCACTGCACGATGGAATCCGGCTGCGAAGTGCCCCCCGGGCTCTTCGCGAAAACCTTGATTGTGTAGGGTGGCTGGGCCACCGGCGATTTTTGTGTTGTGGCAGAAACCTCAGCCGGTGACAGTGCCAACATCAAACCGCAAACCGCCACAGATACTGCCTTCATCTTTTGTTTGTTTAGGTTCTTCATGGCATGCCCCCATTTGAATGTCGGTGAGGACGAGAGTCTAAACTGAGCAACGTTACGGCTTGATGAATCTCGTATGAAAGGCGGGACGCGAGTCTGGCGATTCGGTCTGGTCCGCTGCATGCTCGATATTGAAAATCAGTTAGACCGTTTATTTACTCGTGAACTGATTGTGCAGGAGCAATGCTGAAGTCAAATGTTAAGTCTACAGTGGCGCGTTGTGAATCACGCTTCCATTCTACAGTTTCGGGAGATGCGCCAGCGGGCAGAGATGATTTGTACTCTTGATAGAAGTCTCGGATGAGCTTGGGATTCACAGGCCTGTCTTTCGGCAGCCGCGCCCTGAGGATCGTTTCTGTCTTCGGGTCCAGGCCAATCACTTGAATGTTTCCCCAACGGTATGATTATCGTCGTCCAAAGCGAGCGTCTCGTAGGTTGTAAGTCCGACGAATCCCCGCTCTGCATAAGCCGTGGCGAGTGCGTCCACACCGGCATGGTATTTGTCGCGATTATATATTTCGCCATCTTTCAACGGAATTAGCTTGCGAAGGTCATTGGCCTCGAAAACTGGAGGCCCCAGTGGTCATCAACCCAACGAAACTCAATCTTCTCCAGTTTTCATTGGTGCCCCTCGTCAACGTGAACGGTTACGCAAACATGCAGCAGCCCCGGTTCACGCTGTAGCAGTTTCCACCACGCTGAAACGGACAAGCCCAAATATCCTTGATTTTCCTTGTCCGGCCAACCTTCTTCCTCTGCGCGAATCACGATATGCTCCAAATCGGCTACCCAGTCGGAACCTTCTTCCCATTCGCGTTGCTTCAAGGAGCTAACTAATTCCTCCTGGCTCGCTTTAGGCAAAAGAGTGCCCTCCAACTCAACGACGTCAATAATCACTTTTGAGCGCTCAACCGGCGATCGTGCATGAGCCATCGCGAACATCCCGCCCGCGAAAATAACAGCAACCGCTACCAATATCGCGTGACTCGCCAAAAGAAAGAGTCTCCAAGGCTTCATGCCAGCCCTATTACAGCGCGGCTTAGCCGGCAGCGCAAATCCCATTGCCCACGATCCCAGTCGCTGCTGCGGTCTTTAGTACATTCATTGACTTACCTTTTATCGCAACCTAATATGAGCGCCAATCGTGGACTCTTCATCTCCTATTGGTCAGACGATCTCCCATTACCGAATCATCGAAAGGCTCGGCGGCGGCGGCATGGGCGTGGTGTACAAAGCCGAGGACCTCAAGCTTGGCCGTTTTGTTGCCCTGAAATTCCTGCCCCAAGAAGTAGCCAACGATTCGCAAGCTCTCAGCCGCTTTCAACGCGAGGCTAAAGCTGCTTCCGCATTGAACCATCCGAATATCTGCACCATCTACGAAATCGACGATCAACATGGACAAGCATTTATTGCCATGGAATTTCTCGACGGACAAACGCTGAAACATCTCATAACCGGTAAACCATTGGAACTGGAACAACTGTTGGAGATAGCTACTCAGGTTGCCGATGCTCTCGATGCCGCCCACGCTGAACGCATCGTGCACCGCGACATTAAACCCGCTAACCTCTTCGTCACCAAGCGTGGCCACGCTAAAATCCTTGATTTCGGCTTGGCCAAAGTCACCACGCCGAGCAACTCCGCTAGCTCTAATACGCCAGCGGTAACGGGAGCCACTTTGGATGACATGCACCTCACCAGCCCTGGTACGGCGCTCGGCACCGTCGCGTACATGTCTCCAGAACAATCACTTGGCAAAGAACTCGACCCACGCACCGATCTATTTTCCTTTGGCACCGTCCTCTACGAAATGGCCACCGGAAGGCTCCCTTTCCGAGGTGAAACTTCCGCAGCCATCTTCGATGCAATTCTTCATAAAGCTCCAGTCCGCCCCGTGCGACTGAATCCAGACCTGCCTCCGCGGCTCGAAGACATTATCCACAAGGCCTTAGAGAAGGACCGCAATCTTCGCTATCAGCACGCGCTCGATATGCGCGCGGACCTCCAACGCCTCAAACGCGATTCGGATTCCGGCCGCACCGCTCAGCATCAAGTGGCCGAGGAAGATCTACAATCCGTCCCGTCCGGATCGGGCTCGGCGCGAATCAAATCAGCTACTGGCTCAAGCGCGATTCTCCCACCTGCCGCGGAGCCTACAAAAGTAAACAAAAACTTTGCACGCGATTGGAGGTTGCTCGTGCCCGCGGCGGTGTTTTTTGTCGCCCTTCTAGCTGGCGCTCTCTATTGGCGTTCCACCCAAGCGCATGCCCTCACCGAAAAAGACACAATTCTCCTTTCTGACTTTATCAACACCACTGGGGATCCAGTCTTCGATGGAACTCTGCGACAGGCTCTCGCCGTACAGTTGCAGCAATCGCCCTTCCTGTACATTTTTCCCGACAAACGAGTCGGCGAAACCTTGCAACACATGGGGCGTTCCCCGAGCGAACGCGTGAGCGGCGAAGTGGCCCGTGAAATTTGCGAGCGTGAAAATATCAAGGCCGCTCTGAATGGTTCCATTTCGGCATTGGGATCGCAGTACGTGATTTCGCTGGATGCGTTGAATTGCCGCACTGGTGATTCCTTCGCTGGCAGCCAGTTCACCGCGGAAAGCAAAGAAAAAGTTTTGGTCGCTTTGGGACAAGCCGCAACTCAGCTACGCAGCAAACTTGGCGAATCTCTGGCCTCCATTCAGAAATTTGACCGGCCTATCCAGGAAGTCACCACTTCCTCGCTTGAGGCGCTAAAGGTTTATTCGCAAGCCGCACAAATGGATGCCACTGGACAGGAACTTGCCCCCATTCCACTCTACGAGCGTGCGATAGAACTGGATCCTAACTTCGCTTCTGCCTACGCAGGGTTGGCAAGTGTTTATGCAAACCAGGGTGAAGAACCCCGCAGTATTGAATACGAGAATAAGGCCTACGCGCTACGCGGTCGCGTCAGTGACAGAGAGAGGTTTGTCATCGATACGAACTATCACTGGATGGTTACCGGTGACCTGGACAAGGAGATGGCTGTGGAGGAACTATTTCGCCAAGCCTATCCTCGTGAGGAAGACCCAGTCAACAATCTTGCCGTGAATTATTGTCTCTTTCTGGGCCAATTTCAAAAAGGTATTCAACTGGGATACGAGTCGCTCAAAATCAATCCTCATTCCAAAGGCGGCTACCTAGGTGTGGCCCTCGGTTTTCTAAGTCTTAACCGCGTGGATGAAGCAAAAATCTTCCTGGAAAAAGCGTTAAGCAGCGATCCAGATCAGTTCATTGTCCGCGCCAGTCTGTACAGCCTGTACTCCGCGCTTGGAGACGAAGCTGGCGCACAGCGTCAAGTGCAGTGGGCTTCCGGCAGTTTGCTCGGGGCAGGATTCATTGGATGGAATGTCGTAGGAAGAGCGGCAGGGCTCGGGAAATTTAAAGATGCCGAGCAATTCTCAGCGCAAGCTGTACGCATTTTTAAAAACAATAATTTTAAGGACACCGCGGCCCGGATGATTGCCTTTCTGGCCCTTGCAGAAGCCCCGGCAGGCAATTTTGCGTCGGCGCGCCAGCAAGCAGCCGCCAGCCTGGCGCTCTCCCACACCCGGACGAATCTCCCCATGGTGGCGGAGGCGCTAGCCTTTCTGGACGACGCGAGCGCTACACAAAAAATCATCAATGACCTGAAAGAGAACTATCCGTCGGACTCCCTGGTCAACGGCGTTTCTGTTCCCTCGGCGGAAGCCTTGTTGCAATCCAGCCACGGCAATATCCCTGCAGCGCTCCAGGCTTTGCAACCGGCAGCACGTTATGAGATGGCCCCGGCCTTCGATTTTTTGCCTGTTTACGTGCGGGGTTTGACCCATCTGCGTGCCCACCAGGGGAAGGAAGCGGCCGCCGAATTTCAAAGAATTCTTGATCATCGCGCTATCGGCGCCGTCCTGCCTCTCTACGCGCTCTCGTACGTTGGGCTGGCCCGCGCCTCGTTACTCAGCGGCGACAAAGCCAAAGCCCGCACCGCCTACCAGGATTTCTTCGC
>DATNKL010000182.1:0-6806 GCA_035603415.1 Candidatus Acidiferrales bacterium
AATCCCGCGTTGTGCCAGCAATTCCTGGTGCGCCCCTTGCTCTCGCAAGCGGCCTTTGTGGAATACCAGTATGCAGTCGGCGTGCTGGATGGTGCTCAGCCGGTGCGCAATCACCAGCGCGGTGCGGCCCGACAGCAAGCGGTCCAGCGCTTCACGAATCAGCAGTTCCGTCTTGGTGTCCACGCTTGAAGTAGCTTCGTCGAGAATCAAAAAGCGCGGATTGTGCGCCAAAGCCCGCGCAAAATTAATAAGCTGTCGCTGTCCCACCGACAACGTCGAGCCGCGCTCGTTGACCGAAGTATCCACACTATCGGGAAGGGTGCGAATAAAATCGCCGAGGCCGACTTCGTTTAGCGCATGCTCCACCGTGGCTCGATCGATGCCCATAGTTCCAAGCCGCACATTCGATTCGATCGTGCCGGAAAAAAGAAAAGGATCCTGTAACACGATGCCAAACTGTCTTCGCAGATCCTGCAATTCGATCATGCGAATATCGATGCCATCCAGCAAAATCTGGCCGCGCTGAATGTCGTAAAAACGCAGCAATAGCGAAATCAGCGTGGTCTTGCCCGCGCCGGTGTGCCCCACGATGGCCATGGTTTGCCCAGGCAAAACGCGAAACGAAACATCGCGGAGCACCCAATCTTCATCGTTGGGCTCGCCAGATTTGTAAGAAAAGCACACATTGCGGAACTCGATTTCTCCGCGCGGATCGCGCAGCGGAATCGCACTGGGATTACTGGAGATGGTGATTGGTTCGTCAAGCAGCTTAAATATGCGTTCCGAAGCCGCCATGGCCGACTGCAAAATATTAAATTTTTCGCTTAAATCCTGGATAGGGCGAAAAAATCTCTGCGCATATTGCATAAAAGCGACCAGCACGCCCAACGTCAGCGTGTTAGCAAAAATACTGAGTCCGCCAACCCACAGAATCAAAGCCACCGCCGCGACGCCCAGAAACTCAACCGTGGGATAAAACAACGCAAACGCCAGAATAGCGTCCTTATACGCCAGCATATGATCGCGATTGCGCTTGATAAACTCCACGCGCGCGCGCCGTTCGCGATTGAATACCTGCACGATGCTCATGCCGGAAATGTATTCCTGAAGAAAGGCATTGATGCGCGCAATGGCGGTTCGAATGCGTCGATTAGCCTCGCGTACAAATTTGCGGAACACAAATGTGACCGCCAGGATCAGCGGGAGCACCGCGAGCGCCGCCAGGGCCAGGCGCCAGTTTAGATACAGCAGCACACCCACCATCACCACCAGCAGGAAAAAATCATTGATCATGGTGACTACGCCGGCAGCGAACAAATCGTTCAGAGCGTCCACATCAGTGGTCACGCGCGTCACCAGCCGGCCCACCGGGTTTTTGTCGAAATAGCTCATCGACAGCCGCTGGATATGCGCGAAAATCTCCTGCCGCATGTCGTACATGGTTTGCTGTCCGACGCGCTGCATGATGCGAATCTGCACGTACTGCGCCAGAAAATCGAAAAACAAAACCAGCAAATAGAGCAGGCTGATCAGCACGAGGCCATGTTTGGCCGTGGCTACGGTTATGGCCTGATGAGAAGCAGGCACCAGGTAACGGTCCACGCTAACCTGAAACAATTTCGGCGGTGCCAGTTCCAGCGGCGTAACCGCCAGAGTCAAAGTCAACGCCAGGATCACGCGCCATTTGTACGGGCGCATGTACTCCAACAAACGCCTCATCAACCGCGAGTCGTATGCTTTTCCGAGTGCTTCTTCTTCGTGAGCGTTACTCATGCGCGTTCAAGTTCTTCTTCCAGCAATTGTTTCTGATAAAGGTCCGCGTAATATCCGCCACGCGCCAGCAAATCTTCATGCTTTCCGCGTTCGATGATTTGTCCATCGCGCAAAACGACAATCTGGTCGGCGTGCTGCACCGTGGAAGTGCGATGTGAAATTAAAATTGTCGTTCGCCCTTCCATGATGCCGCGAAGGCGCGATAAAATGCGCTCCTCGGTCTGGGTATCTACAGCTGAGAGCGAATCATCGAGAATCAGTATTCTGGGATCCCGTACCAGAGCGCGAGCAATCGCGGTCCGCTGTTTTTGTCCGCCGGACAATGTGATTCCACGCTCCCCGACGACCGTCTCGTATTTTTCCGTGAAGTCCTCGATGTCTCCTTCGAGGCTCGCAACCTCCGCGGCTTCGCGCACTCGTTCGGCATCGTATTGTGGCAAGCCGAAGGCGATATTTTCGCCCAGCGTATCTCCAAATAAATAAGTATCTTGCGGCACATAGCCAATGGCACGCCGCAGAGTCTCCAGCGGCCACTGCCGTATCGGCCGACCATCGATCAGCAATTCACCGTTAGGGGCATCCCATAGTCGCGCCACCAGGGCGGCCAACGTCGTTTTACCGCTGCCGGTAGGACCAATAATGGCCACGGTGGAACCCGCAGGTATTCTTAAATTTATATTGCTAAGTATCGGATGGCTGGAATTTGCGCTGGCGCCTGTCCCGTTACCCGCCACAGCTTTGCTGGAGAGCGTCCTATTCGGAGATGCTCCGTTGCCAGCCGCGCCGCTCGCGTTTCCATCTCCGGATAGCATCGTGGGATAAGTAAACGTCAGGTCGCGAAACTCAATTTCTCCTTGCAGTTCCTTGTCGGCTGGAACTTTTGCGTCGCGATCGTCAATGTTCGGCTGCGCATTTAAGATGTAGGTCAACCGTCCCATGGAGGCCGCGCCGCGTTGAAAAATATTTGTTACCCAGCCGAGCGCGATCATCGGCCACACCAGCAAGGTCAAAAAATTCGAAAACGAAACCAATCCGCCCAGAGAAAGCTGATTACGCAGAAATAAGAAGCCACCCTTCCAAAGCACGATCAGAAAAGTAGTCCCGATCAGCGCCTGCAACGACGGCATGAACATACTCCAGGTGCGAATCAATTTTACGTTACGCGCCACGTACTCGCGATTTGGCTCATCGAAAGCCTGAATCTGCGCATCTTCCTGCGCATAAGCGCGAATCACCCGCACGCCAGATAAATTTTCCTGCACCTTCACGGACAGTGCCGCGAGCGAAGCCTGAATCTTCTCGTACAGCTCGTGAATGACTTTGCCGAAGTGACGCACCACTAGCGCCACGATGGGGACCGGCAACAAAACCCACAGCGTCAACGAAGGCGACAGCTTGAACATCAAAAAAATAGCCATCAGCATGGTGACCAGCGTCGTGGCGCTGTACATGATGCCGGGCCCCAACACCATGCGCACGGCGTTCAAATCGTTGGTCGCCCGCGACATCAGCTCGCCGGTGCGGTTGCGGACATAAAATTCCGGCTCCAGGATCAGCAAGCGGTCGAGAAGATCGTTGCGAATATCAAATTCAATATCCCGGGATACTCCGATCAAAATCCAGCGCGTCGAAAATGACAAAATCCCTTTCAGCGCAATGAATCCAACCAGTAGCAGGCAATAAATCCCCAGGGTGTGTCTGCTATATGGAGCGTAGAAGGGAACTACGCGGCTCAACCAACTCCCCGCAAGAGCTCCGACTCCCGTCGCGCCATTCGAAAACGGACGCGCGCTGCCGGCCAGCACATCGATAATGATTCCGGTCGCCAGCGGCACGACGTTGCCCACAACCCCCATCAACGCCAACGCAAATAGGCCCAGTGCTAAGCCGCCTTTGTAACGCCGCAGATAGGGAAAGAGCCCGCGCAGATTCTTCCACGCAGAAGGCTTCGGCGGTTCGTTGGCAGCAGCTTTGGTTCCTGGCGTCGCGCTGGTTGTGGCAGCCGCACTCATCGCAGCGTGGACCTCACATTTTGCAGAGAAGTCGATTCCTTCAGGAAATGCTCATAGCTGGTGTCCAGAGACTGGTACCGCTGGGTGGCGGGATTCCAGCGCACTCCCACCGGCAGCACGTGGGTATCTCCATTTACTTTTAACGGTGTGAAATAAAGCTGCAGCCCCTTCTCAGGATTTTGTTCGTACTGCAATCGCCATCCGTTAATGGCATCGAGCGGCGTCAGGCCCAAATACCCTTTTTGGTTCTTCAAATGCTCATCAACTCGCAGCAATTCCGTCCACTTCCCATCATCGTCTTGAGCGACAACTGCGCGAGTGACCACCGTGCCGGGCATATTGTTCTTGGGCGTTTTGGGCACCACGTTAGCGGCAAGGAACTGCCGTTTGCCGTTTTTTGCCAAATCGCCGACGAGCAGCGCTTGCGCGTCGCTTCCCAACAGATGCTTCGCGGCCTCCTGAATGTCATCAGGGATTGCCGGCTCCGGTGGCTTCGCTTGAACGGCCGGTTCTGAAGCAGGTTTCGGCGCCTCAGAGCCACATCCAACGCCCAAACTTCCCAACGTCGTTGCCGTCAGAGCGACAATTAAAAAATTTTGCGCGAAATCTTTCTTCAACCGCGATCTGACCACCAGGAATTCCATCAAAGTTACGGCCTTTTCCGCCGGCTTCGGCACATGACCATCCTCAATAACCTGTCGATGCTGGACGGTTCATTTATTGCTCATTCTAGCCGCTGTGCGCTCAAGACTCTACCGCTTGCTTTTGTAACCCGAGTCAACGTTGCGCAAGAATTGCGTCCAGTCGGGCCTCAAAATTTTCCTCGCCCTCGGACCACAATTCACTGCGCTCCACCGGCAACGCGCTCTGCATTGCTTCCACCCACGTGAATAATTGTTGGATGTTAGCCCGCGTTTTTGCGTGATAGTCCTTCAAGTTGCCGCCCGCTGCCATCCAGCGGCGAAAGGTATGTTCCACCGGGTGATCCGAAGAATCAAACGGATTGGTGGCCTTGCCCGGTGCCAGCAAACCGGCATGCCCGGTAAAAAAATGTTCGAACCCCAAATCGGCGACGAAATGGCCCTCGGTCGCGGCCACGCCATTGTCGTAATCCGCCCCATTGCACGTGAGCACCAAAGGCTGCGGCGCGTGTTGCCACTTCAAACTCTCCACGTTCAGATCCCAGAGGTCCCACTTCGCGGTGGCAACGTAAGCACTGTCTGTATTCAGGTGCTGCAAGGACAGCGCCGCAACCTCCGCCGGCCCATACCCCTGGCCGCGCAGGTCCCATGACGCTATCGGCGTTTCTGTGGCGTCCACTGGTTGGACGGTCAATTCCGAGAAAGTATTCATGGAAGCCGATAGCGGAGCGCTGGCCAGAAAGCGAGCGAACTCGGCAATCATGAGTTCTTCGGAGAAATCGCGCGTCCAGACGCGCAGATATGCACGATTAGCCATGTATGGAGGAACTTCTTCATTATACCGGGGACGTGCATGGCATGCGAATGCGCATTAACCTGAGCGGAATGGATGGTTGCCCTAGTCTGCTGATGTGGGCGCCAGCTCCGAAACGCCTAACTGCTGGTCGTCGCGGAACGCGAACGGCTGTTAGGGTCGGTAGGGAAGGTCAAATTCCGCGCGATCTGCTGCAAGCGCTCTTGCAAAGTTTCCCCGATACCCTCAAAAACCTGTGTGCACGTTTCGCGCAATTTTTCTTCCGCGTTCGCCGAAATATCCGCCACAATCTCGCGCGATTGATGGTCCAGCGCGGTCACGGTGGCCAGCATCCACTGGTTGGAAACATTTTCGAGCCGCGTGCGGTGTTGTTCGGTGGCCTGCTCGCTGATCTTGGCGTACACGTTGCGAAGGTCGGTTTGATGCCGGTCGGTCATCATTTTCCAGGAATCAATGAGCGGCGAGAAGCTGGCCTCTACTTTCTCGTTGGCATCCTTCACGCCAGACTCCAAAGCCTTGTCCATGGCCTCCTGAAAGCGCCGCAGAAACTCGGCCTGCTCCGAGGTAATTTTGTGCGATAGCTCCCGTTGCGCTATGCCGAGTTCTGCGTGGGCTTGCTCGACGCTCCGATGCAATTCCTCGCCGAATCCCTGCAGCTCATGCCTTCCGGTGCGCTGAACTTCATCCGTAAACGCCGCCGCCGTGGTGTCCGACGCCTCGGCGAATAGCGTTCGCGCGCGCTCAAAAGCGTCTCGCACCGTGTCTTCCATCTGCGACTGCGTGTGCCCCACAAGATTTCGGCTGGAATTATCCAACTCGCTGGTGAACGCAGTGGAAAGCTCTCCGGCCTTTTCTCGCAGTTGCGAGCGGGCTTGCTCCACGGCTTTTTCGGTCACGTTCTGGATATGCGTTTGGGCTTTCTTCTCATACCACTCCGCGGACTTGAAAACGTCCTGAATGGCCTGATGCTTGATGTCGCTGAGCTTCTCTTCCATCTCGGCGATGTTTCGGGTGGACACCGAACGCGCGGTTTCATCCAGCAATTGTTCCGCGCCTCCCAGGTTATCCTTGAACCTCGAGACCGACTCCGCAAACGCTTCGTCCGCCGCCGTCCTGATGCGATCCTGCTGCATGGAAATTGCCGCATCCAGTAACGCTCGGCCGCCAGCCAGGCGGTGAAGGGATTCCTCCGTGCTTTGCACGTGCGGCGCGATCATTCCTGAAATGTGTTGCTCAAATTCTTCAGCCGCGCGATTGCTGGCTTCCTCAAACGCTGTTCGCAATCTCGAAGTTACGTCTTCGAACAGCGATTCCGACCTGCGGTGCAGTTCGTTCCTGTGCAAGCTCAGCACGTCATCCAGTTGCGTGTGGAATCCGACCAGCGCTTGTTCGTGCAACACTCCTAGCCGGTTCGAAAAATTGTCGAGCGTCGTCGTGGCTTCGTTGGCTCGCGCCAATCCGAATTCCAGCCGCTCCGCGGATTCTTGCAGAGAATCACGCAGGCCGGTCAGCCGCTGTGCCACGTCGCCAATAACGCGATTCTGTGCCGTGTGCAGAGACGTCTCT
>DATNKL010000021.1:0-12004 GCA_035603415.1 Candidatus Acidiferrales bacterium
CTCACCAAGAACTCGTCGGGCATCTTGCTGCTCTGGGTTACACGCGCACGGAAATGGTGGAACTTCCTGGGCAGTTCGCGGTGCGCGGTGGCATCGTGGACTTTTTCTCTCCCGAAGCGCAACGGCCCGTACGCATCGAGCTTCTGGGCGATACGGTGGAATCGGTGCGGGAATTTGATGCGCGCACGCAACGGTCCATCGCTCCGGTAGTTCGAACGACACTGTTGCCGCTGACGGAATGGGCGGTGCCCAGCGCGGAATCATTCGAACCCACGCGCGAAGCCCCGTGGGAGACGCATTCTTTCTTCGGCCCCGCGGGGCAGGAACGGCAAACGTCGTTATTCGAACTGGCGGAAAGCTCACTGCGTCCGCTGGTATTTCTGGATGAGCCGCAATCTCTGCGCGACGCGGCGGAAAAGCATCTGGACAGCGCGAAAGAAAACTACGACCGACATGGCCAGGCTAACGCGCCGGAGGTTTTGGACTTTTTTTGGTCCGGCGACCAACTTACCCAAGCGCTGGAAAAAACTTCGCAGATTCGTCTGCAACAGTTGGGGCTCAGCGCGGATTCTTTTGAGCGATTCGAGCTCTCATCGCGACCGAGCGCACGATTCCACGGGGATGTGGTGGCATGCATGGCAGAAGTGAAATCGCAGCTGGCGGCTGGAGGCACGGTCTTTCTTACGGCTGCGAGCCTGGGCGAATTGGAGCGTCTCGCCGACGTGTCACGGGAATACGAAGTTCCGTACGTGCTGGGCGAATCGGAAGACGCGGCGGCGGGGTTCACTGCGGAGGCCGCGACGGAGTCGGCCACGCTGTTGTTAATTCGCGCACCATTTTCCGAAGGCGTTACTTTTCCTGACGCGCGCGTGACGCTATTCGGAAACGCGGATCTTTTTGATGTGACGCCGTCGGTGGAGCGGCCCAGCCGTAAGATTCGCACTTCTGGTTTCTTCAGCGATTTTGCGGAGCTGAAGCCGGGGGATTTCGTTGTACATGTCGATCATGGCATCGGCCAATTCGACGGGCTGAGGCAGATCGAATCCGACGGGCGGCGCGGCGAATTCATGCTGCTCAAGTACGCGGATGAAGCACGGCTTTACGTCCCATTGGAGCGCATGGATCTGGTACAGAACTATCGCATTGTGGAGGGCGACCATCCTCCGCTGGATAAGCTGGGCGGGACGGCGTGGAACACGCGCAAGACGCGCGCTCGCAAATCGGTGGAAGACATGGCCGACCAACTACTGGCGCTGTACGCGCAGCGGAAGACGGCGCCGGGATTTGCGTTTTCACCGGAGGGAAATTTTCAGCGAGAATTTGAAGACGCGTTCGAATTTGAAGAAACGCCGGATCAAAACACCGCGCTCACGGATATTAAAAGGGATATGGAGCGTGCGGCGCCGATGGACCGGCTGCTGTGCGGCGACGTGGGGTATGGCAAAACCGAAGTAGCCATGCGCGCAGCGTTCAAGGCGGTGGCCGACAGCAAGCAGGTTGCGGTGCTTTCGCCTACGACGGTGCTGGCGTTCCAACATTTTGAAACTTTTAAGCATCGCTTCGCGGCGTTTCCGGTACGTATAGATATGCTGAGCCGATTCAGGAGTACTGCGGAACAGAAGAAAACTTTGGTCGATCTGGAAGCTGGAAAAGTCGACATCGTGATCGGTACGCATCGGCTTTTATCCAGAGACGTAAAGTTTCAGGACCTCGGGCTGTTGATTGTGGACGAGGAGCAACGCTTCGGTGTGGCGCACAAGGAGCGGCTGAAAGAAATGAGCAAGAACGTCGATGCACTCGCGCTTTCCGCGACGCCCATTCCTCGTACGCTGCATATGTCGCTGGTGGGACTTCGGGATATGTCGCTGATTGAAACGCCGCCGCGCGACCGCCTGGCGATTCAGACGGTGGTGGCACCTTTTCAAGAGGACCTGGTGCAGCGCGCGATAGAAACGGAATTGGCGCGCGAAGGCCAAGTGTATTTCATTCACAATCGCGTGGAATCGATTTATTCGCTGGCGGCGCTGGTTTCCAAACTGGTGCCCAAAGCGCGCGTGGTGGTGGCGCACGGGCAGATGGGCGAGAAAGAACTGGAAGCGGTGATGTTGAAGTTTATTCGCGATGAAGCGGACGTACTGGTGGCTACGACGATCGTGGAAAACGGGCTGGATATTCCGCGCGCGAATACCATCCTTATTAATAGGGCCGACCGGCTGGGGCTGGCGGAGTTGTATCAGTTGCGGGGCCGGGTGGGGCGATCCAGCCAGCGAGCGTACGCGTATCTGCTGGTGCCGCCGGAAGAAATTTTGTCGGATATTGCGCGCAAGCGGCTGGCGGCGATGAAAGAGTTCAGCGAGCTGGGGGCGGGATTCCGCATCGCGGCGCTGGACCTGGAATTGCGAGGCGCAGGCAACATGCTGGGGCGGCAACAACACGGGCACATCGAAGCGATCGGGTTTGATTTGTATTGCCAGATGCTGGAACGCGCGGTTGCGAAATTGAAGGGCCAGGATGTCACGCCGGAGCTGCGCACCACTCTTAGCTTGGGATTCGATGTGCGCATTCCGCAGGAATATATTCCCAGCGAGAATCTGCGGCTGCGCACGTACAAGCGCATTTCGTCTATTTCCACCGAGACGGAAAAGCAAGACGTACGCAAGGAACTGGAAGATCGCTTTGGAGCGCTGCCCAAATCGGCGGAAAACCTATTGGAGTACGTGACCCTCAAATCGATGAGCGAGCGGCTGCGTATTTCTTCCGTGGAACGGCAAGGGAGCCGCGTGGCGATTCGGTTTTATCCGGAGACTACCCTGGATCCGGCCACGCTGGTGTCGGTGGTGCGCTCGCGAAAAGGGATCAAGCTCGATCCCAGTGGGGTGCTGTGGATGGAAGTTTCGCGGGGCGAATCGGTGGCGGAATCGGTCAGAAACGTATTGATCGGGCTTCAGGGCGAGGGCTAGACTGCCAGAAGTGCTAAACTCAAGACGAGGTATTAATGCGTAAATTACTTCTATTTATGGCGTTTTGCGGAACACTGCCTATAGCGGTCGTGGGGCAGGATAACTCCGCGAATACTCCGCAGCCCAAGCCGGTGGACACTCAAGATAAGTCGACTCCCACGCTGGAAAAACCGGGAATGGCTCCGGAAACGCCGCCCGGGCCGGCGAAGGCTCCTGCCAAGAAAACTCCGCCGGCGGCGTCGAAAGTGGATCCCAACTCGGGGCGCGTGGTGGAAGAGATTATCGCGCGCGTAAACAACGAAATCATTACGCGCTCGGAATACGAGAAGGCGCGCGCCACAGCTGCAGAAGATGCCAAACAGGATTGCCAGGGGCATTGCACGCCTGAACAGCTGGAGATTGCGATTGAGGATCGCCAGAAAAACGCGCTGCGGGATTTGATCGATCAATCTTTGCTAGTGCAGCGCGGCAAGGATATGGGAATTAGCGTGGAGCCCGAGATCATCAAAAAGCTGGATCAAATACGCATCCAAAACAATTTGCCGAGCATGGAAGAGTTGGAGAAGGCGGTCTCAAACCAGGGACTGAACTGGGAGGACTTCAAGAACAATCTGCGCAACGGGATCTTGACACAACGGGTGATCAGCAGCGAGGTGGGTTCGCACATCACCATCGGGCACGATGAAATCGAGAAATATTACAACGAGCATAAAGCGGAGTTCGTGCGGCCGGAGCAGGTGGCGCTGCGGTCTATCGAAGTAAATACGGAAAAGAAATCGCCGGAAGAAATCATGGAATTGAAGAAGAAGGCGGAGACCACGCTGAAACGCATAAAGGACGGCGAAGACTTCGCGGAGATGGCCAAGCGCTTTTCGGATGGCAGTACGGCCAAGCAGGGCGGCTTTTTGGGTGTTTACAAACGCGGCGAGTTATCCAAAGAGCTTGAGGAAGTAGTTTTTAAACTGCGGAAGAATGACGTTACGGACGTGATGGATACCAAGCAGGGGTTTTTGATTTTGCAGGTTCTGGAACACTACGATGAAGGCGAACAGTCGCTGGCCAAAGTTGAGCCAGAAATTACGGATAAGCTGTATTCCGCGCGCATGGAGCCCGCGATGCGGGAGTATGTAAAAACGTTGCGCGAACAAAGCTACGTGGTGATCAAACCGGGGTTCCAGGATATCGCCGGCGGCGGGAACTCGGAAATTCAGGAAGTCAGCGCGACGCCTGAAGCGTCGAAGAAGAAGAAAGCACATAAGAAATACGTTTTGTTCGGGAAAAAGCCGGACTCTGGCTTATGAAGACGCCGTTTGTCACGGATTTAGGCAGCGAGCAGGTCATCACCACTTTTTTCCTGGTACACGAAAAAGAAATTCGCAATACGCGCGAAGGGAAAAGCTATCTGCGTCTGGAGCTGGGGGACCGCAGCGGGACGATTGAAGCGCGCATGTGGGATTTGTTCGAGACTATCGCGAAAGATATCAATCGCGATGATTTTGTAAAGGTGCAGGCGCGCGTAGAAATCTATCGCAACAAACCGCAGTTAGCGTTGCAGCAGGTGCGGCGAGCGAAGCCCGAGGAAATCGACCTAGTCGATTTTTTGCCGCATACCAAAGAAGACGTTGACAAGCTGTACGAGCGGCTTCTGGAATTCGCGCAGTCGATTCGCAATCCGTGGCTGAAGACGCTGGTGAGCGGAATTGTTACCGATCCAAAAATCGCGACGCGCTACAAGCGGGCGCCTGCCGCGAAGGTAATGCATCACGCGTTTATTGGCGGTTTGCTGGAGCATGTTGTGGGGCTGTGCGCATTGGCACAACTGCTGGCGACGCACTATGTGGAGCTGGATGTGGATTTGCTGCTCACGGCGGCGATGCTTCACGATGTTGGCAAGCTGGACGAACTCTGTTACGAGCGGGCGATTGGTTATACGACCGAAGGGCAGCTGCTGGGCCACATTGTTATGGAGCTGGAAACGGTGTCGCGGGCGATGGACGGGATCCCGGGCTTCCCTGCACCACTGAAAACGGTGGTGCAGCATATGCTCATCAGCCATCACGGACAGTACGAGTTCGGATCGCCGAAGCTGCCGATGATTCGCGAAGCGATGGTTTTCCACTATATGGATGACTTGGATTCGAAAATGGCGGCGGTACGCGCGGCGCTTGCCAGCGGGGCGGGCGATGATGAATGGTCCGCGTATAGCGCGCCGCTGGGGCGCAAATTTCTGCGGCTGGAAGAATTTTTGAGGCAAGATCCGGAACTTTCGGAAGAATGTAAATAATCCCGTGCTGCCGGCGTCATTCAAAATTCGCGATTTAGTTGTGCAGCCAGCGAGCATCCTCGCGCCCATGGCGGGTGTTACCGACACGCTATTCCGGCGCGTAATTCGCGGGCTGGGCGGCTGCGGGCTGCTGATGACGGAGTTCACTTCGTCGGAGGGGATTACACGGAGCGCCGCCAAAACGTTGCGATATTTATATTTTCAGGAAGACGAGCATCCCATTACCGCACAACTTTTTGGCGCGAACCCTGACGTGATGGCGCGCGCGGCGAAAATGGTGGAAGACCTGGGTTACGACGCCGTGGATATCAATCTTGGGTGCCCGGCGAAAAAGGTTGTGAAGTGCGGCGGATCCGGTTTGTTGCGCGACCTGGAGCTACTGGGGGAAATTTTTCGTGCGGTGCGCGCCGCGGTGAGCATTCCTCTGACCATTAAGCTGCGCGCTGGTTGGGACGAGAATTCCGTGGTCGCGGTGGAGGTCGCCAAGATGGCGGAGTCCCTCGGGGTGGAGGGCGTGGCCGTCCACCCGCGCACGCGAGCGCAGGGCTACAGTGGGCGCGCGGATTGGAATCTGATCGCACGGGTGAAGCAGGCGGTCAAGATTCCGGTTATCGGGAATGGCGATATCAACACGCCGGAAGATGCCGCGCGCATGGTGGAAGAAACTGGTTGCCATGCGGTGATGATTGGGCGTGCGGCGGCGACCAATCCATGGATTTTTTCCCAGATGCAGCAATACGCGGCGACGGGCCGGTACGATCTTCCGACCGACCACGACCGCCACCGGTTACTTTCCGGATACTACCAGCAGATTAGTGCTGCCAATTTGCCGGACGCGGTGGGCAAAATGAAGCAGTTCGCATGCTGGTTCTCGCATGGCGTGGGGAATGGCAGCGAGCTTCGCCGTATCGTACATGCGGCGCGAACGCCCAGTGAAGTGTTAGATAGTGTGGAAGCGTTCTTCGCGGGGCGGCCGGTATTAGCGGGGGAGGACCCAGTCCATGCTCCAGCTGAGTACGCCAATTTCGGAACAACGCACGGATCGTAGGATCGCGGTGCGCTTACCGCTGACGGTGAGCGGGCGGGACAGCCGGGGAGTGACTTTTCAGGAAGAAACTTCCAGCGAAAATCTATGTCGAAGTGGCGCGGCGTTTGTTACGCGGTTTGATCTGCCTGTGGGCTGCGATGTGGAAATTCACATTCCGATTGCGCAGAGTTCGGCGCGGCGGAAGGACATGGAATCGGATTTCGCGACGCGCGGGCGGGTAGTGCATGTGGCAAGCGCGGAAATGCGGGGAGAGAAAATTATTGGTGTGCAGTTTACGGGGCCACGGTTCCGGCGGATGTTTCTTTCAGAGTCGGCGGCTTAGCGCGTTCAGTTCATTCGCTTCTTTCATCCCATTTCTTTCATTCCACTTCTTCATTCCACCTTAGTTTTTCACTTCCGTTTTGCCCAGCGCTTCCAGTAGTTGGCCGTACGCTGCTCTGCGGGTTATGCCTCGTTCCTTAGCTGCTAGCTTCAGGGCGTCTTTGCGATCCAGCTTGGCCTGGCGGATCAATTCGTCGACGCGTTCGGATAGACTTTGCGTGGAGTCCAGACTCGCGCGGGCTTCGGCAGGGTCTTCCGCGCCAATCAACAAGGTAATCTCGCCGCGCGCGGGACGGGCCTCCAGAGAAGCGCTGAGATCAGAAAGTTTTCCGCGCCTGAATTCTTCGTGAAGTTTTGTCACTTCGCGCGCCAAGCACGCGGGGCGGTCGCCTAGAATCTCGCGGGCATCCGCGATGCATTCCTCGACGCGATGCGGGGCTTCGTAAAATATGATGGTGCGATTTTCGATGCGCAGGCGTTCCAGGGCGCGGCGACGTTCTCCGCTGCGCGAAGGCAAAAATCCGACGAACAAAAACTCTTCGTTGGGCAAGCCGGACGCCGAAAGAGCGGCCAACAACGCCGATGGGCCCGGAATGGGCACTACCGAAATGTGATGCCGCAAACACATGGCTACCAAGCGGTGGCCCGGATCGGAAACGAGCGGCATGCCGGCATCGGAAACCAGCGCGATTCGCGCTCCTTGCTCGAGCGCAACGACCAGCTCGGGAGCGCGGGTCATCTCATTGTGCTCGTGATAACTCACCAGCGGCTTATTGATTTGATAGTGGTTCAGAAGCTTCGAGGTATGGCGAGTGTCTTCGCAAGCGATCTGATCGACTTCCTGCAAAATTCGCAAAGCGCGGAAGGTCATGTCCTCAAGGTTGCCGATGGGCGTACCGACGAGATAAAGGCAGCCGGCAGTGCTCGCGCGGGAGTCGAGCGTGTTGCCGTCTACGGGGACTTCGGAGGACACTTCGTCCGCGTCATGCGCTTTGTCCGCAAGGGAGGAGGATCGCACAACTTTCTTGTCGTTCCTGGCACTCATGACTTGCCGCTCATGGGTTCGAGTCTATCATGCGCTCCGGGAGCCTACTCCCACGCATGTTATAATTGAATTTCTAATTCAGTGAGGAGACTTCTGTGCCGTTGTACGAATACGCTTGCTTGAAGTGTGGCCGCCACAGCGACAAAATCGAGCCGGTCGCCGGGCCTCATTTGAAAAAGTGCCCACATTGCGGCGGTAAAGTGGAATCGGTGATCACCGCGCCCGCTATTAAGTTCAAAGGGTCGGGCTGGTATATAAATGATTACGCAGCTACGGCAAATGCCGGCGAGGGGAAAAAGTCCGACGGGGCGGCGGGCAACTCGAGCGAGTCGAAGGAATCGTCGGCGAAGGATTCTGGGGCCAAGGATTCGGGAGCAAAGGAAGCTTCTTCAAAAGATTCCTCAGCTAAAGACGGCGGCTCCAAGGAATCTTCTTCCTCGAAGGACTCGAGGGAAAAGAAATCTCCGGCCGCGAAAAAAGAGTAGCGTTTAGTTGTAGAGCGTGTAACAAGACCCTCTCAAGAGCCACACGCGGACTCGGTGTGCCGCAACCCGTCTTCGACTTGACTACTTCGAAAAAGCCGCCCTGGCCGAAATTTTCTGGAATAAATAGAAGAAAATTCAACTGCAAGACCCATCCGCCACGGCGGGTAAACCCTAAAAAATTGAGGGGGGCACCGTTCGAGTAGTTTTTGTTGGGCGGCAACACATCCAGTATCGTTGCGTCCACTGCGACGCGCTGCACAGGCTATAATCGCGCACCGATGGCACTGAAACTCCGGCACGAATGTACACGATGTCAAGTTGCAATTGAGATGGATCGCAGAAGGCGGATCTCAAGCGGGAGTGGCTGCTTCGGTGACCGCGCGGCGGAAGAACCGTGATAAGTTGGCGTGGTCGTTGATGTGTGGATTTGCGATTCTCGCCGGGGCTGTTGCTCTTTGGAGTTACCTGCAGCAAGGCACGCCGGGAGCCGGACCAGTGTTGGCCTTTGTTCCACCACCACGCGATACCCGTTTCCTTGCTTTCGGTTTTGGCTCAGGACCCGCGGTGATTTCTCCCGACGAAACGAAACTGGCATTCACGGCAATCGATCAGAATGGTGCGATTAAGTTGTGGACTCGTTCGCTTAATGCCAACGATGCTACAGCCATTGTTGGGACGGAGGGAGCGGCAGCGCCGTTCTGGTCGCCGGATGGGCGTTCACTCGGATTTTTCGCTGGCGGCAAGTTGAAAACCGTGGAGTTGAGCGGCGCGAATCAGCAGATACTGACTGATAGTTCCTGGGTTGGAGTGGCGGCATGGGCGCCGGACGGCACCATACTGTTCCGGCCAGCAACAGGTTCGCCCCTTTTCCGTGTTCCAGCGAACGGCGGGCAGGCCGCGCCGATGCACGCTTTAAACGCCAACGACTACTCCGAGAGCGATCCCGCGATGCTGCCCGACGGAAAACACGTTCTGATGGTGGTCAGCGACAAAGGGCAACGCAGGCGTATCGAATTCAGGTCGTTAACGTCCTCAGAGACCAAGACCGTGATCGACGACGCCCGGCACCCCGAATATTCCGGTGGATTTCTGTTTTTCATCCGGAACCAGAAGATATTCGCGCAACGATTTGATGCGAGTTCCGGCAAACTTTCCGGCACCGCGACTCCTTTAGCAGATGCCGACTGGTATTCGATAAGCGGTACGTCGGTGCTGGCATTGCAATGTGTTTCACATGACACACGGCTACAGTGGTTTGATCTGAGCGGAAATCTGACGGGCACGACCGGTCAGGTTGCTTATTACCTTGCTCCAAAAATCTCGCCGGACGGCAAGCAGGCGCTGTTTCTGGAAGTGGACCCTCCGAATCCAGGTGCAACGAACTTGTGGTCGCTTCCCGCTACGGGAGGGGTCAGCAGGTGGATGACATTCGGTCCAGACTGGAAAGGCTGGAGCGTATGGTCACCCGATGCAAAATACATCGCTTATGGTGTGGAAACTACCGGCAAAGTGAGAATTGTCCGCAAACCTTCGGACGGGTCAGGCGCCGAAGAGACGCTCTTGACTCTAGGACCAGAGATTTCGGCCGCAACGGTTGTAGACTGGTCGCCGGATTACCGATATTTGTCCTACTGCCTACAACCTCGATCAGGGGCGCAGGGCAAATTGGATTCTGCCTCTGTTCGGCGATAGAAAACCATTTCAGTGCGCTCCGGTAGTTGGCGGCAGTCAGTATGATGGAAATTTTTCGCCGGATGGTCACTGGTTAGCTTATTTTTCCGACGAGACTGGGCAGCCGGAAGTGTACGTCGTTCCCTTTCCGGGCCCAGGCGGAAAATACCAGATTTCACATAATGGCGGATGGTTGGTTCGCTGGGACAAGAAGGGCGATCTCTTCTTTTTAACCACTGGCAACCAAGTGACAAAAGCGGAATTAAATCTAGGCGCGCAATCGCTGCAGGTGAAATCTCTACGTCCCCGCTTCCAGATGAACTTGGCGGACACGCCAGCACCTTTGTTCGACTTGAGCGGGGACGGGCAGCGCCTGCTAGCAGTGACGCCTGCTCGAGCCGAATCCAGTTCGATCAGCCTGCTTCTGAACTGGCCGGCAGTGCTGCACAAGTAAAATACGCGGGCGAGCATTTATTGTTGAAGGCAATTTATCAGCGATGGATTTGCCAGCAGGCTGGCGAGTGTGCGGTCGCTGGTGTGGCGATTGTGATTCGCTGAGCTGGAACAATTTCTAGTTCAGCTTCAGTGACTTCAAATATTTTTTAAAGTCGGCGCCTAGTTCTTCGTTTTGCAGTGCCAACTCTACTGTCGCAATTAGAAATCCCAGCTTATCGCCGGCATCGTAAGAAATACCTTCATAGATGTAGGCCCACAGGCCCTGCTCTTGTGCGAGAATGCGCAAACCGTCGGTGAGTTGAATTTCTCCGCCGGAGCCGGGCTTGGTTCGCGCCAAACAATCGAAAATGTCGGGGGGCAAAACGTAACGGCCGGTGATCGCGAGATTCGAAGGGGCATTTTCGGGCTTTGGTTTCTCGACCAGGTCTTTTATGCGCAGCAAACGTGCGCCAAAAGGCGGCTGCGGCGCGGGCTCGCCATTCACAATGCCGTAAAGATGGGTTTTATTTCTGGGCACTTCTTCGACGGCGATGGCGCCCACACCGGTGGCTTCGTAGACGTCGATCAATTGCTTGGTGGCAGGATTTTTGCCGGGGATCAGCACATCTCCAAGGAGCACGGCGAAAGGTTCGTCGCCTACCAGATCGCGCGCGACCAGGACGGCGTGGCCAAGACCCAGCGGCTCTTTCTGACGCGTGTAGCTGATCTGCACCATGTCGCTGATGCTGCGGACTAATTGGACCTGGTCGGTCTTGCCTTTATCTTCTAGAAATTTTTCGAGGAGAGGCGAGGCATCGAAGTGATCTTCGATGGAGCTTTTGCCTCGACCGGTGACGATGATGATGTGTTCGATGCCTGCGGCGACACATTCTTCGACTACATATTGAATTTGGGGCTTGTCCACCACCGTAAGCATTTCTTTGGGCTGGGCTTTGGTTGCGGGTAGAAAGCGGGTGCCGAGTCCGGCGGCGGGTAAAACGGCCTTGCGGACTCTGCGATATTTTTGTGGGAGGCGCTCTGGAGATTTGGTGGCGGTAAAATTCTGATCGATGGTCATAAGGTTTCATGAAAGTAGCTGTAGGCGTCTGGATTTGTCAATCCGACCGACACTGTAGAACAATGGATTAGCATCATCAGAGAACAAATTTATGAGCACGCTCATATTGGGAATTGAATCTTCGTGCGACGAAACGGCGGCCGCGGTGGTTTCAGACGGGCTCGAGGTGCTGTCGAATGTAGTCGCGTCGCAGATCGAGATTCATAAAAAATATGGTGGGGTGGTGCCGGAACTGGCGTCGCGGGAGCATTTGCGCCAGATCGTGCCGGTAGTTCGCGAGGCGATGACACAAGCGAAGATGCAGCTCACGGAAGTGGATGCGATCGCGGTGACGCAAGGTCCGGGGCTGGTGGGGGCTTTGCTAGTGGGAATCACGTATGGAAAAACGCTGGCCGCGGCGCTCAAGAAACCGTTGATATCGGTCAATCATCTTGAAGGGCATGTGCACGCGGTTTTTCTGGAAGCACATCGCGCGGGGCGGAAAGTGAAATTTCCCGCGGTGTGCTTGATTGTTTCGGGCGGGCACACGGTTCTTTACGAAGTGACTGAGACGCGGAATGACGAAGCAAGAGACTTCAAAGCTCTGAGCTACCGCAAAATGGGGCAAACTCGGGACGATGCGGCGGGCGAAGCTTACGATAAGGCCGCGAAGCTTTTGGCGCTGGGGTACCCGGGGG
>DATNKL010000019.1:0-2020 GCA_035603415.1 Candidatus Acidiferrales bacterium
TATCCCCGGCGCCGCGGACGTGCACGTGCAGCAAGCTTTTGATCAGCCCACGTTACACATGGATATCGAGCGCACGCGTGTGCAGAACCTGGGATTACAAGCCAAGGACGTGGCGCAGAATCTGCTCGTGTCTTTGAGCTCCAGCTTTCAGACTGCACCGGCCTTCTGGCTCGACCCCAAAAACGGTGTAAGTTACAACGTGGCGGTGCAAACCCCACAATACCGCGTCGATACTTATCAGGCTTTGCAGAACACCCCGGTGACCGCGAGTACGCCTAATCTGCCTGCACAGATTCTGGGTAACCTGGTGACCACTTCCACTACCGCGCGGCCGGCAGTGATCTCGCACTACAATGTGCAGCCGATGATTAATGTCTATTCATCGGTCGACGGGCGCGATCTGGGAGGCGTAGCGGACGAGGTGGAGAAACGCGTTAAAGATGTGGAAAAGCAGTTGCCCAGGGGCAGCCACATTATTATTCGCGGCCAAGTTCAAACCATGAAGACGTCCTTCACTGGCTTGGGATTTGGGTTGCTGGGAGCCATCGCGCTGGCTTATTTATTGATCGTCGTAAATTTCCAATCCTGGCTGGATCCTTTTATCATCATCACCGCGTTGCCCGGGGCACTGGCAGGAATTTGCTGGATGCTATTGATTACCCATACGACGCTGAGCGTGCCATCGCTGACCGGAGCGATCATGTGCATGGGCGTGGCTACCGCGAATAGTATTTTGATGGTTTCTTTCGCGCGGGAGCAGATGGACGAAGGTAAGAATCCGCTGGACGCCGCGGTGGAGGCCGGTTTTGTGCGCATGCGTCCGGTCATCATGACCGCGCTGGCGATGATCATCGGTATGGTGCCCATGGCTATCGGGCTCGGGGAAGGCGGCGAACAAAATGCGCCGCTGGGCCGCGCGGTAATCGGTGGATTGTTGTTTGCCACCTTCGCGACACTATTTTTTGTGCCCTGCGTTTTTTCCGTGATTCATGGCTGGCTGGAAAAAAGAAAAACTCACGGAAAAGAGGCGGCTACAGCATAAAATGAGGCACAAGGGAAAGCAGCGGAGCGGGGTATGAGTCAGGACGTAATGGAACAAAAAGATCAGCGCACGACAAGTGAGCGCGAGCCTGCAAGAGAGCAGCCGCGCGCGCGTCAATTTCCACGGAAACCCCAGCGCAGCAGTCTGTTCCTGGTGCTGGTGGTGGTCGCGGTTTTATTGGTGGTTGTCGGCGGGATAACTTTGTTGATGCGCCGCTCGCAGTACAAAGCGCTGGCCAAGGAGACGGAAACTCTCGCGGTGCCTACGGTATCGGTAGTTCATCCGATTGCGGAGTCAGACTCGGAAGACCTGGTGTTGCCTTCCACGCTGCAAGCTTATGTGGAATCGCCGATCTATGCGCGGACGAATGGCTATCTGAAAAAGTGGTACCACGACATTGGCAGTCGCGTGAACAAAGGCCAACTTCTTGCGGACATCGATACGCCAGAAATCGCGCAGGCGTTGGCGCAATCGCGAGCCGATTTGGGAACCGCGCAGGCCAATCAGAACCTTTCGCAAATTACGGCTTCACGTTTTGAAGGGCTGCTCAAAACCGACAGTGTATCCAAACAAGAAACGGACAATGCAACAGGCGATCTGGCCGCCAAAAGGGCTAGTACACTTTCGGCCGAAGCTAATGTGCGCAGACTGCAGGAGACTGAATCGTTCCGGCATATTTATGCGCCATTCAGCGGTGTGATCACTCGCCGCAACGTGGATATCGGCAACCTGATCAACGCCGGAAATGGTGGTTCAGCGCAGTTATTATTCACGCTGGCGCAGACCGATCCCATCCGCGTGTTCGTTAACGTACCTGAAGTTTATGCCCCGGCGATTCATCAGGGACTTGGGGCGTATTTGGAATTGCAGCAATTCCCAGGCCAAAAATTTTACGGCAAGGTTGCGCGCACGGCTGATTCCATCGATCTGAATACCCGGACGCTGCTGACCGAAGTGGACGTTCCAAACAAGTCGGGT
>DATNKL010000054.1:0-16613 GCA_035603415.1 Candidatus Acidiferrales bacterium
CATTGGATTTCGCAGGAGCAATTCAAGCTTTCTGGGTAACGAGGGTGCCCCACGCGCCGTAATCGCAGGTGGGATTTTGGCTAACTACAAATTGAGTCCGTTCCTTTAACAGATACGCGCCACAGGATACGCTGCGCCATCACTCTAGAATACGCGCGAAATCAGTGCAAGTTTCGCCTCTACAGCCGCTTATCGCGGTGCCGCCTACTCATAATGGTATAAAAGATGGAGTTATTTTGCCGTTAGTGCGCAAATCGTAGGAGCAGAAACATATCCGGCGTTCACAACTCGAGCGCTTTTCCATCGTGCCCACGCAAACCCTAACCACTGATGTACGCACGATCAAGGGCGTTGGCCCGCAACGAGCGGAATTACTGTCTAAGCGCGGCATTCACACCCTCGAGGACCTGCTCACCTACCTGCCCTTCCGTTACGAAGACCGCATCCATTTCTCCAATGTAAAGGACATTCAACCCAACGGCATATACACCATTCGCGTGCAGGCCATGAGCGGCCAGGCAGTGCGCACCACGCGCGGGCGCGACGCGGTGTTTCATCTGCTCGTTCGCGACGCCACCGGCCAACTCCCCTGCAAATTTTTTCACGGCGGCTATCTGGAGGGTCGCCTCAAACCTGGGCAAACGCTGATTCTTCACGGCAAAGCGGAGATAGACAAGCTTCGTCCGGCGCGCATTGAAATGGTGAATCCGCAGATGGAGATGACCAGCGACCAAATGAACTCCACCGAAGTCGGCCGCATCGTGCCTATTTATGAAACCATCGGCACATTTGGGTCCCGCGCCATTCGTCGCGCGATTTATGCCGCGCTCGATCTGCTCGATCCCAACATGCCCGATGTGCTGCCCGCCGAATTACGCGCGCGTCTCTCTTACCCTTCGCGGCGCGAGGCGCTGATTCATACGCATTTTCCGCCCGCAACGGAATCTCTCGATGCGCTCAACACCTTTCGTTCCGCCCCGCAGCAGCGCCTGATCTTTGAAGAATTTTTTCTTTACCAATTGAGCTTAGGCCTGGATCGCAAAACCACCCGCAAAGAAAACGCGATCGCCTTTCGACTTCGAGAAGACAACATTCGCGAAGCCCTGAAACGCATTTTGCCGTTCAAGCCCACCGCTGCCCAGAAACGTGTGCTGGCGGAAATTGCCGCCGATCTAGAAAAACCCGCGCCCATGAATCGACTGTTGCAGGGCGACGTGGGCAGCGGCAAAACAATCGTTGCTCTGCAAGCCGCGGTGATCGCCATCGAAAATGGCCTGCAGGCCGCCCTCATGGCTCCTACCGAAATTCTTGCTGTGCAACACTACCTCGCCGCCAAGAGAATTCTTTCGCCCGCCGGTTATCGCGTTGAGTTGTTGATCAGCGGCCTGAAGTTTCGCGATAAAACTGCCGTGCTTGAAAGCATTCGCAGCGGCGAAGCGAAGCTGGTGATCGGCACCCACGCCTTGATTGAAGATAAAGTCGAATTCGCGAGCCTCGGCTTCGTCGCCGTCGACGAGCAGCACCGCTTCGGCGTTCTGCAGCGCAAACGTCTCATGGATAAATCGTTGATACACGGGCACGCACCGCACGTGTTGGTACTGACCGCCACACCCATTCCACGCACGCTCTCGCTCACGCTCTACGGCGATCTCGACGTCTCGATCATCGACGAGCTGCCTCCCGGCCGTACACCCATCGAAACGCGCATGACTACGCAGCCGCATCTGCCGGGAGTGTGGGAATTTGTGCGCAGAGAAGTGAACGCCGGTCATCAGGCCTATGTCGTCTATCCGGTTATCGAAGAATCGAAACTCGAATTGAAAGCCGCCATTGAGGAATTCGAACACCTGTCCCGCGAAGTATTTCCCAAGCTGAAACTCGGGCTCCTGCACGGCCGCCTCTCCAGCGAAGAAAAAGAAACCGTGATGCAGCAGTTCCGTAAAAATGAAGTACAAATTCTGGTGGCCACCACGGTTGTGGAGGTGGGCGTGGATGTTCCGAATGCCACCGTGATGGTCATCGAGCATGCCGAGCGCTTTGGCCTGTCTCAGTTGCATCAATTGCGCGGCCGCATCGGACGTGGCGCTGCCAAATCTCATTGCATTTTGATGGCGCCGGGTTATATGACCGAGGAAGCGCGGGCGCGCCTCGAAACGATGGTACGCACCGCCAATGGATTCGAAATCGCTGAAACTGATTTGCTGTTGCGCGGCCCGGGCGAATTTTTCGGCACACGCCAATCCGGCGACATGGGCTTTCACATCGCGAATCCAATACGCGACCGCGAGTTGCTCGAACTCGCGCGCCGCGAAGCCTTTGCGCTCGCGGACGATCCTAAGCGAGCCGCTGAATTGCGCGCAGTGCTGCATTCGCTGCCGGAACACTGGCAGGGCCGGTACCATCTGGCGCGGATCGGCTGAGAATTTCTACCGGAGAATTATGCGCGTCATTGCCGGAATCTACCGCAGCCGCATACTGCAAAGCCTGAAAGGCCTGGCGCTGCGCCCCACCAGCGACCGCTTGCGTGAAACACTTTTCAACGTGCTCGGCTCAGGAATTCAGGGCTCGCGCTTCCTTGATATATTCGCCGGAACCGGCGCTGTGGGAATCGAAGCTCTCAGTCGTGGCGCTCAGCACGTCTCCTTCATCGAAAATCACGCACCCAGCGCAGCGTTGATTCGCAAAAATCTCGCCGCTCTCAACGTGCACACTGGAGTGACGGTCATCTGCGCGGATGCCGTCCGCGCATTCGAAACTCTGGAAGCCAAAGTAAAAGCCAGTCCGCCAGACGCCAGCGATGCCGCTTATGATTACATCTTTATCGATCCGCCGTACGCCGCCGCCGCGGACTATTCCCGCGTGCTGCAAAAACTCGCCGCATCCAAACTTCTCGCCGACGGAGGAATCGTCACCGTCGAGCATCGCAAGACTTTCGATCTGCCCGAATCTTTCAACACTTTAAAACACGTGCGCCTCCTCCGACAGGGCGACGCCGCCCTAAGCTTTTATCGCCGCGACGAAGCCTTGCCAGCCATCGCAAATGTGGATAACCCCTAGACCAACCCGCACATCTATCTTCGGAAGGCCTAGCCGTCCGGAATGCGTCCAGTGCTGCGGCCACCGAGCACACAAAAACACGGAGGGTGCCCGCCCTCGAATTTTAGGGTGGGGCTTTTGACTCAATTTCTTTTTTTGCGAATTCAAGTTGCGAAATTTACCAGCGAGTACCACGCTATAATCGAGACTGCATGTCATTTGGCCAAGCGAGCAATACATTAAATCTTTTAGGGCACCAAGACGCGCTTGCTGCGCCTGATGTGTCCCGCTCGACCGGAGGCCCGCAATTCGAAGTGCGCTGGAACAGCTTCCAGCAAGGCCTCGGCAGCAGCATTCGCGCGCTGCTCACCGGCCCCTCCGCAAGAAAATTTCTAGGCGGGGAGTTTTTTAGAGATTGCTGGGTCGAAGGCCGTGTACCGCGCGCCGCCGTAACCGCTGCCGCTCTCTGGCACATTGTTTTTTTGGTGGCGCCCTGGCCGGATCTTCCCGCAACGTCGCGCAAAAATCCCGCGTTGGAAAATTTTCAGCTTACCTGGTCCGGTCCGATCAATGACTTCCCACCGCTGAAACTCTCCTCCGCGCCCGCACCTGCGCCCGCAACTCCCAGCCCCCGTGGCGACGTCGCCAAGCCCATCGCTCGCGAGGGCGCCGAAGCGTTCCATCCTCGCCAGCGCATTTTCACCGACCCCATCGCGCCCACCCACCCGCGGCAAACTTTAATCAACACCGCCGCCCGCATAGTTCCGCCAAAAATTCTTCCCAGCTTGCCGAATATCGTTTTGTTGCAGCAGAGCGCCGTACCCGCGAAGCCGCGCATGGAAATGACCGAGCAAATGCTGGCTCAGCTGCATCCTCGTGAACATCGCACGGCCACGGTGAAAGCTTCACCGCTGCCCGATGTTCCAGCTGTTGACGGCGCTCCCGCTGAAATCACGTTAGCTCCAACCGCCAACGCGCCAGCTCGCCCCAAGTTGGAGTTGAATGCCGGCGCCGCACCGCGCGTTGCGCAACAGCGATCGCCACCAAACGACGCTGGGCCCGCGCCTGAACTCGCTCATCAGAACTCGATGAACTCCAACGCTTCCACCCTGATCGCACTGTCCGCAACGCCCGGCCCGGTTGCACCCAGCGCCCCACCGCAAGGAAATCTCTCCGCGCGTGTCGCCATTTCTCCTGAAGGCAAACAACCCGGCGCTCCTGGCGGTAAACCCTTGCTTATCGAAAATACTAATGGCGGCGTCGGCGGGACCGCCGAAAACGCCGGCGGCTCGGCTTCTGGAAATAAAGCGGGAAAAAACTCGACCACGGTAAGCATCAGCGGCGGCAATCCCACGCCAAAAAACATGTCCGGCTTATCGGTCAGCCCGCAGCCTAAGACCGACTCGCCCACATCTCAAAAATTAGTTACGAAAATCGACCCGCGCGCGCGCATCGCCGAGACACCGGAACGAACCGGCCCGCCGAATTTTGCCGCGCTTCCGGCTGGCGCGAAGCCCGAACAAATTTTTGCCGCGAAAAAGATGTACACCATGCTGGTCAATATGCCCAACCTCAACAGCGCCACGGGCAGTTGGATCCTGAATTTCTCGGAGCTGCGCTCGTCGAGTTTCGGCCCACACGTAACGCCGGCGGATCTCTCCGGCCCGTCGCCCATCAAAAAAAGCGATCCCCGATATCCGCCCACGTTAGTCAACGAACATGTCGAAGGGGAGGTGGTGCTTTACGCCGTAATTCGCGCGGACGGCTCTGTAGATAGCGTGGAATTGGTACGCGGTATAGACCAGCAACTCGACGCCAACGCCATGGAAGCCCTGAGCCAGTGGAAGTTCAGGCCCGCAACGCGGCAAGGCGCGCCGGTCGATCTCGAAGCCATCGTGCACATCCCGTTTCACGCCCCGAGCGGAAACTAGCAACACATCTTCGCAGAAATCACGCAGTAACCACCGCGATCAACTTATCGATATCGCGTTCGCTGTTGAACAAATGCGGCGATATACGCAAATTCCCTTCGCGCAGACTCACGAACACATTATTAGCGCGCAGCTTCTCGTATAACGCCGCAGTTTTCTCCGGAGTCCGGGCCGCGAAACACGCATACGGCCCGCGCCGCACCGCGTCCAGCGGACTCGCCGGCACGCAACGATCCTTCGGCAAGCGCTCAAACATCAGCTCTATCAGCCCGCGATTATGCGCCTGCACCGTTTCAGGTTTCATTCGCAGCACCAACTCCAACGACACCGCCATGGCCGACAAATTAAAGTAGCTGGCGGTTTCCGCCGAGTCCCAACGCCGCGCACCCGCCGCCAACTTGGGGTCGGTCATCACCAGCGAACCGAAGTGACTCGCGCCTTCCGCGGCGGTCCAATAAAACGGCCCCGCCCTCATATTGGCCGTTTGCTCGCTTCTTGCCCAGAAAAATCCCGTGCCGTACGGGCTCAGCAGCCATTTGTAGCCGGCGCATACCATAAAATCCACGCCCAGTTGCGTCACGTCCATGGGCGTACCGCCGCAACACTGGCTTGCGTCCAGCAGCAACAACGTGCCTTGCGCGTGGCATGCGGCCGCCAATCGCGCCGCGTCGATCATCGAGCCATCGTCAAATCGCACCAGGCTAACCGACACCAATCGCGTCTTCGGCGACAGCGCGGCAATCAAATCGTCCGCGCTGATAAACCGATCGCGGGGCGCTACGATTTTCAGCGCAAGGCCCTCGCGTTTCTGCATCGGTCTCCAGGTCGTGTATTGCAAAGGAAATTCGCCTTGCGCGGTGATGACTTCGTCGCCCGGTTTCCACGTCAACCCGTAAGCCACCGACGCCATTCCGGTGCTCGCACCAGTAGTGAGCGCGATTTCATCCGCTCGCGCGCCAATCAATTGCGCTATGGAAGCGCGAATGCGGTTCGGCACATCGAAATAAGCTTCGTCCGGTACGTGTTGCGGAAATTTCTTCCATTCAATGGCGGCTTGCGCGGCCTTTAATGAGGCCTTCGGCATGGGAGCGTTGCCGGCTACATTCAGGTAGGTTGCGTCTTCAAATTCAACCCATTCATCACGCCAGTTAGTCTGCGCAGGACTCGACGTTGCGGTGGCCATCAATACCTCCCCGAATTTCTCAATCCAAAGAGATTGCGAGAGCTGGCCACAAACTGCAACATCCAATTTGGGCAGCAGCTATTCAAACAACAGACCGTCTGAATGGAAATTTTAGCTTCCGGACTCTCCGGGAATGGGTTCGCTAGAAATGGGTTCGCAACTCGCGGAACGCCGGCAGGATCACCAATTTCCCAGCGCCCGCCACCACCGGCTCGTGCTCCAATTGCCAGGTATCCTGGTGCGGTATATACACCGCATTCAATCCGATCTTCATGGCCGGATTAATATCGCTGCGCGGGCTATTACCGATCATCCAGCCCTGGGACTTCACAATTTTGTGTTTGTGTACCAGCTTGCCGTAAGTTTCATGATCCTTTTCCGGCACAATCTCGATAAATTCAAAAAATCCCTGCAGTCCGGAGCGTTCCACTTTAGCCGCTTGTTCCGCGGCTTCACCTTTGCTGAATAAAATTAAGCGGTGCCGCTCCGCAAGATACGCGAGTGTTTCCGGCACACCATCCATAATTTTTGGCGGCGTACGCTCCAGCTCCAGCACGCGCTCCTTTATGGTCGCCACCGTCTCGCGGCAAGCCATTTGCTCCGCCAACTTGATATAGGTTTCTTCCAGGGAGCGCCCAAAACACCGCACGCCGTAGCCATACTGACGGATATTTTTTCTTTCCGTCTCATTCAAAATGTGGCGAATATAAGCGCGCGTGTACCCGCACGACTCCACCAGGCTGATGAAATCCTCGATCAGCTTTTCGAAAAAAACGTTATTTTCCCACAGCGTGTCATCCGCATCGATCAGCAGCGTGTTCCGTCGCATCTCTAAATTCTACAATATGCCGTCAGGATGCTTTACGCTGGCCTGCGGCAAGTTTCTCCAGCACGCTGCGCGCGGTTTTTTGCAGCTCGCCGAATCGCGTCAGGTAAATTTGGAATTCCTGATTCAACACTTGCGCTTCGGTAGGTCCCAATTTTGTGCGTAAAATCATGTCGCGCAGCTTCACCGGGTGCGGCAGCAGCGCGTCTTCCTGCAATTCTTCCAATGCCAGTTTGGCGTCGTAGTGGTACATAAAATTTCTCCCCCAACTTTGCTCAAAAATGATTGTACTCGCAGCGGGGGATGAATTTCTGAATCGAAGAGGGATTTTAACGGACGGGAAATTTAAGCCACCGCGCTACAAGGAATAAACTCGTAACGGTCAATCTTTGCGGCGATGCCCAACTTACCGCCTTCGCCCTGATCGACGCGCACCACCATGCCCCGGCAGCGTATTTTGACGTCGGAGGACTTCAGTAGATCTTTCGGCAGGGTAATAACAAAGGCGATTTCGCGGCCCGCTTCAAATTTTTCTCCGGCAAAAAAGTACAGCCCCCGGTAACTCACATCACGCATGTCCACCGGCAATTCCTGGCCCTTCTGCTCCCACGGAAGAATGCTGAGCGGCAGGTGCATCGTAAATCGGCGAGCTTCGCGGCGATCTGCAGCGCTATTCATAAAGCTCCCTCAGGTTGGCCGGGAATGCAGGAACGCTAACACTGCCGCCCGCAAACTGCAACGCGAAAAACCCGGTATTTCGTACCAACGATTCGTTTAGCACTTTGGTACCTGGTACAGCGTTCTCTGGTCGCGTGCGCGACTGTCAAACTTTTACTTACCAGAAGTACTGATAGACACCGGATCGCTTAGTATCCGGGACACGCTTGTCCAGTGGTCCTATCCTCAACAGTGACAATGCTTCCTGAGTACGCTCTAATTTATTAGCAACGCCTTACCACTACAAGGAAATGAGCCAGCACCACAATTCACGAAATTTTTTCCTCTCCGGCCCAGTGGGGCGCCTCGAAGCCGTCCTATGGACGCCGCGCAGTTCCACTGCGCTTCCGCTTGCCGCGATGGTCTGTCATCCCCATCCGCTTTTCGGCGGCACCGTGCACAACAAAGTAGTTTTTCAGGTCGCCAAATCCATTGACGCGCTCGGCGTTCCGGTGCTGCGTTTCAATTTTCGTGGCGCCGGCCTCAGTGATGGCGTTCACGATCGTGGGATCGGCGAGCGCGATGACGTTCTCACGGCATTGCAATTTCTCATCGCCGAATTTCCCGGCGTGCCCTTGCTAGTCGCGGGATTTAGTTTTGGCTCTATCGTTGGCCTTCGCGTGGGGTGCCAGAGTCCAGAAGTGACGCAATTAATTGCGCTGGGTCTCCCGGTAAATAATTCCGACATATCGTTCTTATTCGAATGCCGCAAGCCCAAGCTCTTCGTACACGGCGGCAATGACGAACACGGCAATGTGCGCAAAGTGCAAGAATTGGTGCCCGCGTTGCCGGGCGAAAATCGACTGGTGATCGTCGAAGGAGTCGACCATTTTTTCGCCGGCAAACTAAGCGAAGTAGATCAAGCCATCACCACCTGGCTCCTCGAACAAGTTCCCTCACTCAAAAAATAGAACCACCTCAACCCGTCAGGCGTTTTCGCCGCGCGAAAAAAGTTTGCTGAACTGGTCCACGGTCGCGATCGGCGCGCCCAGCAGCCGAGCGTTCGCTCGCGCATGTTCCGGCCGTGACATTCCCACGAGCGCAGTGGTAATTCCTGGCGCGGAGCGCACAAATTGCAGCGCTCTCGCCGCGTCATTCTCCAATCCGAACGCCTCGGCCACAAATCCCGGCAGGTTGCGCGCCACTTGTCCCTGCAGCAAAGAAGCACTGGCGATCAGCGTGATATCCAGCTCGTCCGCGGCTTCTGTTATCGTGCGCTTGCGGCCCGCGACCGTTTGATTTCCCAGCGTCAGCGCTTCCGTCATTCCCAGATTAAAAGGCAGCTGCACAACCCGGAAACGATGCCGTCCGCCGGCAATTTCCTGCGCGATCTGTACTAGTTCCGCCAGTTGCATCGAGTCGCGCGCGCTAGCTTCCTGGCGAAAGGCATTCCAAGTAGCGACGCCGTAATACTGAATTTCTCCAGCCACCACCGCTGACTCCAGAAACGTGAACGCCTCCCTGATGCGCTCGAGAAAATCCGCCTTGGGGATTTCTCCAAGCTGCGATTCAGGGTTGTGCAAATAAAACACATCCACGCAGTCGACGCGCATGTTGCGCAGGCTCCGGCCCAGTTGATTCTTCAGGAAGCGCGGGGTCATGCAGTGGCCGCCGCCGACAATGTCTTTCGCGCCTAGCACCCCCGGCTGAATATATTCTCGAAAGAAATATTCGTTCGGGTCGCTGGGCATATCGCCGTCCGGCGTCAGGTACCCGGCCTTGGTGCATAAAATCAGTTCGTCGCGCGCGATACCCTTGGTTTCTAACTCCGCCAGCGCAGCCCCGATGCTGCGTTCACTGCGCTGAAACCTATAATTGATGGCCGCATCAATCACATTGATACCCGCTTGCGCGGCCTCTACGATGGCCGCTGTGTAACCTCGATCGGTCTTTTCGTCTGGATTTCCAAGGTACGTCCCAATTCCCAGCGAAGAAACCGTCAATCTCTGTGCGTCACGAAAATGTCCCTCAACAACCTTGGGAAATCGAGTCGCGTAACGGCGTGTGCCTTCAGCGGTGGCAAATGTTGTCATCGTGGTGCTCGCAATTTTTCAAGCTCCGCTATTTTGCCTAGGATAAACGCGCAGTATATCAGGCCAACTGCTTTATGAATTCGCGACCGGTTCCTTAGGCGGTTCCGGAGGAGCCAGCAACCGCGAACAAGACCGTAGAATTCTGCGATACGGCCAGTCATTCTTCTCTCGAAAGAAAATCTCGCCGGTTCGCGGGTTGCTGTAAAACCAGCGCGCCACCAGCCACAAATGCTCGCTCAATTCGCCTTTGGCCAACGGCAATTGTTCAATCATCTGCCCAACGCCCGGTTGCTCAGCTGCATTCGGCGAAGCTGTCGGCGATTGCGGGGCAACGACCGAATCAGCCGCCGCATCGAGATAGTTCCGAAAAATTTGCTCGGCCGAGCGCGGCTGGCTGGCAGTCTCCCCGAATGGCAGAAAAAACGGCTCGCAAAGCCTACCGCCCTGAACACGATAGGCCGCGACCACCTGGTCGCCCGCGCCGCGTTGCAAAATCACCGCGTCCAAAGCCTGAATGCGTCGAGCCAGATCGGGCCGCCCGCGCAAAACCTCGTCCAGTTTCTCGACTCTTTTATGCAGTGTTGCCGCGCGCTCGAAGTCCAGGTCATCACTAGCACGCTCACGCTCGCTTTCAAATGTCGCGCGCAGCGACTCCCCGCTGGATTCCAGAAACTTCACGAACCGCTGTACCTCCGCGTCGTACTCCTCTTTCGAACAGCCCGCAAAGCAAGGCGCCAGGCACATTTTCATTTCCGAATACAGGCACCCCGGAAACGTTGGATCGCGCCGGATTTTAATCTGGCAGCGTCGCATTTTAAAAAAGTCCAACGCGCGATTCGCAAACGCCAGCGCGGCGCCACGCGAAGGAAATGGCCCGTAATAACTTCCAGCGGTCGGCGCTCCCAAAATGTCCACCGAAATGTGCCGCGTCACGTAACATCGCGGATACGCATTGCGGAGGCTCACCTTAAGCACCGCAGGCGGACGCATCCGCAACAAATCGCGATAGCGTTGCGGAAAAAGTTTTTTGGCGTGCTGGTAATAAGTGAGGCTCTGTTCGAACGTGGAACCGACCGCTCGATATTTCACCCCGCGCGCGAGCGCGCGTAAATTCAGCCGTTTGCTTGTCGGATCAGGAGGACCAAGCAGCCTTTGCAGTCTGCGCCGTAAATCTTGCGTGCGAATAAGCAGCGGCTCAGCATTCGGATCGTTTAATTCAACCAGACAAACCGCAGGTTTGGATGGCAATGCGGAAAAGAACTGTTCGTCGCTAGCGGCGTCAAAAACGAGGCAAAAATCCAGTTCCAACACACCTTCAGAATACTACGACTCTCACGCTAAGATTTGAGCAGCGCATGGTCTAAGAGTGGTTTCCAGTTTCTAGCTTCCAGTTTCTAGCCTCTGTCTTCCAGCCCTCCAGCCCCTAGCCTCCAGACCTCACTACCCACGACGCAATCACCAACCGCTGAATCTCACTGGTGCCTTCATAAATCTCCGTGATGCGCGCGTCACGATAGTTTCGCTCCACCGGATACTCTCGGCTATATCCATTGCCGCCATGAATCTGAATGGCTTTGTGCGTCACGCGCGTAGCCATTTCGCTGGCAAATAATTTCGCCACCGCGGCCTCCAGACTGAACCTGGCCCCGCCGTCCTGTTTCCACGCCGCTTTGCGAATAAGCAGCCGTGCGGCATCAATCTCCGTGGCCATATCCGCGAGCATGAATTGTATGGCTTGAAATTGCGAAATCGGATGTCCGAAGGCCATGCGCTCCTGCGAATATTTTAAAGCCGCTTCAAACGCGCCCTGCGCAATCCCGGTTGCCTGCGCGGCGATACCGATTCTTCCGCCATCCAATGTCGAGAGCGCCACTTTGTACCCTTCACCTTCACTGCCGATGCGATTCGCAGCCGGCACGTGACAATCGGAAAATACCAGCTCGCTGCAAGCCGTGGCGCTAATCCCTAATTTTTTCTCTTCCTTGCCCACGCGAAATCCCGGCGTGCCCTTTTCAATGACCAGCGCGGTGATGCCTTTCTCGCCCTTGGCCGGCTCGGTGTTCACATACACAATAGCGGCATCCGCCGCGCCCCCATTGGTGATCCACGCTTTCGTGCCGTTCACAACGTAGCTGTCACCCTTGCGCACCGCTTTCGTTTGCAATGCCGCAGCATTCGAACCCGCCTGCGGCTCCGTCAACGCATAGCACCCGATCTTTTCTCCACGCGCGAAGGGCAGAAGAAATTTCTCCTTCTGCTCGGCGGTGCCAAAGCGATGAATTGGATCGCAGTACAGCGAATTTTGCACCGACAAAATCACGCCGGTGGACGCGCAGCACCGCGAGATCTCCTCAATCACGATGGTATACGCGAGGTGATCGAATCCCGCGCCGCCTTCACTTTCCGGCAGAGCGATTCCAGTGAGCCCCAATTCCGCCGCTTTCTTGAATATTTCGCGGGGGAAATGTCCCGTCTCGTCCAGTTCTTTCGCGAACGGCCGTACCTCCGATTCCGCGAATTCCCGCACGCTTTTTTGGAGGAGCAACTGCTCCTCAGTCAGTTGAAGATCCACGCGCTCTTCTCTCCGCGTCTAAGCCGCTGAACTCGCATTCAAAGCTTTTCGCATGCGCTCAAAAGTCGTATGCAAATCTTCCGGATGCACCCGCGTCTCACCGGTCACGGTCATAAAATTTGTGTCCCCAAACCATCGTGGCAGCGCATGCAGATGCAAATGGCCGGCAATACCCGCGCCGGCCGCTTTCCCCAGGTTCATGCCTACATTCATCCCGTCGGGTTTGTAGTTTGCAACAAATGCCTTCTCAACCCTCTGCGCCAGCCGCATCATCTCCGCCAGCGTTTCCGCGTCGCACAACGCCAATTGCGCGACATGCGCGTACGGCACGATCATCACGTGCCCGGATGTATAGGGGTAGCGATTCAGGATCACGAAGTTCTTTTTGCCGCGATACACGATCAGCGCCGCAGCATCATCGTTGCGCGCCAAAGCGTCGCAAAAAATACACTCAGTCTGCGTATCGTCGTGCACCTCGGAGATGTATTTATAGCGCCACGGCGACCACACATAGTCCATCAGGCATCCTCTAAGAAAACGACGCTCGCACAGCATAACGCACAATCTATTCATGCCGCGCGTATCACTGCCTAGATGTTTTATTCAGGAAATAATCCAGAGGTGTTTTTTCAGGAATGAGTCGCGTCGCCCGAACTGGCAGGCGTTGCCGTGGCAGCGGAAGTGCCGGCTTCCGTACCGTCGCCATCCGAGTTGTTCACAAAATCCTTCAACTCTTTACTGGGCTTGAAGAAGGGAATCTTCTTGGGCGGCACATCCACTTTGGCGCCCGTCTTGGGGTTACGCCCGATGCGCCCGCGCCGTTGCCGGGTGCGAAAGCTTCCAAATCCGCGGATCTCGATTTTGTCGCCCTTCTGCAAGGCCTCAATAATGCTCTCGAAAATCGTCTCCACAATCGTTTCGGACTCCTTGCGCGGGAGTTCCGAGATGCGCAGTACTTCTTCGATCAGGTCTGCCTTCGTCAATGTAGGATGCTTGGTCATAATCCCTATACCTCTCGCGGATCCAGCCGCCGGGCTCCTGGCCGCTATGCGGCCGCCCAAATCGGTGTTACAAAAAGGGTTAGAGCGGATAACCGCCCCTGGGTGCACCCTTCCTATCATTAAAATAGGCCCGGCGTAAACACAATTGTCCAGCTGGACTGGAGTCAAATTTTCGCGGCCGGACCGTTACCGGCCCAGCTTTGACTTGAGGGCGTCGCCAATCGTGGCCGTCGATGAAGACTTACCCGTCGAAGTCGACTTGTACTGATCGATCTCCCGCCGCTCCTGCTGCTTCACCGCCGCGCGGTAACTAAGTCCAATGCGCCGCGTTTCCGGGCTGATCTTCACAATCTTGAAGTCGTACTCTTTCCCCGGCTCCAGCGGCCCCGCGCTCTTCAGCGGCCCCGTAGAGGTGCGATGCATCGGCACTGGTCCTTCATCGCGCCGCCGCTTGTGCTCCTCGATCTCGGTGTTGTGGCACAGCGCTTCGATGTTCTCGCCGAGTTCCACAAACGCCCCGAACGTCGCGATGCGCGAAACCTTGCCCTTTACGATCTGGCCTACTCTGTGCTGCTTGAACCAGTCGCCCCAGATATCGTTGACCTGCTTGATACCCAGCGACACGCGCCGGTTCTCCGGATCGATCTTCAAAACTTTGGCGGTAACGTCTTCGCCCTTCTTGAAAACTTCGTGCGGATTTTTCACTCGCCCGGTCCAGCTCACGTCGCCGACGTGCACCAGCCCGTCAAATCCGTCCTCGATTTCCACGAACGCGCCAAACTCCGCAATGTTTCGAATCTTCCCGGTCACCACCGTGCCCACCGGATATTTTTCCGCGATGACCATCCACGGATCAGGTTGGGCCTGCTTGATGCCCAGCGAAACGCGGCGGTCGCTCGGCTTGATGTCCAGCACCACCACGTCCACTTCATCGCCAACTTTCACGAGCTTCGATGGATGGGTCGGCTTCTTATTCCAGCTCATCTCCGAAACGTGTACGAGTCCCTCGATGCCCTGCTCCAGCTCCACGAACACACCGTAATCCACCACGCCAACCACTTTGCCCTTCACTTTGCCGCCCGCGGGATATTTCTCCGAGGCATTCACCCACGGATCGGGAATGAGTTGCTTGAGGCCCAGCGAGATGCGCTGCTTGTCCTTATCGAATTTCAGGATGACAACGTCCAGTTCCTGATCCGGCTTCAGCATGTCGGACGGATGCTTCACGCGGCCCCAGCTCAAATCCGTCAGGTGCAGTAACCCGTCGATTCCGCCCAGGTCCACGAAAGCGCCGTATTCCGTCACGTTTTTCACGTGTCCGTGAACGATCTGCCCCTCTTTGAGGGACTCCATCAACTCCGCGCGCTTCGCGAGCTGCCCTTCTTCCAGCAGCGCGCGCCGGCTAACCACCACGTTGCCGCGCCGCCGGTTCAGCTTGGTGATGCGCACGTCCATTTCCTGGCCCATCAAGTCGTCCAGGTTCGCCGTCGGCCGCAAATCGTATTGCGAGCCAGGCAGGAACGCGCGTACCCCAATGTCCACTACCAGTCCGCCCTTGATGCGGTCTACTACCTTACCCTTGACCGTTTCTTTCGATTTGAACGCCGCTTCCAACTTTTCCCACATGCGGCGCCGCAGAACTTTTTGATACGACAAAATCTCGAAGCCGTCTTTGCGTTCGCCGGTTCGCTGTACTTCGATTTTGGCATTCGGCTCGGGCCGCGGAATCTCCGTCTCCGAAAATTCTGCCGCGGGAATCAGCCCTTCGGTCTTCTGACCCGTATCCACAACCACGCCGTGCTCGGTGTAGGCCACCACCGTCACTTCAATAATTTCACTGTGCGACGCGGCTTCCTGCTTCTCGTCGTATTGCTCCATCAACTTGCTCATCTCTTCTGAGCCGGCCGCTTCATCGGCAGCCGTCGCCGCTTCGTGGTCCGCGACCGCAGCCGCGCCGCTATTGCCGGTGTGCTGGCTGGTGCCCTGCTCACCGCTACTTTGATGGGAAGTTGCGCCGTGCCCCTGGGCGCCTGGGTGCCCCTCGGTGCCTCGATGCTCTGTTTCGCCGTCGAGACCATGCGAACCCGAATCGCCCGGCGCGCCCTGGAATGCGTGTGCGCCCTGGGAAGTCGATCCGCTCGAAGTAGGCGCGGGGCTCTGCGAATCGCCATCCGCTTGCGGCACAGTCGCGGAGTTCTCTGCGTAGCCGCCAGATTGGCTACTTACCTCAGAGCCAGAGCCGTGCTGCGGAGCATCGCTGTGCGCAGCGTTCGACGAGCCACTGACGTGTTTCGCTTCGTTCACTTCGTTCTTCTGTTGTTGCGTTTCTGTGCTTGCGGCGGAATTCTGCTGGCGGTGCGAATCTTTCCCAGCATTTTCCGCTTCCGGTGCAGCGGCGGCAGCAGCACCGCCCGCGTTGGCGACCGTAGTGGATGCCGGTTTATCTTGGTCGGGAAACATGCTTGTAGGCCTCCGGGATAAGTATCCCTGTTTAGTCGAAAAAGTTCCTTGCGAGATCCCTACTTGGATAGCCGTGCAAGGAGGTGGACCGTCTAGTTGGTCGCTAAGGAAAAAGTGCCGCGGGCGTCGCTGCAAGCACTGCCAAAACTGCTGGAATTGTCACGAGGAACGCCGCAACCTAGGCAAAAGCATACTCGCCGACTCAACTCCCTGTCAATGAATCGACTGTAGAAAAATCGGGTCTGTCAGCTTGAAGTCTAAGTTCGTTTGCGAGGTAGATTTGGAGTTTTACGTTTAGCGAACTTCTGCTTTCGTCTGGGACGCATGCACACGCACGGGGCCTTCCCACACGCGTCACAAAGCCCAGCCTCACGACGCATGCGTACTTTCCTAACCGCTATACTCTCTGATTTCTCGCCCATGCCGCTATCTGACTCTCAGTTCTGCGCCCGCCCAGCCTGCGTACGTTCCCTACGAAAATCTGGTGCCATCACTTCAACAGTCCTACACATCTCATATAACCGCGAACGCATCCTGCTCCCAATCCGCTGCTCCAGCGTATCCTCGCGCGACGCAGGAATCATCCGCCCACCCGGCAGCCGTGAAGGCTCGCCCTCCGACGCGGGATTGTCCACATAATTTGTAGTAATAACGGTGGTGCGGTTCTCGTTATACCGCGCGTTCAATACAATGCCCACAATGTCGCGCACCCAATCCGAAGGCTTGCTCGCTCCCAAATCGTCCAGCACCAAAATTTCCACGTTGCGAATCGGCTCCAGAATGCGCATCTCCGTCGATTCGCTCGCCGGGTTATAACTCGCCTGAATCTCTTTCAACAATTCCCGGTAATCACA
>DATNKL010000004.1:0-3830 GCA_035603415.1 Candidatus Acidiferrales bacterium
ACCGCCAGAAGTAGTTACGCAGCCATCCGCTGCATCTCTCATTTTCGCCCGTCGCCTTGTGCATTCCGGGCTTTTTTTCTATTCTAGCTAGGTTCCCTTTTCCACAATTGTGGCGCTATGGTGCAACGGTTAGCACGCGGCCCTTTCAAGGCCGAAATACGGGTTCGATTCCCGTTAGCGCTACCAACAAGAATCCGCTCGGCACTTGAATTATTGTCTTGGCGCTGCGCAACTGCTCCCCGCCGAAGCCGCGTCGATCAATTTTTGGATCGCTGGTGCCGACATCAGCAGCAGTTGCCCTTTGGGCTTTTGAGCCTGCTGTACCACCGCGGTCTGTTGAGCTTTCCACGCCTCGTCCGTGTTCCCGCCGTGTTCCAGCGCGTCAAGCGCCGCTAATCCGGCCGAAGCCACCGCCACCAAATCCTGCGACGTAGCAGCTACTTCTTTCACCAGAAAAGATCGCTGCGTCAAAGGCTGCAACTTCGCGTCGTTGTCCCGCCACAAAATCAGTTGCGCGCGCAATTGCGCTGCCAGCGTCGCGTCGTGACAATTCGCCGCCACATATTTATCCACCATCTCGCTGAACTCCCGCGCCCCTCTGCTTTCCAGCGGAATCGCATCCACCACCCTGTTCAGTGGCATATCGCTCGTAGGCGTCTCCGTAGCCGTTTGTTCGCGCGTGTAATCCTTAACCGGCTCGACCGCATCCGCCAAAGTGCGCAGCGCATTAAATTCCTCAGTACTCGCCGCGCCCGTAATGCGATGCAGCATCCGCGTGTAATTGTGCTGGTGCGTCAACCCCAGCCATTCCAGTTGAGCGCTCAACACATGCATCCGCGCATACATGGAAGCCGGGTCGCGCACTTCCTGCAGCGACCACAACCGCTCCGCAATCGCCCCGTTACGCGGCCAGATCCGCGAATCGATATTTTCCGCGTTCACGTATTCCGACCACATGCACGATTCGCCTCCCAGAATGCGCTGTTTCTCCTCCGCAGAAAGCCCCGTCGCCGCGTCGCCCATTGGATCGACCGCGTAGTGCCGCGCCGCGCTCCACCCCAGGTCCAGGTAATATCCGTGCGAAAGAATCCCCCGGTAGCCCTGCTTCGCCGCTTCCGCCAGTGAAGCCTGCCCGCGCCACGACTGGATGACGATATCTTTCGGCAGCGTGGGGTCCAGCACTTCGTCCCAGCCCACCATGCTCTTGCCGTGTTTGCTCACGATGCCCTGCAGCTTTTTATTGAAATAAAGCTGCAATCCCGCGTTCCCTTTCAAATCATGCGCGCGAATAAACTCCTGAATTTTCGGATTGGCATCCCATGCCTTGCCGTTCACCTCATCCCCGCCCACGTGGAAAAAATGGTCCGGGAAAAGTTTGCCCATCTCCCCAATGAATTCGTCGAGAAATTTGTAAACTTTCTCATTGGTTGGATCGAACGCCGGGTCGAATATCCCCCATTTACGTTCAATCGTAAAAGGTCCCGGCCCGCTCGCGAATTCCGGATGGCCCACGAACCACGCAGTGCTGTGGCCCGGAATATCGAACTCCGGCACCACGCGAATCCCACGCTCGCGCGCATACGCAATCAGCCCGCGAATTTCTTCCTGCGTGTAGTACAGCCCGTTAGAACCCATCTCGTGCAGCTTCGGAAATTTCCTGCTCTCCACCCGGAAGCCCTGATTCTCCGAAAGATGCCAGTGAAATACATTCATCTTCACCGCTTCCATGCCATCGATGTTTCTGCGCAATACTTCCAGCGGAATAAAATGCCGGGCGGCGTCGATCATCAATCCACGCCAGGGAAACCGAGGTGTGTCCTTGATATTTACCTCAGGCGCGACAAATCCGTCCGGCGAAACACTCACCAATTGCAAAAAAGTCTGCAAACCATGTAGCGCGCCGAGGTCGGTCGGCGCGGTAATGTTTGCCTCAGTCGGCATTACTTGAAGGACGTAGGATTCGTCTTCGCCCAGCTCCTGAATCGGCTTACTTTCATGCTCAACCCGCACCACCAACGTGACTCGCCCTGAAATTGGCAAACCGAATGGCTGCAACAAAAGGCCCGTTTGCTTCCCTAGCCGATCCAAAAATCGTTTTACCGCTCCTTCTAGCCGTGCATCAGAGTGACCTGTAAGCATCACATTGAATCCTGCGTTAATCTTCAAGCTGCCGCTTCCCATCTGAACGTTTGCAGGAACAGGCATGAGATTCAGCCCCGGCATCAACGTCTGCAGATTCGATGTTTGCGTTTCCTGCGCCCGCGACGGCATGTTAAGCGACGCGCTCAAGATCATCAGACTCAATCCCCTCAACCAAACTTTCCCCGTACTCATTATTGTGCCGCCCTCTCCGTGTACAATCTCGCCGCTTCGCTAGCCATGTTTCGCGCACCGCATACTGGCACAATCAAACCCCCCGCGCAGCGCATTCTTTCCGCCCACGTGCCTTTGCCTGTCGCGCAAATCACGGCTGAGTTAGAATAATTGCATTCTGTGGCGCTCGACAAAAACAAAATGAAGACCTCTGTAGCCATCTATCCGGGCTCATTCGATCCCGTTACGAACGGCCACCTCGACCTGATTGAGCGTGGTGAGAAGATGTTCGACCTGGTGATCGTCGCGGTGCTGCAAAATGTCGATAAGCAGCCGCTCTTCACTGTGCCCGAACGCGTGGAGATGCTTCGCGAAGTCACCAAACAGTGGCCCGCCGTGGAAGTCGACGTATTCAAAGGCCTGCTGGTCGACTACGCCCGCAAACGCGGCGCTGGCGTAATCCTGCGTGGCATTCGCGCCGTCTCCGATTACGAATATGAATTGCAGATGGCGCTGATGAATCGCAAACTGGAGCCGCGCCTTGAAACTGTTTTCATGCTGCCCGGCGAGCCGTACAGTTATCTGAGCGCGAAATTGGTCCGCGAAATTGCGCAACTTGGCGGACCGCTGACCGACCTGGTGCCCGCGGTTGTAGAACAAAAGTTGCGCGCTAAAATTTCTTAAGCAGAGCGCCGTCACGACGCTGACCGTCAAAACCGTTAAAGAGGAGATTCATCCATGGCTGTATCATCCCCCACAAAAGAAAAAATCCAATTAACGGACCGCATCAACCGCATTCAAATTTCTCCCACCGCCGCGGTCATTGCCGAAGCCGACAAGTTGAAGGCGCGTGGCGTGGATGTCGCCGACTTCGGTCCCGGCGAGCCCGATTTTCCTACGCCCGACCACATCAAAAAAGCTGCCATCAAGGCCATCGACGAAAACAAAACCAAGTACACCTCCACCGCCGGCATCATGCCCCTTCGCGAAGCGATCTGCGCCTGGCACAAGCGCGAACTGGGCTCCGCTTATGAAGCGAAAGAATGCGTCGTCAATGTTGGCGGCAAGCATTCCATTTTTAATCTTGTGAGTCTGCTGATTCAAAGCGGCGATGAAGTCATCATCCCCGCGCCCTACTGGGTCAGCTATCCCGACATTGTAAAATACGCCGGCGGCACCCCCGTTTTCGTACAAGCCAAATCAGAAGATGGCTTCGCCGTAAAGGCCGCCGCCATCGAAAAAGCCATCACGCCCAAAACGCGCATGGTGTTTCTGAATTCTCCAAGCAATCCCTGTGGCGGCGTCGTGCCTCCCGACGAATTCGAACGCATCCTCGCGCTTTGCAAGAAACATGAAATTTGGCTTATGAGCGACGAATGCTACTCCCATTTCACCTATGAGCCGCACAGACCGTACTCCATCGCCAGCGCCGCCGGTGCGAAAGATCACGTCATCATCATCGGCTCGATGTCCAAAACTTTCGCCATGACTGGCTGGCGCATTGGTTACACGCTCGC
>DATNKL010000167.1:0-18006 GCA_035603415.1 Candidatus Acidiferrales bacterium
CATCATCTCCACCGCCATTTTCGCCTGCGCCGCTACGTTGGGCCTGGCCACTCGCTCTAGAATCTGACTCTTCAGTCGGCTGTCAGGATTTGCCCGTATGGCTCGCACCGCCGCCCACGGGATACGATTAGCCCCGATGGCATGATTGTCTCCGTTCGGCCCTGCTGATATGATTCTTCCGGCAAGTCTCTCACCACGTCGCTTTACTCAATTGCCGACACAAATTCTGGCGGTATCGTAAAAATGCCCACCATGGCTGACCCTACCGGCCAGAAGTTTCATCGGGCTTGGGGCACTCGGCTCCAGTCCCTGAAAAATATCCCACCAGTTTTGAAAATTATCTGGGACTCGAGCCCCGCGGTCGTCACCTGGGGATTGGTCCTTCGCGCCATCGTGGCCCTATCCCCGCTGGCTCTATTAGCTGTTGGACGATTGATCATCAAGGCGGTCGACGTAGCCTCCGGCACTCCGCTGCGGCCCCATTTTTGGTGGTTGGTGGGTCTAGAGTTTGGTTTGGCTTGCCTTGCGTCCATATTGAACCGCGGCGTGGATTACTGCGACACCCTGCTGGCCGACAAATTCATCCGCCACATCAGCGTGCGCATCATGTATCACGCTTCGCGGCTGGATCTGGCGTCCTACGAAGACCCGCTGTTTCACGACAAACTCGAGCGCGCTCGGGTGCAAGCTACTGATCGTCTCGGGATGGTTCAACAGTTAGGACGGCTCGTCCAACAGGTCATCACCACCGTGTCCTTGGCCGCCAGCATCCTGTTCTTCTCGCCATGGCTTTTAGTGGTATTGATCGCATGTGTGATTCCGGCTTTTCTCGGGGAAAGTCATTTTGCCTTTCTCGGATACGCGCAGGCCTTCCGTCAGACACCCGTAAAACGCCAGATCGATTACCTGCGATTCCTGGGGGCCAGCAAGGACAGCGCGAAAGAACTAAAGCTATTCGGCTTAAGCAAATACCTTACCGACAGATTTCAAAAGCTGTCTGACGACATTTTTGTGCAAAATGTCTCGCTTGCGAAACGCCGTCTGTTGGCTAGCTCGCTGCTCTCGCTGCTTACCACCATGGGGTATTACGGCGCGTACGCATACGTCATTCTGGAAACGGTACGGGGTGAGATGACCGTCGCCACGCTGGTTTTCCTGACTGGCGCGATCGCTGGAGCCAGCGCAAACCTTCAGATGATTTTTTCAACGTTCTCCAGCATCGCCGACCAGTCGCTATTCTTGACTGATCTGCTCCAATTTTTCGCCGTTCGTCCCACAGTGTTCTCTAAGCCGAACGCTATAAAAACGCCGCGGCCCATTGAACAGGGCATAGAATTTCGCGATGTCACCTTTTCTTATCCGGGCAGTGACCGGCCCATTCTTCGTAATTTGAATTTGTTTCTGAAACCCGACGAACGCATCGCGCTGATTGGGGAGAATGGCGAAGGTAAAACTACCATCGTCAAGCTGCTGACCCGCCTTTACGATCCAACCGCGGGCCAGATTCTTCTCGATGGCATCGATCTGCGCGAATACGACCTGGACGACTATGCCAGTAATATCGCCGTGATTTTCCAGGATTTCATGCGCTACGACATGACCGCCTGGGAAAATATTGCCGTCGGCCAGATTGGCGCGCGTGAGAACCTGGACCAGGTGGAATTGGCCGCGAAAAAGAGCCTCGCCGAAGGGGTCATAAAAAAATTGCCTAATGGCTACGACCAGATGTTAGGCCGGCGTTTTGAAACCGGAGTCGATTTGTCAGGCGGCGAATGGCAGAAAGTCGCCCTTGCGCGTGCTTATTTGCGTGATGCGCAAATCCTGGTACTCGATGAACCCACTGCGGCGCTTGACGCGCGTTCCGAGCACGAAGTGTTTGAGAGGTTTGCTGAGCTGACCAAGGGTAAAATGGCCTTGTTGATCTCTCACCGTTTTTCCACGGTGAAGATGGCTGATCGCATCATTGTTCTGGAAAAAGGCGTTATCGCGGAACAAGGGCGGCACGAGCAGTTGATGGCTCATGGTGGCCGGTATGCCGAAATGTTTGAGCTGCAGGCTTCCAGCTACCGTTAGAGAACGAATTGTAGATAGGATGCGCGTAGTAAAGATGCCTGTGGTAAAGATGCCCGTAGCAAAGGCGCCCGTAGTAAAGATGATTGTGCAAAGATGATTGACGATCCCATCGGACGATTAGAGACGGACGAGTCCCCCGCGATTCCGCCAGCTTGGACTGTACCGCCGGATACTCAAGCGCATGCCGTTGCCCCCGAAGCTGAGGTGGCGCGTTTACGCGGTGAGGCCAGAGCGCAATCCAAATCGTGGACGCTCAGCGGCCGTAGGTCCTTCAGTCCAGCCATCGATAGTCGCCGGCAAGGAGCTTCTCGTGCAGTTTTGAGCATCCGGAAAAGCGCTGCAGCGGAACGCGGCGTTCCCGCCGTGGCCAGCCAACTGGTCGTGAATAATCAACGCCTGCTCAGATCCGCTTCTCTGGATATCCGCGCGTCGCTACGTTCCAAGGCAACATTTCCGCAGGTTCGCGTGGGCGCAGCGCATCCCGAGGAAATTCCTAGAGCCTATTTAGCTGCCAGGGCCTACCTGACCGCTTCGCATTTTACTTACGACGAACCCGCCTTCATTGAGTTCATGGAAGCCGCGCAGGAGAGCGCCTATTTCGAAGTGGCGGAGATTTGGCTGCTTAAACAGATGCTGGAGCTTGTGTTGATCGAGCGTTTCGCCGAGCTAACCGCCGAGCTAACCGCCGAGCTTTCGCGAACTGCCGCAGCACGAACCCCGAGGGACCCTCACGCCGACCGTTACGCAGCTGCGTTTTCTTCTTTAATCGATAGCGTTCGAAAGCTCAGCGACTCTGATTTCAAGGCCGTTTTTCTCGCTCTCAGTAAGACGGAAGCTGTCCTTCGCGGTGATCCGGTCAAAGCCTATCACTGCATGGACCTGGATAGCCGTGGCAGTTATCACGCCGCCATTCAGGAATTTGTTCGCGGCTCGAAGGCCGATGAATTCACCATTGCGCAACTAGCCGTGGATCTTGCCGCGCAGGCTAAGACCCAGTTTCGTTCTATCCCCGTCACTCGTGATCGCCGCGGTCACGTTGGATACTACCTCGTTGATCGCGGTCGCCAAGCGTTGCAAAAGCGAATCGAGTACCGCGCTCGCGGGTTTAAACAAGTCACCGAAACGTTCCACGACGCCCCAGAACTGCTTTATTTCATCAGCCTGGAAGTCCTGATCATCGCCATCATGGCTTTTGTTGTGAGCGGCATTCGCGCCGGCGTTCCATTAGTCGCCGCCACGTTGCTTCTGCTGTTTCCCGCAAGTGAAGCGGCTTTGGAAATAATAAATCAACTTGTAACGTTCCTGATTCCCGCGCAGGCTTTACCAAAACTCGATTTCTCCAAAGGCATTCCCTCCGATTGCGTCACCATGGTCGCCATCCCTACGTTGTTGATCAACGAAGAACAAATCTGCGACCTGGTTCGAACTCTTGAAATTCGCTACGTCGGTAATCGCGACCCGCATTTGTTTTTTGCCTTGCTCACCGATCCCCCCGATTCTCGCGAACGATTCGATGAGAAAGACCGCCACGTCTCCTTATGCTCGCGCTTGATCGAAGAGCTCAATCAAAAGTACAGCGACACCGGCGTGCGGCCTTTTTACCATTTCCATCGCCACCGCGTTTTCAACGAAGTGGAAAATACCTGGATGGGCTGGGAGCGCAAGCGTGGAAAGCTGCTCGACTTTAATGAATTGCTGCGCGGCGAGACCGATAAATTCCCAGTGAAGATTGGCGATCTTTCCGTTCTGGCCAGCGTCCGCTACGTCATCACACTCGACTCCGACACGCAGTTACCACGCGACACCGCTCATCGCCTGGTCGGCGCCGCGGCTCACCCGCTGAATCGCGCCGAAATTAATCCCGCAACCAATACCGTCCAGCAGGGTTACGGCGTGCTTCAGCCGCGCGTCGGCATCAGCGTGCATTCCGCCAACCGCTCCCGGTTGGCGTACATCTACTCCGGCCAAACCGGCTTGGACGTTTACACCCGCGCGGTATCCGACGTTTACCAGGATTTGTTTGGCGAGGGAATTTTCACCGGAAAAGGCGTTTACGATGTGGACGTTTTTCGCAAAGTACTGGGACGGCGTTTTCCTTCCAACGCTATTTTGAGCCATGACTTGATCGAGGGCTCTTATGCGCGGACCGCTTTGCTGTCGGATGTCGAGATCATCGACGATTACCCCTCGCATTTCCGCGCGCACAGCCGCCGCAAACACCGCTGGATTCGCGGTGATTGGCAGATTCTCCGCTGGTTATTGCCCCGCGTCCCGGACGCCGAGGGCCACCTCATTAAGAACCCGTTAAAATTTGTCGCGCGCTGGAAGATTCTCGACAATTTGCGTCGCAGCGTCACGGAATTCGCCACCTTCGTGTTGCTCCTCGCTTCCTGGTTCTTTTTGCCCGGACCCGCTTCTTATTGGACGGCCGCAACGGTGGCGTTGGTATTGATTCCGCGCTACACGCAATTGATTTTCTCCCTGCTCAGGCTCGAGCACACTGGCGACACCTTTGCGCACGTAAAACAGATTTTCGGGGACTTTATCGCCGGCCAAGTCAATGTCCTCATCTTTTTTACTTTTCTGGCACACCAAACACTCGTCACCATGGACGCCATTTTCCGCACGGTGGTCCGCCTGACCATTACGCGCCGTAATCTGCTGGAATGGGAAACTGCCGCGCAATCCGAAATGGAGACAAAAAGAAAAACTCCTGTCGATGTGTATCTCGATTGGACTCCCGCCGTGACCCTTGTTATTGGCGGATTGCTTGCTGCGTTCCGCCCGCACGCTCTCTTGGCGGCGTCGCCAATCCTGGCCTTGTGGCTGTTCTCCAAGCCTATCGCGCGCTGGCTGGACCGCCCCTTGGCTTCCGGTCGCAGCGAAATCACCGAGGACGACGAAAATTTCCTGCGCAAAGTCGCGTTAAAAACCTGGCGTTACTTCCGGACATTTTCCGCCTCCGAAGATCAATTCCTCATTCCCGATAATGTGCAAGGCCATAATTATGAGGTAGCTCATCGAATTTCTCCCACCAATCTGGGACTCCAACTGAATTCTCAATATGCCGGGTACCATTTGGGATTTATCACCTTGCAGCGCTTCCTCGATGAGGCCAACAGCACTTTCGCGCACGCCAAAGAATTGCCCAGGTTCAATGGACACTTTCTGAACTGGTACGACACGAGAGATTCAACCGCATTACCGCCCTTTTTTGTGTCCAGCGTGGATAGCGGCAATCTCGTCTGTTCTTTGCTGTCCTTGAAACAAGGTTGCCACGCCGCTGTTGTTCAGCCACTTCTGTCCGAATCGTTATTTCGCAGTTTGCGGGAATATCTCGCCATGGCGGTAGAAGAGTTGTCCGCCGGCAAAGGCCGGGAAGAGTCCATCGCCGCCATTGAAAGACTTCGTGCCGAAATGACGCCTTTGCGTGACGACCTCTCGCGGTGGATTGAAGCGGTACCCAGGTTGCAGGAGTCGCTGCAAAGCATAGTCGATCAGACTCTATCCGCAATGCCCGACGGCATGAACACCAAGTCGTGGTGGCTGGACGAGGCCAATGCTCGCTTTTTCGATGTGCGCGAGCAGCTTGAGACTTTGGTTCCGTGGCTGCTCCCCAAATTTGCTTCTCTGAGAATATATTTCGATGACATGGTGGTGCCCAAAGTCATTGGAAGCTTGAATCTCGAGCAGTTGCCTGGTTATGCGCAGAGACTCTCCACCAGACTGGAACAATCGCTGGTCTTGAATCCTGGAGACGAAGCCAAGCACGAAAAAATCAAAGCACTGCAGCACGCTGTTCAACAATGCAGCATTCGCGCGACTACCCTTCGCGAAGAATTGTTTTTGCTTGCTCGCCAAGCCGAAGAAATGGCAAAGCAAATGGATTTCCGTCTGCTCTACGACGCCGGACGCAATTTACTTTCTGTCGGTTATGACGTTGACAAAAAGCAGTTGCTGGCGAGTTGCTACGACCTCTTGGCTTCGGAATCGCGAAGCGCGGTATTTATCGCCATTGCCAAAGGTGACATTCCCCAAACCAGTTGGTTTCGACTGGGAAGAGGACACACACAATATGCGGGTCGAAAAATCCTACTCTCCTGGACGGGCACGATGTTTGAATACCTGATGCCCACCCTTTGGATGAGGACCTATCCGGCCACGTTGCTGGAAAACAGCATGCGCGGTGCAGTCACGTCTCAGAGAAAATTTGTTGAGCCGCTGAATATTCCCTGGGGAATTTCGGAAGGCGCGTGCAGCACAAAAAATGATTCCGGTCATTATCACTATCATGCATACGGCGTCCCGCCTCTCGCGCTGAGGGTCGAAGCAGAAGATCGCACGGTCATAACGCCGTACGCCGCCGTTCTGGCGCTCAGCGTCGATCCCGCTGCGGCAGTGAAAGATCTGCGAAAGATGGAAGCATGCGGATGGCTCGGGCCATACGGATTTTACGAATCAGCGGATTTTAAAGAAGCCACGTCAGCTAACACCCGCTCCCCAGAGCTGGTCTATTGTTGGATGGCTCATCATCAAGGCATGATTCTCTTGGCGATAAGTAATCTGTTGTCCGAATCGGTTTTTCAAAAGCTCTTTCACGAAGAAGTAATCGTTGCGGCCACCGAAAGGTTGCTGCACGAACGTGTACCATTAACCTTCGAGATTCAGAAAGAAAACCAGCCCGCCGCGTAATTAGCTTGCTTGCGGTGTCCCAAATTGGGGCCGTCCTTGTCAATTTGGACCTGTGCAGCCACTTTGATCTGTGCATTTCGAATCAAGTTACTGCTTCCGTTCGACTTAAATATCGCCTTCCGTGGCCCCGTGCGTGCCGTAGCTATCGTTCTGGCCCCCTGCCGTTGTTGTTAACTACATCGGTGGGTTTGTCGCTCAAGGTACTCAGCGAGGGGGCAATGAAGTGAATGTCGCTACGCCGTCTGTCCTCAATTTAACGGAATTGCTTAGTCGTGTGGATAATGACCGCGAACTGGTCCGCGAGCTTTTTTGCATATTTAAATCGGTTTTTCCTTCTCATCTCCAGCGTTTGAGTGATGCCGTTGCGAAGGAAGTACCCCAACAAGTCGAAGCCGAGAGCCACGCGTTGAAAGGAATGCTGCTCAATTTATCTGCCGCGCGTGCCGCCGCCATGGCCGACGAACTTGAGAAATTGGGGCGCGAAAGAAAAATCGCCGGTGTGAAAGAAGCCTTTATTGAATTTCAGAGCGCAGCCGAGACCTTGTTGTTGCACATGGAATCCGTCGAGTCTCAACGATGAAAATTCTTATCGCCGATGACGATCCAATCTCCCGGCGATTGTTAGAGAAAACTCTACAGCGGGCGGGTTATGACGTCGTAGCTGTGCCAAATGGCATGGCTGCTGCCAAACAGCTGTGTGTGCAGGATGGCCCGCGCCTGGCGCTACTCGATTGGGAGATGCCGGAATTGCACGGCCCGGCGGTTTGCCGCGAGGTTCGCAAGAGAAAAGATCAAGGTTACGTGTATATGATTCTGCTGACTTCCAAAGGATTAAAAACCGATATCGTCACCGGCTTGAGTTCCGGCGCGGACGATTACTTGACCAAGCCGTTTGACAGCGGCGAACTAAAAGCCAGGCTGCGCACAGGTGAACGCATTCTTCACCTCGAAGGCCGACTCGTTGAAGCCCGCGAGAACATGCGCTTTAAAGCCACCCACGATTCCTTAACCTCGTTGTTTAACCGCGGCGTTATTGTGGAGTTACTGGGCCGCGAAATTTCGCGTTCGCGACGTGAGCGCGTCCCCACAGCAATTTTGCTTTGTGATGTGGATCACTTTAAAAGCGTCAACGACAGCCATGGTCATCTTATCGGCGATGAGGTGTTACAGGAAGCCGCGAGGCGCCTGCTCTTATCGGTGCGCTCTTATGATTACGTTGGTCGCTATGGCGGTGAAGAGTTCCTGATCATTCTGAATAATTGCGATCCGGTTTCTGCTCCGCGCCGTGCCGAGGAAATACGCAAGTCCTTGTCGGACACACCGGTGCAAACCAGCATCGGACCGCTCTCGGTAACCCTGAGTATGGGTGTGCATCAGACCGAAAATTGGGGTCCACGATCCGTCGAAGAACTCTTGCACGAAGTGGACGGGGCGATGTATGCAGCCAAGGCTGCGGGACGCAATCGCATTAGCTTCACCAAGCCTGACATTTCCTCGGGTGCAGACCAATTCGCGCCCACGGAACCCGCACAATCTTTAGGTTAATCAAAGGCTCTCGCGCGGCGTTGGCGCAAGCTTGCTCCTCGATTTCAGGCCTTAATTTTTCCTCCTGCCTGCAATTGAGACATCATTTGCCGCATCGCCGCGGTGGACCCGGGAGCTCGCTTCTCGCGCCAGGCCTCTAGTCGCTTGCAGGCGTCCTCAATATTCGCAAAGAGGTGAGGGTTTTTGAATGCCGAACGCCACGTGGGCACCACTGCACGCATGCGATCCCACACCACCCACAGTTCACCGTTGCTCTCAAAAAAAAGCTCGTCATTGATTAAGCCGCGATTCACAATCGAGGCCACCATGTCCCAATAGCTTATGACCATGCGAATATAAGTGTTCTCCTCGCTGCTCTGGGGATATTTCTGCATCATGTCCTCAGGGGATTGAGGATGAAAATGTTCCACGAACCACGACCGTGCCTGGCGCAAACGCGGCTCGCGCCGGAGGTCATAAAGGCGCAGCATCAAATTTACTTCGTCATAACTGATCTGGCTCATACCATTCTCCCTACTGATTTGTAAGATCGCCGGCCTTTACTGGCTCCGAAGCTGGAATGGCTCCGGCGAACTCAAAGCGCTGGACGATCGAAACCGGTATACCCTGACGCTGAAGTTCCACATGAATGCGGCGGCGCAGCTCGCGAGAAATCTCATCCTGGTGATTCGGCAGCGTGCGCACCTGCAATCGCACCGTTGTGGCGTTGCGATCAAAACTCTGAACACCCAGTATTCGCGGTCCATCCACTAAAGTCTTGGACCACGCCGGGTCGGCGCGTAGCTCAGCGCACGCCGACTCCAGTGAACGCAAAGTTTGTTCCAACGGAGCGTCAGGCGAAAGCGAAATATCCACGAAAGCCTGCGACCAATCCCGGCTCAGATTAGCGACCGTGCGAATGTCTCCATTCGCTATCGTGACCAGTGCGCCTCGCGCGTCTCGCACTACCGTTCGACGCAGCGTGACATGTTCGACGCGGCCAATCGTATCGGCGACTTGGATCGCATCTCCCACGATGTACTGATCTTCCAGCACGATATAAAAGCCGGTGATGATATCGCGAACTAGGTTCTGCGCCCCGAAACCTATTGCCAGGCTGGCCAGCCCGGCAAGCGTCGCAATCGGCGTCACATTGATGCCGAACTCGGGCAATGCCGTCAGTAGCGCTATGCCCCAAACGATCTTGGTCCCCGCGCTGAACAGTAGCCCAGCCAACGTGCGGGTTTGTTGTTCCCGCGCCTGGGCTGCGCGTGTTTGCGAGGCGGCGCGCTTGATGACTAGGTTTGTGACCACCCGCAATAACCGGTTCAGTATCAGCGCAACCGCGATTATCCCCAGAATGTGCAGACCGTTTCGCAGCGTGAATTCAGACCAGTGCGTGAAAGTCGAAGTATTGGGCATTAAACTTTACAGAAGGGCGAGTATAACATCGGAACTGTGGGCAATCCGCACATGCTAACGCATTGCGAAGCCTGCAAGTCCATATTAAAGGAGACTCGGGATGAGTGCAGTCGGCGCTGTCGGCCAAGAGCGTCGGAAATTCTTACACCGGTTTTGCGGGCTGTGCATCGTATTTGCTCCGATGATTTTCCTCCAGGCGAAATCACGCGCGCAACAAGACTCCAGACCCCTCAACAACGGCGAACTCAAGCCGGAAGATGAAAGCGCGCCTATTCGACCCGGCTCGCGTAAAGCCGCGCTGGAGGAAAACGAAAAGAACATCAAGAAAAAAGTCGAAAAATTATTCCAGTTGGCAACCGAACTAAAGGATGAGGTGGATAAAACCGATTCGGCGAAAGTATTATCCGTGCCAATGCTGAAAAAGGCCGAAGAAATAGAAAAACTGGCCAAGGACATCAAGAGCCACGCCAGGGGTTGACGCTGAACTGCTGAACTTACGTCAGCTCTTTCGTCGGCTCGCTATATCGCCTTCGTAACGTTAGCTCGAGCCCAAGTCAGCCTGATACAATCGTCATTACGCGCTGCGCGCCCGTAGCTCAGATGGATAGAGCGTCAGCCTCCGAAGCTGAAGGTCGTGAGTTCGACCCTCACCGGGCGCGCCACTTCAAGCCGCTTGCTGCACTGATTTATTTTCGGTGCCGGTTGAAACACCAGCAGAATTACGCAGTTCGCTTCGACGCGCCGTGATCAGGGAAATAATTTTCCTTTTTTGCAAGGGCGTCTATCGCGTCTAGCAGCGTCGCACGCGCGTCCGTCTTACTCACGAATCCCTGGACGCCTGCCATTTTAGCTTCGTGAACGAGGTACACGCCATCGTGCATGGAGAAAAAGAGGATCGGGACGTCCGGCAGAAACGTCCTGATCTCCTTGGCCGAGTTGATGCCGTCCAATACCGGCATGGTCACATCCAGAATGATCAAATCGGGCTTCAGTTCCCTGGCTTTCTCAATCGCTTCCTTGCCGTTGGAAGCCTCTCCGCAGACCTGGATATCTGGTCGCGAGGAAAGAATTGCAGTGACGCCTACCCTAACCGATTCGTGATCGTCGACCAGCAGGCAGCGCATGAAAGACCCCGCTCTGTGTTGACCTTTGAGTTCTCGTCAACTCTAGTTGTTATCGGCTGCTTGGGAATACCGGGAATACGGTACTCCGTTAGCCGCTAATTTTAGGGGACCAGGAACTAGGCCACTATACTCCATCGCCGGCCTAAATTCAGTGCATAGCCGCCCGCAAGGTCCGCTGTGAATGAGTCGCCATCGGTCGTAAGCACTGTCAGCCTCTGCTGAGCCTGTCTGGAGATAGGCTATGCGTGTAAACTACCTCACTGGTTCAGCACCAAGTCCGGAGGCTTCTTTTGCTAAGCCATTCTCACCAGGAAGTGGACGGCGCGGAATTTGTGGTGTTCGCAGATCCATTGCGCAGGTACGTCGATTGCAGCGCCGGTGTTTGTCGCTTACTCGGCTACGACCGTTCGGAAATACTGGCGCGCAGCATTGAAAATGTAAGTTTCCATGATGGAGAAGTTTCGAAACTATTCGCGGAATATCTACGGCGCGGGAAGATGGACGGCGAATTCGTTTTACGCCACAAAAGCGGCGACCCTATACCCATCCGTTATCGTGCCTTTGTGTTTGACGATGGTTGCTTCGCCGCGGTGTGGGATCCTATAAAAGATTGGCGGGAACTGTATCTTGCCGCCCTCGTCGAAATCGATCCGGCAAAACTCAAACGCAAAGCTGAAATCGCCCTCCTCGCGGTCCAGCAACGCACGCAAGAACTAAAAAGTGTTCTCGCCACGCCTCATTCCGAGCAACAATCGCTGCGCGACGCCTCGTCCGCTCTTCAATCCTTACTGAAAAACAGTTAAGCCCTTAGATGCTTCTTTGTAACGGCGCCCTCGCTGTTTGACATGCGACACTTTCCTGATGCGGACACTGTACGCTATGACCGAGTTGCGATAGTGTACGCGGAATGGCCGACTCTCCTGGCGAGTTGGAATCTCTCAGAGCGCAAATTGCAGCCCTGACTGCGCGCGTCTACCAGCTTGAGCTTGCGCGGGAATTGCCTCCGCAGACTGGTTCTTCGTCCGTTCCTCAACCGTTAAAGCCGCCCGCATCCCAAATCAAGGCCGCTCCAACTCCAGAGTACAAAATCCAGCCCACTGCCGCATCGGCCGGGGCTTCCGCAGCGCCACGAACGCGTACGCCTCTCTCCCCTCCTCGCGGCCAGGAGGGCGATCTGGAAAAAAAGATCGGACAGTATTGGCTGAACCGCGTAGGTATCGCTGCGATGCTCATCGGGGTCGCGTATTTTCTTAAATTCGCATTTGAAAATAACTGGATCGGCCCCGGTGGCCGCATCGGTATTGGTTTGCTATGTGGAATCGCGCTCATCTTGTGGAGCGAGCGTTTCCGCACGCGTGGCCACGCAGCGTTTTCCTACTCCTTGAAAGCGGTCGGCATCGGCACGTTATATTTATCTTTGTGGGGAGCGTTTCAGGTTTATCACCTGATTCCTGCTAGCGCAGCTTTTCTCGCCATGACCGTTGTTACCGCGTCAACCATCGCTCTGGCCTTGAGCCAGGACGCCGAGTTACTCGCCACTGCTGCGATGGTCGGCGGCTTTGTTACCCCGGCGCTGCTCTCCACCGGCCAAAATCACGAAGCCGTGCTCTTCTGTTACGTTGCCCTGCTGGACTTGGCAATCCTTCTGATGGCCGTCGTCAAACCGTGGCGGCGTTTGCTGTGGGGAAGTTTCGCTGGAACTATCGTGTTATCCCTCGGCTGGTATTCTGTCTACTACACCCCGGAGCAACGGCCACTCACGGTTTTTTTCGCCGCACTCTTCGCTGCTATTTTCGCAACAGTTCCGCTCGCTGCCCGTTATGAACGTTCAACTCGATTTTCCGGTCCAAGCATTACGCTGACGCTGCTCCCGCTCGTGAATGCGGTGATATTTTTTCTGGCGCTTTATGTCATGTATGAAAATGAAAAAGCGACGCTCACCTGGTTTGCGCTGGGCTTGGGCGCCGTGTATCTGGGCATCAGCACGCTGTTCAAGAAGCGCTTCCCCGGCGACGACGTAAGCGTAATCAATTTATTGCATGTAGCCATCGCTATCGCGTTCATCACTATTGCCATCCCATTAAAGCTCGAAGCCCAATGGATAACCATCAGCTGGCTGATCGAATCGGCGACGCTTTTGTGGATCAGCGTGCGCACCAAAACTAATTTTCTGCGTTATCTCGCGGTTGCAGCACTCTCCTTGGGAATTTTCCGCTTGTTGGTGTATGACCAGTTGCATGCCAACACCCTGATCTTCAATGCGCGATTTGCCAGCTACGCCGTCGCCATTGCCGTGCTGGCTGGCATCGCCACCCTCGGCAAGCAGCACGCCGTGGAAAACGAACGCCCTTTCCTACAACTCGCGGTAATAGCTCTCAATCTGCTAGCCCTGCTCGCTCTTACCCGCGAAGCTGCGGATTATTTTGATCATCCATTCGTTAACGTTGTAAATCAGTGGCAACATTACCACCAGGTTTCCGTGCTTCGCGGATTCACCTACTCGGCGATTTGGCTGATTTACGGAGCCGTTTTGATGGCGGTAGGTTTCCGCAAACGGAGTGCCTTCCTACGCTGGCAGGCGCTCATTTTAATTGCCTTCACCACCGGCAAAATCTTTCTTTATGACGTGTCCCAGCTTGGCGGAAGCTACAGAATTTTGAGTTTTATCGCCCTTGGCGCGGTTTTGCTGGGAATATCTTTCATCTATCAACGCGACTGGCTGAAGCTTTCTCCCAATTCATCGGATGAATCTACGCCTGCGCGCCCCACTAAGGAAATGTCGTGAGCAAATTATTTTGGGCAGTCTTGGCCATAACGGTGGTCACTGCTTCCCCCGCGTATTTCAAATATCGCCGCAAGGTCCAGCCAATAAATTCCGCCGGGCAGCATTACATCGTCGTTGACGAGGTGATTTGGCGGCACACCCGTCCGGATTTGGACGATTTACGTATCTATGCATCAGAAAAAGAGCTTCCCTACAAAATGTCGGTGGAGACCGGCGGTTCAGAAACCGAGCAGAAACAATTCCGTGTGCTACAGCCTGCTTCCATTGGCGCGAAAACTCAGTTTCTTCTGGACATGTCCGGCGTCGACGAATATGACCGCATCCATTTGACGCTAGCCACCAAAAACTTTGTCGCGCATGCCCGCGTGGAAGGCCAGGACGATCCACACGGAACCAAGTGGGCACTTCTCGGCACCACCACGCTTTACGACCTTTCCGATGAAAAGCTTGGCTCCAACAGCACGCTGCAAATTCCCTTGAGCGCTTTTAAATTCTTGAGGATTACCGTCGACAGCGCAGTAAAACCCTCCGACGTGAAAAACGGCACAGCTGGCGCAACGCATGCCCAGAAAGCCATTTGGCGCGAGGTCACCAGTCCATCCAGGCTGGAACAACACGGAAAAGAAACGGTGATTACCTTTGATGTTCCCGCAAACACTCCCGTGGAGCGCCTTATGCTGGATATTGATCCCGCGCAACCAAACTTTTTCCGCCAGATTCAGATTCGCGGCGGCAAGGACGAGCTCTACGGTACCAATCAGATAAGCCGCATTCACATGTTGCGCAATGGTCAAAAAGTTGACGTCGAGCGAACCTCAATGGATCTTTGTGGCCATTGCCAGGGAATTTTGAAGGTCGTAATTCAAAATGGCGACGATCCGCCGTTAAAAATCAGTGGTGGGCACTTGCAACAGTGGGAGCGTCGAATTTATTTTGATTCCGGCGCAGGCGAGCGCCCCTGGCTCTATTACGGCGATGAAAAACTTGGCGCGCCGGAGTACGACTACGCGAAATTATTCCAAAAGAACGCTAGCGTTGACGCGCTTGCCTTAGACCCCGAAGCGAATAACGCCGCATATATTCCGCGGCCCGACGACCGGCCCTGGACGGATCAACATCCCGCTCTTCTATGGGCCGCCATTCTCGCCGCGGTAGTTATTTTGGGTGCCCTCGCTTTGCGTTCTTTGAAAACAACGGCGAAGCCGGTCTCGTGAGAAAGTTTTCGCCTTAATAAATCTCGAAGTAATCCGACCAGCGCTTGGCAAAGAATCCGACCGCATCCTCAGCGTGGTGAAATCCGCTGCCGGGGCGACGCCACGCTGCTCTGCAGTCCTTTAGTCAAATGATTAACCTAGTAACTTAGTGCTAATGCGACACCACGGTTTTCTGGATCGCCAATCTAGCGGGCCGTGATTATTTGGTGCTCTGAAGGGCAGCGATGCCAATTCCGTGAAGTTCTGAAAGTCCTTGATTGAGTTTACAGATTTCTGCAACAGGTTCTGATCAAAATGAAAATTCTTAATATTGTCGGCGCTCGGGCGGATTTGGTGAAGATTGCTCGCCTTCTCACAGCGATGCGTTCGTACGATGGTATAACGCCGATCCTGGTGCACACGGACAGCATTTACGACGAGAAGTTGTCGGGAATTTTCTTTGAACAAATGGGTATTCCTCGGCCCGATATCAAAGTGGGTGTTGGTTCCGGATCTCATGCATATCAAGCAACGGAAATTCTGAAGCGTATAGAGCCGGTCCTGGTGGAACAAAACCCAGACGTAGTGTTGGTGGTCGGGGACGTTAATTCCACGATGGCCGCTTCGCTGGCTGCGGCTAAGTTTGGGCGTACCGGCCCGGGGCTGAGTCTTTCGCGTGATAACGAAGTGAACCTGCTAAAAATCGAGAGTCGCCCAATCCACGGCCACCCTCGGGAATATCAGTTCTTTCTGGAAGTAGAATCCGATCGTACCGAGCAGCTTGCCCAAGCGTTGGCGGAAGTGCGCGACTCGACCACAGAAATCCTCGTCGTCGGACTTTACACGACAGGAAAGACTAATTGAACGGCAAAAATAAAACAGCCGCGAATGATCAAGTAGACGGCAAAAACATATCAACTTTAACACCCGCCCAACCTGATAGTTTAGCTCTATCCGGCTGATAGTGAAGCACTTGGATGTAACTCCAACGAATTAGGTTTGGCAAAAAATGCTTTGGCGCAGACCTTTAACCCCCGGTCACTTTAATTTGTATACAGATACTCCTTAGAGGGGCTCTTTTATGATGAGTTAAAAACTGTCGTATTAAACCGTGCCGGCTGGAAGCGTCAATGTTGCGGTTCGTAAGAGAATCTACAGGTACATCATCTCCTTCATCGCAGCCGCTTGGGCTCGGATAAGTTGGAAAACTTGATGACTTTGTGCGCGAACTGTCATCGGAGCCAGCACAACTTTTGAAGATGGCGCCAGGATAGTTCTTTCGAACTCTGCAGCCGATCTGATCCCGCATACGGCGTGTGCTCATGATGGTGACTCCAATTCGATCAGGTATCTGCGAAATGGTGCCATGGCCCAGCACTTACAACTGTTCCATGGCGCACGCCAGCATTGTGCGCGGGCGCATATGAAATATGACGCAGTCGGAACGCGGCGGGGCTAAATAAAGGAAAGGCGAAAGAACTAGAGCATGTATTAGTGACGACCGCCGAAGGAATACACAATCCCAGCGGCGGCGCGAAAATTATTCTGCCGCAAAGAAGGTTGTCCAAAAAAGCCGTGCCGCATCCGCATGTAATCCCCTGATCCTCGTATGGCCCAGTGGGATGAGAACGGCCATTGCACGCCACCACCAAAAGCAGCCGCGGATCCGTTATCGGAGACCGAGCCACCTGCAAAGCTACCTCCGAGATGGTCGCCGCCGAACAGCGCATGAACGAAGACCGGACGGAAGTTTACACGCGGGCCGACCATATAACTGTAATCATGAAATCGGACGCTCAAAGAAGGAAAGGAAGTCAGCTGAAAATCCGTGACAAGGTAAGTTTGATAGTACGCGCTGACATCGCCTTCCACCGCGAAATGCTTACTGAAGTTTCCAGAGACGGATGCTTCCCAACCATTGGCGCTCTGGCGATTGTTCAAGATACCGACAGTAGTGGCATTAACATACGAGTAGCCGCCGAACACTTCGACACGCGGAATTTCCTGACCGCAAGCAATCCCGACAAATAATAGTGTCCCAAGGATGGCTGCCGCAAATTTGGACATTTGGCCTCTCAATCAGGGCCAACATCTTACCTGCAAGGTAATTTAATAAATAGTGTAATTCTATTTTGTCTTTAACTCGGCAGCCGTACTGGAAAGCCAGCCTGGCACAGCACAGAAAAGAAACGGTGATTACCTTTGATGTCCCTGCAAATACTCCCGTGGAGCGCCTTACGCTGAATATTGATCCCAACCAACCAAACTTTTGCCGCCAGATCGAAATTCGCGGCGGCAAAGATGAGCCGTACGATACCCAACAGATAAGCCGCATTCACATGCTGCGCGATGGTCAAAAAGTCGACGTCGAACGGACCTCCATAGAGCTTTGCCGGAATTGTCAGGGAACTCTGAAGGCCGTAATTCAAAACGGAGACGATCCGCCCTTAAAAATCAACGGCGCGCATTTGCAACAGTGGGAGTGGCGAATTTATTTTGATTCCGAGGCAGGTGAGCGGCCATGAGTCTATTACGGCGACGAAAAACTTGGTGCACCGGAGTATGAGTACGCCAAAATATTTCAAAAGGATGCCCGCGTCCAGCCGGTTGCGTTAGACCCGGAAGTAAATAACGCCGCATATGTTCCGAGGCCGGATGACCGGCCCTGGTCGGATCGACATCCCGTTTTGCTATGGATCGCGATCCTCGCGGCGGTAATTATTTTGGGTACCGTCGCCTTGCGCTCCTTGAAAACAGTCGCGAAGCCGGTTGCGTGACGCATTTCTTCGCCTCAATAAATTTTGAAGTAATCTGCGAATGGGAAATGTTTGTGGATCCGTTGCTCAGGGCTGCCGCGGTTCGCGCGCCACAGGCGTTAGAAGTCCATTTTTTACGCGAAATTCGGATCCTCTCCACCTGATTCTGTCGGACAGCAAGCCTACCAGCCACACAAAGGAAGTGATCGCGTCGCGCACAGGGAGAAGCCAAAGTTTACCGATAATCGCTTGATCGCGGAGCCCCCATACGCCGGCAACCCACGCCACGCTGATTCGCAGCACGAAATACGCCGTTAAATACGCGATAGCCAGGCTCGTCCAACCCGCGGCACCGGCGACGATAGCAGCAAGCACCGCCCAGGGAAGGCCGTGTGTAAAAATCATGCCGGCGTACGCAATGGGCCGGACGTTTCGCA
>DATNKL010000111.1:0-6102 GCA_035603415.1 Candidatus Acidiferrales bacterium
CGGATGCGGCAACCGTAAGCCAGTAGATCGGTGATGTCTGCCTCGCTGCGATATAGATAGGATTGAATTACCGTGCCGATGGCGGGATTTTGCGAGCGCACACGTTTCACCAGCTCAACGGTGCGCTGGGTGTAGACCGAACCTTCCATATCCACACGCAAAAAATTGTCATAGCGTTCAGCGCGGTCCACGATGGACGCGACCAGGCTTTCGCAGAATTCCACGCCGAGGTCGAGACCGAGTTGGGTCAGCTTGCATGAAACGTTGGCGTACAGTCTTTCGTGGGCGATGCGGTCGAAAATTTCCAGGTAAGCGTCGCGAGCACGTTGCGCGTCTTCTGGGGTCGAAACATTTTCACCTAAATAATCGAGGCTTGCGAACATGCCGAGATTGTTGCACTGGCGAGCGGCGGCGATAGCTTCGTCAAGAGTTTCGCCGGGAACGAAACGGTGCGCCAAACTTCGAGTGCGGCCGTTGGAAACGACCCAATGCGCAAATGATTTGCTTTCGGAAAGCTTTAGGAGGGCCGCGCGAAGCATGCCAGTCAATTATGGCAGCGCGCGAGGGAGGAAACTAGTTTGCGGTGGTTACTTGTGCTCTTCAAGGAACTTTTCGGCGTCCATGGCGGCCATGCAACCGGAGCCCGCGGCGGTGACAGCCTGGCGATAACGATGATCCTGCACGTCACCGGCCACGAAAACACCGGGGACGCTGGTCTTGCTGCCGTTGGTGGAGAGCAGATAGCCATTGGCGTCGGTTTCTAGCTGGCCGCGAAAGGCGGCGGTATTGGGATCGTGACCGATGGCGACGAAGACGCCGTGAACTTCGAGCTCGCGCGTTTCGCCGGAGTCGGGATTGCGGAGGCGAACGCCCTCCACGCCGGCACTGTCGGCGAGAATTTGCTCGACGATAGCGGGCGTGACGAATTCGATTTTTTCGTTGGCCCTGGCGCGATCGAGCATGATTTTCGAAGCGCGAAATTCGTTGCGGCGGTGAATCAGATACAGCCGGGACGCGTAACGGGTGAGGAAGCTGGCTTCCTCCATCGCAGTATCGCCGCCGCCGACGACGGCGATGGCTTTGCCGCGGAAAAAGAAGCCGTCGCAGGTGGCGCAGGTGGAGACGCCGCTGCCGAGCAGCGGGCGCTCTTCGGGAAGCCCGAGCAAACGCGCGGAAGCTCCCGCGGCGATGATGAGAGTTTTGGTCTGGTACGAATCGTTGCCAGCGGTGACTGTGAAGGGGCGCTTGGAAAGATCGACATCCGTCACGACACCGGCATTGAATTCCGCGCCGAATCTTTGCGCTTGCTTGCGCATATTTTCGATGAGCTCGTGGCCGAGGATGCCATCGGGGAAGCCGGGGTAGTTTTCGACCATGGTGGTCAGGGTGAGCTGTCCGCCCGGTTCATGACCGTCGATGACCAGCGGCTTCAGATTGGCACGCGCAGCGTAGATTGCGGCGGTGAGTCCGGCGCAACCGCTGCCGATAATGACCACGTTGTACATTTTCATTGCTCCTATTTGATTCTCGCACGTGCCCGGCGGATACAATGGTGCGAAACGGTTCATTGTACCTGACGATTTGGTGGCCGGGGTCTGGGAGAGCCAAATTGGAGAGTGTTTTAGCCGCTGGTGGTTGCGTAGTTTTGGAAGCGGGGCTGATAGTTTGCCAAAGTAAATGAGAAGTTGAAGTGGAAGACTGCTCGCAGGGCGTACAAAGGAGATGGCCGATGGATCCGCGATACCCAATTGGGAAGATGGAAATGCCGAAGGAGATTACCGCCGCGAAACGGCAGCAGGCGATCGAAACGATTGCTGCGGCGCCGAAGAATTTGCGAGAAGCGGTGCGCGGGTTGGATGAAACGCAACTGGACACGCCGTACCGCGAAGGCGGCTGGACGGTGAGGCAGGTGGTACATCACGTGCCGGACAGCCACATGAACGCGTACGTGCGATTGAAGCTGGCGCTGACGGAGGTTGCGCCAACAATAAAACCGTATGACGAAAACACGTGGGCGCAGCTGGCGGACTCCAAGGGTGCGCCGATCGAAGCGTCCCAGAAATTATTGGAGGCGCTGCACGAACGATGGGACAGGGTGTGGCGATCGCTGAAGGCGGAAGATTTTTCGCGCAAATTGGTGCACCCGGAGCATGGCGAAAGGACCATCGATTGGTTGCTGTTTGTTTACGAATGGCATGGGCGGCACCACGTCGCGCATATTACGGAGTTGCGGAAGCGGCGAAGCTGGTAGCGGCGAGAGAAAATTTTGCGCGTCAGTTGCGCGATCACTAAAATTAGAAGCTTCGCTCTTTGTGTGGATTTTGTTCAGGGCGTGTTTTTTGTTTGTTGTTTAAAGTCAGGCTGCCTTCATGGCTTTGATAGTGGCTTCGATGCCTTCCGCGTACGGGGTTTTTTTCAGATTTGGAAGCAGCTTACGCAAACGAGTGTCGTCCAGTTTGACGGGCGTGGTCCAGAGATAATGCATCTCGAGCACTTCACGCATGAAAGGATTGAAAAGACCCATCACACGCAGCACAAATTTGCCGGCCGCGCGGATCCGCGGCTTTTGATGAACGGCGGCGAAGACGAGATTGGCGAACTCGCGTGTGGTGATCAGCGCGGGGCCCGCCACGTTCCAGGCGTGACCATAGGCTTCCGGTTTCTCTGAAAGTGCGACGAGAGTTTCCGCCAGGTCGGGAACGAAGATGAATTCATGCGGGGTGTCGACCGGGCCGATCACATTAGCTGTTCCACCTTTTACGGCAGCGACGAATATCGCGCGCACATAACTCAGTTCCGCGTCCGGTCCGTAAAAATCGGGCGGGCGCAGAATTGTGGTGCGCATTCCGGTGCGTTGATCGGCGGCGAGGACCAGGTCTTCCTGCTCCTTACGCATCTTGCCCTTGAAGGCGACTGGATTTCGGGTATGGGATTCGCTAACGAAGCCGGTCTGCGGAACGCCGTACGGGTAAACGGTGCCGACGTGGATGAAACCTGAGACGCCGGCGGCTGCTGCGGCTTCCAGCGCGATCTTTATCAGTTTCGGATGCAGCTGGAACTGCGTGTAGGGGACTCCGACGGTATAAAAAATAGTGTCCACTCTGGCTGCGGCTCGAGCGGCAGCCAGTGGGTCTGCAAGGTCGGCTTCGCAGTATTCGACGAGCGATTCGTATGCGTGGAAATGGCGGCGCAGGCTTTCCTCGGAGCGTCCTACTACTCGAAAGCTGGAACCTCTTTTTGCTAACTCTGCCCCGAGAGCCTTACCGACCGATCCGGTAGCTCCAAAGATCGCGTATTTCATGGGGCTCTCCTTTCGCTGGTGCTTACCTATGGCCTTTCCTGCTACGGGGAATCCGACAGCTTCATATTATGGCCCCCCCGTTACAAGAGTATTAAATTCTTCTGCCGGCCGGTGCAGGAAAAACTGAGCACTTAGTGGAGTGGGTGGCGCGCGCGATGAAGGGTCGTGTACGATAAATATGTACTTGGGAGAAAAAAACTGATGAGCAGAGATGCGGGAACGTACGCAATTTTTGAAACTTCGCAGGGCGATATTGTGATTCGTTTGCTGGAGAAAGAGGCGCCTAAGACGGTTGAGAATTTTATCGGGCTGGCCGAAGGGACCAAGGAATTCACCAACGAGAAGACCGGAAAAAAAGAAAAACGGAATTTCTATGATGGGCTGACGTTTCACCGGGTGATTCCGCAATTCATGATTCAAGGCGGATGCCCGGAGGGTACCGGACGCGGAGGACCGGGTTACAAATTCGGCGACGAGTTTCATCCTTCGCTAAAACACTCCAAGGCCGGCAAGCTCTCGATGGCTAATTCTGGGCCGGGCACCAATGGCAGCCAATTTTTTATCACCGTGGCGCCGACTCCGTGGCTGGATAACAAGCACACGATATTTGGCGAGGTGGTGGAAGGGCAGGAGGTCGCGGACAAAATTTCCAACGCGCCGCGCGATGGCAGCGACCGGCCGAAGACTCCGATTATGTTGAAGACGGTGCGGATCGAGCGGGTTGCGGCGTAGTCTAATTTGTGTAGGCGCACTTGGCGGGCGATCTTTTTAGGTCATTTGCGGTCCTGAATCTTTTCCCGTGTGGTAAATCGCTATGCTCGCTCCTGAGCGGCTTCTTCGACTGGTTATAGAAATTATATTTGTACTGTTGGGGCTGCTCGTCGTGTGGCTGGGACTCACCGGCCACATTTTTTTTGACCGTCACAAATTGCCGTGGCTGATTTTGAGCGTGGCGTTGATCCTGTGGGGGATTCGCGGGATTTACAGAAAACCGGGGAGCAAGCCGCCGCAGCCGGAAGATTATACGCGTGCGGTTTCGTTGACACTTTTAGGTATAGTGCTGCTGGCGATTTCGCGGGTGCCGTTTGCGTGGGTGGGGCCGCTGCTGGCGTGTGCCGGGGTGGTGCTGGTGGCGCGAGGCATCGCGGGGTTTGTGCTACTGTTACGGCCCGCTGGGGCTCAACGTCAAGGCAGCAGGTGATGCCGCTGCCGAACCGAGCGGCGTGCGGAAGGAAATAAATATGTTCAAAGAATTTAAAACTTTTGCGATGCGCGGGAATGTGATTGATCTTGCGGTGGGCGTGATTATCGGTGCGGCGTTTGGAAAAGTGGTGTCGTCGCTGGTGGAGGACATCATCATGCCGCCGATCGGAAGCGCGCTCGGGCATATAGATTTCTCCAACCTGCTTATAAGCCTGAATGGAAAGCATTACGACACGCTTCTGGCGGCGAAAGCGGCCGCGGCGCCGACGATAAATTACGGATTGTTTTTGAATACGGTGATTAATTTTCTGATCGTGGCGCTGGCGGTATTTTTGCTGGTGCAGCAAGTGAATCGCTGGGGGAAGAAGCCTGCGCCAGCCGCGGCACCGACCACGCGAGATTGTCCGCAATGCGCGATGCCGATTCCACTGGCGGCCAAGCGTTGCCCGCACTGCACCTCACAGTTGGCGTAGCTGACCGAAGAAAAAACCTACGGATGGCAGTCGGGTGGCGGCCTGCGGGGAGCAAATGCAGCGTTATCAGTCTGATATCCACCTCTTGACAATAGTCGTTATAACGAGTATTATCTGGCGAGTTGAGGGAGGACATCATGATCGAGATTCGCAAGAGCAATAAACGCGGGCATGTCGACCACGGCTGGCTGGACAGCCACTTTACGTTTTCGTTTGCGGACTATTTTGATCCGGAGCACGTGCAGTTTCGCACGCTGCGTGTTTTGAACGACGATCGCGTCGCGGGAGGCGCGGGATTTCCGAATCATCCGCACCGGGATATGGAGATCGTGACATATGTGCTGGAAGGCGCGCTGGAACACCGGGACAGCATGGGCAATGGCTCGGTGATCAGGCCGGGAGATGTGCAATACATGAGCGCGGGGACGGGCGTGACGCATAGTGAATTTAATCCGTCGAAGGATCCGCTCCGGCTGTTGCAGATCTGGATGGTTCCGGAAAAGCGGGGATTAAAGCCCACGTACGATCAGAAAAACTTCAGCGTGGCGGACAAGAAAGGCAAGCTGCGGCTGGTGGCTTCGCCGGATGGCGCGGACGGTTCGGTGAAGATCCGACAGGACAATGCGCTATACGCCACGATTTTGGATAAGGATGACACAGTGACGCATAAGTTGCGGCCGGGACGGCATGCTTATATTCAGGTCGCGAAGGGGCAGGTCAAGCTGAATGGCACGCCGCTGCAAGAAGGCGATGGGGCGGCTGTTTCTGAAGAGAAGAGCGTGGAGTTGACGGGAGTGGATAAGGCGGAGGTGCTGCTGTTTGATTTGGCGTAAGGGCTGGTTAGGTGCGGCAGTAGAGGGCGCGAAGATTACTCTTCGCGCCTTTTTTTGTTGGATTGGAGGATGGAGGGGAGGGCTGGGCGACGGAGGAAACAGCGCGCCCTAGAAATTCTAGAGTGGGGAAACCGGTGGGGCTGCGAGAGAGCGAAAGAGAGATTTCTCCACTGCGCAGACCGACACCTTCGCAGGAGCGAAGGTGGAAGAAAAGGTGTCGGTCTGCTTCGGTCGAAATGACAAGTTTGCGGTGGTGCTGACGGCGGTGACAAACTCAGATTAAGAGAAGAGG
>DATNKL010000059.1:0-32073 GCA_035603415.1 Candidatus Acidiferrales bacterium
TTCGGTCTACACCCAGCGCACCGTTGAGCTGGTGAAACGTGTGCGCTCGCAAAATCCCGCCATCGGCACGGTAATTCAATCCTATCTATATCGCAGCGAGGCAGACATCACCGATCTACTGGCTTACGGTTGCCGCATCCGTCTTTGCAAAGGCGCCTACAAAGAACCCGCCAACGTGGCCTTTCCAAAAAAGAAAGACGTCGACGCCAATTATGTTCACTTATTGCAGATGCTCTTGCCCAGTGGCTTCTATCACGGCATCGCCACCCACGATCCCGCCATGATCGCCGCAACGATTCGCTTCGCCGCCGCCAAACAGATCTCCAAAGATGATTTTGAGTTTCAGATGCTCTACGGTGTGCGCACCGACCTGCAGCGCCGTCTAGTCAAAGACGGCTATCGTCTGCGCATCTACATCCCCTACGGCCGCGACTGGTTCCCCTACTTCATGCGCCGCCTGGCCGAGCGCCCCGCCAACGTAGCCTTCTTCGCCCGCAACCTCCTCCGCCGCTCTTAGCCGCGCGCTCGCATTCTCATTTTATCTCCCTGTCTGATCCTGCTCATCGTCTCGCTCATCACCTTGTGCGCGCATGGCGTGTCGCGAAACATAATCCGCCACGGTTCTGCCTAGCGTGTTTCCACGCACACATGAGATGCGGAAATGAATACCGCCAAATACACGAGCATTGGCGATCTCATCCACTGCATGTGTGAAACTCGCAAATGTCCGCATGCCTGGTTGCACATCCGAGGTGACGCTGAACGCCGTATTCTCTCCAAACTCAGCGGAAAGCACGAACGCCGCAGCCCCACTCACGCTGGAATGTCCGGACGGATACTCGGGATGGGGAGGGGTGCCGGGAGGGAAAAAGTCCAACCAGGGTATCCAATCCGGATCGGCATCGGCAGGAGTCATTCCCTCTCGGAGGGCGGTGATCGGCCTCCAGAAAACGTAGCGATACTTGCTGTCCCAGCACGCAATTCCCGCGTCGGCCATCGAAACATTCATTAACGCAAAGAGGTGGGCATTCTCCGTTATGCTCAGCCCACGGGCCTTAGCAAGGTCCGACGCGATACGGTTCCAGTAAAGTGCCGTGTTACCTGCCCAGAACAACGCGAGGTCGGATTGATCCTTATTGCGTCCCGATCCTGAATAGACGCCCATAACCTCTATCTCGTTCAGTTCCGTGGCGTATTCGGCACTGTCGAGTGCCAGCGGAGGCGGCAAGCGAAATTGCGATGGTCTGGTTAGCACCCACGGCGTCATCGAGGCGAACTGTGGCCCGGCCCCAGACGCGAACACCGTCGGTGTCGGCCGCCATACGCCTGTTACGGCAGCACCAAGAAAGGGAGGCGGAGGCGGCGCGATTCCGTCGGTCAACCGCCAATTCCAGATTGCGTCCGCCACCGTCTGCCCCCACGCCATACCAGCCTTAATTGACTCTGCTTTTTCTTTGGACGCCAGTGCGGCAATCGACGCGTCGCGTTGTGCGGTCAGCGACCCAATTTGTTTTGGATATAGGTCCGCCAGAATCACGTACGCAGCTTGAATCGCTGCGGCACTTTGAGAAGCATGGTGCGGCGCGCTTGGCTTCACGTGCAATGCTTGGAACCGTGGATCAACGCCGTTAACGGCATCAAAAACTGACGCCGACACGAGGGCGACGTTGCGGGTGGTGGCTAGAGGAGTGGTGCCCCCCGCAATCACCGTTGAATTCATGATGCCTATCCACTCAAGCACCGCGTCCGGCGTCGCGGCCAGCACGCTCGCCGGGCAGGCGGCCAGCAACATCACGCTTAATATCAATATTGCGACTCGACTAGTTACGCCAATAATTCGTGCTCGAAACGAGGAAAACCGGGCCGGATAAAACGTCCGTGTGGTGTAAGCCATGTGTCCTCCTCAGTGGACGGAGGCAGCGTTGTTAGGTGCTGGCGGACAAACTTCAATGACCTGGCGAATCGTGCGTCAGCAATAAAGCGCTACCGTTGGGGTCGAACTCGTCGGTAGCAGAGGCGAGTTTGCCCGCTTTTGTATGCCTCTTTACAAAAAGAGTCAAGTAAATTTCTTAATATTCTTTGCAGCGATCTTAGAAGGCCTCGATACTCTCCCCTCGAAGGCTCACGAAACAAAACCATTTTGGATGTTTCCCCGGTTGACCTATCCACCGCGCTGACCAGCTATAATCTCGCTTAATGAGACCCGATGAAGAGTATCAACCGAACCACCATAGCCGACGGTTTTTATGCGCGGACCGCTGCGCTAACCTGCTCCTTCCATCGTGGAACATTCACGCCCATCACGAGGAGCCACAACATTACCGATTCTGGCCCGAGGATGCCGAAGGCCAGATTGTAGGGAGAATGATAGTGTGTGGGGCAGCCGAAAGTGGCAGGCAACTATGGTGTCATGGAGTCAGACGATACCCTTGCGCTGTACGGGAAAGTAAGGACTTACACCCAGACCCACAACCCCACCGCGTTGTTCATTCTATTTGAAAATCACTCCGTCCTGTGGGCATCACCATCGCTTTAACCACGACATTATTATGGATTGTGGCAATCGGATCCGTCGCCGTATGACTTTTTGTGCGCAAGCCGATTGCTGCTTACCTCAAGAGTGGGATGTGTGGAATGATGCTGAGTGTGAGACTATTCTGACCAAGCAGCGGGAGGTGCAGCATGAAATACCGAATTGCAATTTGGGCGGCTGCGGGGTTTCTCGTTGCGAGCGGGTGGGCGGTTTATTTCTTAGTGGCAAGCAAGGACCATCCGATAGAACCGATCGTGTCCACTCTTATCCGGTTAACCTGCCCGGTTGCGATTATCGGTTCGCATTACCCGGTTAGCTTCTATTCAGCTCTTGTCGCCAACGTCGCCACGTATGCACTGATCGGTCTAGTAGTGGAAACCCTGCGCCGGCAACTAAACCACTCAAACTAATTCGATACACTCGCTACCTCAGTCCTGATAACGCCAGTGTTGGACACGCGCTTCGCTATTATTTTTGTCGCGTAACAGCACGTATCGAGTCTTGCCCCAAGCGGCGCCGCGAAGGATTTAAAAAGTTAGTGAATTGACTTGCATTATATTTCTCTTGACACTAGCGTCACACCGCGATACAAAACCGCGCGTACTGCCCCTTTTCCCCCCGGTCGGCAGCCTAAAATTCATGGGAACCAGCCAATCCAGCTTGAGCAACTTATTGGTTTGCAGATTTATTGCGGACCAAGGGCTTTGCTTGAACGGTACTAGCCGTTTGCTTGAGGCCTCGCTCGATGAAGTACTAGGCACACACCAGATGGGACATGGTCGCAAGTACGGTCACTGCGGTAAACACTGACCGGGAGGTCTAACGTGGGAAAGCTGATGCGGTTTTTACTGCTGTCATTGGTAGCGCTGGTCTCGGGCAACCTGATGTTCGCTCAATCGCGAGTTAGCAGCTTCGGTTGCGAGGATCCTTATTCCCTCTGCACCGAGCGCCAGTACAACCGGAGCTTCGAGTATCCCGGACGATATATCGGACACGACGAGCCGTCACTGCTCTTTTATTCCGATCAACCCGGAGCGGGAAACTATAACGTTTACCGAATGGTTCTGCCGACCGATCCTCCACAGTTCCCTACCGACGCGCACCCAAACGGCACGGGCGGCCCGACCGTGTGGAATTTCCAGTTGCATCCGGCGTTCTGGTTTGGCATGGCCCTCTGCGATTCGGAGTCCTTTCCCTTGGCCACCCACAAGTGCCCGCCCGACTCCGATCAAAACATTTTTGATGATCCAGATCCGAAGTCGAAGCGCTACATTGGTCGGCATCCTGGAACCGCATTCCTCGAATTGCAGTTCTATCCTCCGGGCTGGGTCAGTGGGTTCACGCAGAACCAGTATGCTGTGGCGCTGCACATCAATAGCCTCAGTGTGAAGGCCTTAGGACCGAAGGGCCAAATTCCTAACAATACGGACTGTCAAAATAAAGTCGGTTTGGAAACAACTGTGTTCGCCTTGCTCACCTTGGACGGCAAGTCCCAGGCCCCGGCTGACCCGCTCAATAATGACCCCAACAAACAGGCGGTGCTCCAAGGCGAGACGTTTCTTATGAATCCCGGCGATAGTCTCGTTGTTACCATCCGCGACACCGAAGATGGCCTGCGCACCACTGTGGAAGACCTGACTACTGGGCAAACCGGATTTATGACTGCGAGTGTTGCCAATGGTTTCGCGCAAATCGTCTTCGATCCCAGCGCCAAGACCTGCACCTCCAAGCCGTACGCCTATCGCCCGATGTACGCATCGTCCAGCGAACATACCCGCGTGCCCTGGGCGGCACACAGCTACAACGTAGCCTTTTCGGATGAGATCGGCCATTTCAATTATTGCGACGTGCAGGACGGGTCCATCATTCCAAGCTTGTTGGGCGCGTGCATAAGCAGCCCGGTTGAGACCGTGGTAGATACCACAGGCTCACATAATGAGGTGGACGATTTCTTTTGCGTTGACACTATCAGTTCCATCTTGTTCGGCTCGTTGGGTCGCCTGGGAGGCTGTCTCGACTCTGACGTCGACTTCGACGGCGTTCCTTATCACAATGCGTGGCCGGGGACCGGGCCGGATCCGTACGGCTTTTCCGCTGTGCCAAGTCCCATCAGGTTTACCAGCCCGAAGTTCTCGTCGGAAGAAAGTGAGCTGAGGAGTTTTGATCGCGTGGCCTTCGAAGCGGACCTTCCGGCGATTGAGGATTCTACCGTCTGTGATACAAACACCGGCAATGGATGCGTGAATCCGCCGCCGGGCGCCCTTTTTTACCCCATCTACAGCACCACGCAGAACAGTGAAGGATGCTGGTGGCAGTTGGGTGGACCGTCCATTCCGGGAACCACCAACAATTTCGGCGGGAGTTCCGCAACCGAATACAGCACGCTGCTCGGATCGGTGTACGAAGCTGGCGTCCTGGGTCACCCCAGTTCGGTTGTCGCGTTCGAGAATTACCATCAGGTTTTGCCAAATAATCCTTGTCGCTAGCAAGGCGACCGACGACGATCCGATGCATCGAATCGCTCTGAGCAGCTATAATTTCGCTTAATGCGACCCGATGCAGAGATCATCAACCGATGGCGCGGTGTGGCGGCGTTCTGGGACAAACACCGCGACATTATTCGGGGAATGTTTGCTCCGATAACGCAAGCTCTCATCGAGGATGCGGGAATTGGGAGTCACGACTCGGTTCTCGATGTTGCTACCGGGCCTGGCGAGCCGGCATTGAGCGTAGCGGCCTTCGCAGGCCCTAAGAGTAAGGTCTACGGCGTGGACCCCATTCAGGGCATGGTGACCGCCGCCCGCGCTGAGGCAAAACGTCTCGGCCTAAAGAACGCAAAATTTGATGTGGCCTTTGCAGACGATCTGCCCTTTGCCGCCAATACTTTCGACGCCGTGATCAGCCGCTTTGGCGTGATGTTTTTTCCCTCTCCTGTGGACGGCGTCCGCGAGATGTTGCGGGTCCTCAAGCCCGGACGGAAGTTGGCTTTAGCGGTTTGGTATTTCGCCGAACAAAATCCTTTCCACTTTGCGTTGTCACGCGTCATCGATCGCTACGTTGATGTGCCTCCACTTGACCTGGAAGCTCTGGATGCATTTCGATTTGCTCCTCGTGGCAAGTTAATGGAAGTTTTTTCCCAGGCCGGCGCGGTGGCGCGCACTGAGCGACTGCTGCAGTTCACAATAGAGGCGCCCGTCTCCGTGGAAGATTTCTGGAATTTGCGCCGCGAAATGTCCGAGAAGCTAAATGAAAAGTTCGAAATGCTTCCAGCAGACCAAAAGCCCAAAGTGCAGCAGGAGATGCTCTCCTCTCTCCGTGAGTACTCCACCGGCAACTCCATGAGTTTTCCCGCCGAGGTTTTAATCGTGAGCGGCGCCAAGACCACTCCCGCCTAATTCCTGATAAAAACCTGATAAACGCCACGTCTGTTAAATCGCTGTGAGCACTTTCGGAAACACTCCCCGCCAGTTTGAAACTCCCTATAAAGCAAAGTAAGATAACCACATTCCCCGGTAGCTCAATGGTAGAGCGTTCGGCTGTTAACCGAAATGTTGGAAGTTCGAATCTTCCCCGGGGAGCCAACTCTCGAATCCACCTTGCGGCAACCCTTCGTCTTTGCCTTTGTCATACAAGTTTCGGCTCTGCTTTTTCCGTAACAGACACTGGCCCTTGCGAATCCTTCTTGCTGATTAAATTCACCGCAGCCTGATATAACCGTGAGCGCATTGCATAGCGCTCGCTGGCGCGCGTAATGTAGCGCACTGCGATTTCAACGCCACCGCCTACCGGCTTTAAATTAATAGCTGGTGCCGCCGATAATGCGCCTACATTGCGCGAGTGCGCGGCATTCTTCCATTCTTTTTCAGCTTCACCGGCGCTCTGCGACGTGGCTTCCACCACAGCCTTTTGCAGCGCGTCAACTATCGGGTACGGACTCTGGCTGGAGTCCACCACCAGTGTGAGTTCATCCCAGAGCCATTGGCCCGAAGTAGAAAAATTGAAGTAGTGACCTTCAATGGCGAAGTTGTTGGTGAACGTAACACGTCGTCCCGTGGGATGCCCCGAGTCTGTCCAGTTGCCGGTTTCTAACAACACCGTGTGGAACATTCCTAGCTCCGCCACTTCTCCGGTTACTCCGTTAATTTCCACCCAATCACCTAAGCGGATTCCATTTCTACCCATCAGCACGAACCAACCGAAAAAGCTCACGATGAAATCTTTCAGCGCCACAGTAAGACCTGCGCCTGCAAGTCCCAAGAAAGTCCCCAATTGGCCCGGCGGGCCGAAAATAACCAGAAGGATCAGACCCAAAGCTATGATTTGCAGCGTCGTGCTTATCACCGCGTGCAGCGTTTCGGCCTGACGCGAATCCAATTTGACTTTGCCGAGTACACTTTTTAGCCAGCTATCAAAAAAAATCCCGATCAACAGGATAGCTACAATGATCGCAGCGCCTCGCAGCCCCCGGTGAATTACTGCTCCTTCCTGGGCAGCAACCACTTCCATCCATTTTCTATATGTCTCGGCTAGGCGCGTCTGATCCTCGATGCGCTCGTCAGTGTTTGTGAGTGCTTTCACTGCTGCGGAACGCCGTTTTGTGGCCTTGACGAGATCGGCCGAACTTTCGGGCGGCGGGTTGGCGGATTTTTCGTCAGAGGGTGCTCCAGATCCACTAGTAGATCCGCTCTGTACTTTACCGGGAGCTGTTTGCGTCTTTGTGTTGATGTTCGATTGGAGAGCGGCACGCTTTGTCGTGAATGCGGCTGCCGCCGATTCTGCCTCTTGCTTAGCCTGCCGCAATAGCTTCGTCTTAGCGTGCAGCTCCGACCATCGCAGGTAGTGGCGAACGAGCCCGTGTGAATCGGTCGGAGTCGAAGTATTAACTTTCGTGGTATCCGCGACACTCGACGCGGCCTCGTGCTCCTTAATCAACTCCTCAATCCGGCCTTGCGCTTCACCACCCGCATCGGTTAATTCCTGCTTTGCATTGTCCACTTCGTCCTGGTCGAGCTCCGCCTGCACTTTCGCCTGTTGCAGTTGGTCGTCCAGGGCATCCTTCTTGGCATCGCTCGCCTTTGCCGATGCCGTAGTGAGTTGCTCGACTCGCGCCTTGTCTCTGTCGAGAGCTTTCTCTGCGTTTTGCAACCTCGCTTGAATTTGTTTCGCTTCAGCGCTCAAGACCGCGGGGTGCTCTTGGGCATCCGAAACCGCTGCCGCAAATGCCAGGTCCATCTCGCGATCGCCGAGACGGAGGGCCTCCTCCGCCAATGGCAATTCCTCCGCACTAGTTGGCAGCTGCGTCAACTGCCGTGCCGCATCCAGAGAGCGCTGATCAATCGCTGTCCCATGCGCCGCATGGGATAGGTCGACCCTTGCGTTTATTTGCGATGTCGTCATCGACCCGCCCGTTCGAAACAATCCGTAGGCGATGACTCCCAGCAATATGACCAGGATGATTGTTGCAATTTGTTTCGTCGTCTTCATTCGCCGATGTTCTCCCCGCCTTAAACCACCTTATAAGCAAATGTTAAGCGATCCTCCTCAAAAGTATTTCACACGATGCCGAATGGTCATGGGCACTCTGGAATGGAATCACCCCCGATCACTTGCCACCACTCATACTGCGCCAATAATCGGCGCCCGACCGCTAACAAGGCCTAAAACAAATCATCTGCCTTTCAACAGGCTACGCGCATCGAAGCTTCAGTGGCGCGCTGTCGCGCCATGGCATTATCGCGGGCAGTCATTGCCACGCGCTTGTTTAGGCGCGCAAACGCGGGCGGGGAGGAATAAAAGATGACTAAAGAACCGGGAAAACGCCAACAAAATACCGTGGCCCACAGGGCCGGCGAATTCTCCATTGGGAACGATCTTCGCGTCACTCGCTTGGGATTTGGCTCCATGCGTCTCACCGGCAAAGGAATCTGGGGCCCGCCTGAAAATCGAGCCGAAGCCATTGCTGTCCTCCAGCGCGCCGTAGAATTGGGAATTAATTTCATCGACACCGCCGATTCCTACGGTCCACACGTCGCCGAAGAATTAGTCGCCGAAGCCTTGTATCCTTATCCCGCGGGTTTGGCGATCGCCACGAAGGGTGGCTTTGACCGCCCCGGCCCCGACCGCTGGGTCGAGAACGGACGACCCGAGCATCTGCTTTCCGCGTGTGAAGGCAGCCTGCGCCGCCTGCGACTCGATCGCATAGACCTTTATCAGTTGCACCGCATCGACTCGAAAGTTCCAGCTGAAGACCAGTTGGGAACGTTGAAGAACTTGCAGGCTCAAGGCAAAATCAAGCATATCGGTTTGTCGGAAGTAAATGTCGGCCAGATCAAACACGCGCAAACCATCGTGGATGTCGTCAGCGTGCAAAATCGCTACAGCGTGACCGATCGCGGATCAGAAGACGTTCTCGATTACTGTGAGCAACAAAATATTGCTTTCATTCCCTGGTATCCACTGGCAGCCGGCCGTCTTACAGGTCCCGACAGCCCCATCGTCCGCGTGGCCAAACAATTGAACGCCACGCCATCGCAGGTCGCAATAGCGTGGTTGCTTAAACGCTCGCCGGTAATGCTGCCCATTCCCGGCACCTCAAAAGTAAAACATCTTGAGGAAAATGTTGCCGCTGCCGCCTTGAAGATTGACGACTCTGAATTCAAAGCGCTGCAACGTTCCGCAACTGCTAGCTAATTAGCGTACAGTTAGGACGGAACTCACCGATGAGCGCCCGCGAATTCACACGCGCTCATCCCCTGGCGACTGAGCGAATTGAAATCCGCGGAAATTATTGTCATAGGGACAGGTTCGATTGCTCGCGGCGTTGTCTTCGGACTTTCCCATGTGCCGGAAATTTCTTTGCGGGTCGCAATTATTGGGCGCTCCCTTGCCAAGGCATCCGAAATCGCGCTTCTCGCAAACGCGCGCGCCGCGATCGTCGCCACATCGGTAACTTGCCAGCCGTTCCGCATTTCCCAGTTCAAAGCTGCGGAATTCTCTAAACTGTTTCGTTCTTTGAAGCCGAAGGTCATCCTTCTCGCCGCCTCCCTACAATCTCCCTGGGAGATAACCCAGCAAGATAATGCTTGGACAAAATTGATTGCCCAGGGTGGATTCGGAATTACTCTGCCTCTCCAATTGAAGTTGGCCGCGGAAGTCAGTCGTGCAGCTTCCGACCTGCCATCTGCGGTGGTCAACGCCTGTTATCCAGACGCTGTCAATGTAGTTCTTGATCGCGTGGGCCTCCCCATGACTTGCGGCCTCGGCAATGCCGCAATCATTGAAGCGTTCTGCCGTTCGAAGGTCGGGGCAGGGAAAAAGGATATGCGGGTCGTCGCCCATCACGGCCAAGTTGGTCCCTGGCTGCGTGGTGAAAGCTCTGGAAGCCAACCGCGGGTCTGGGTCCAAAGCCGTGAGCTGCCTGCCAGGCAGCTACAACCCAACCTTGGCGCAATCGGCGAGGAACTGAACAGCGTAACCACTTCAACCGCGATTCCTCTTCTCTTATCTCTCCTCTCGGGAGCAACTCTCCGCACAAGTATCCCTGGAGTTGCCGGCCTCCCGGGAGGCTATCCATTTCTTTTGAAGCAACGGAAATTCTCGTTGCGACTGCCTCCGGGCATCGCTCTTGCCGAAGCTATCGCGCACAACAAAAAGGGTGAGAAACTCGATGGCCTAGACTTGGGGGCAGGCGCGAAGTTTGTCGTTAAAGCGCGCCGGGCACTTGACGCTGCAGACTTCGAATACGCCCAAGGGTTCAGCTTTTTAGAATGGCCTCTTGTCTGCCAACGTATGGTATCGCTGAGAGATCGATTACGTAGCACAAGGTGATTGCTCTCCTCGTTGACGCCGATTGGCATCATGGATCCGTAACGCCAGGTCGTAGATCGCCGCGTTTCTCATCACATCGTTTCTCTTGTTTCAGACGTCCCGCCACATAACCACAATATCGTTTTTCTAAAGACCTCTGTTGTGCCATCATCATGCGCCGTAAGATTTATTCGCCAGCAGCACGCGCTTTTGTGCTTATATTTCCAGGGTGCCGGCGGCGTGCATGCACGGCTGCGCCGGCGCCAGCGTTCACTGCACCTGCACTCGGAGGACAACTGATGGTTAATGTGAACACCAGCACCGCCACCCCCGCACCGTCCTACTCCACCGCGCCAGCCTCCACCAACGTAGCCGCCATGGCTATGGTCACCACCCTGTTCTTCTTCTGGGGCTTCGTAACTGTTCTGAACGACATTCTCGTCCCGCATCTGAAATCCATTTTCGATTTGAATTACGCCAAAGTGATGCTCATTCAGTTCGCCTTCTTCTCCGCTTATTTTATTTTTTCCATTCCCTCCGCCAGACTCGTCGATGCCATTGGATACAAAAAAACCATGGTCACGGGCCTCCTCACCATGGGCGTAGGCGCGCTGCTTTTCATTCCCGCGGCCAGCGCCGCGTCATTTCCACTTTTTCTTGTCGCGCTCATGACGCTCGCCGCGGGCATCACCGCTTTGCAGGTAGCTGCGAATCCTTACGTTGCCGTTCTGGGCCCGCCGGAGACCGCTTCCAGCAGGCTAAATCTCACGCAGGCCTTCAATTCTTTGGGCACCACCATCGGCCCGTACTTGGGCGGCCTCTTGATCTTGAACGCCAACTTCAAAGGCACTGGCGAGACCCGCCAAATGACCCCCGACGTTTTGCAGGCCTATCGCGTTTTGGAAGCTTCCTCTGTGAAGCTTCCGTATCTCGTCATCGGAGTAGCGCTGATTATTTTTGGAATTGTGATAGCCATGTTCAAGCTGCCGGACATCCCTGGCGCTGCTCGACACGCTGGCACCGGCGTGAAAGCCAGCTTGTGGAAGTATCGCCAACTAGTCTTCGGGGCGATTGGCATTTTTGTCTACGTGGGCGCGGAAGTTTCCATCGGCAGCTTTTTAATCAACTATTTCGGTCAGCCGGAGATCGGAAGTCTGCCGGAATTCGCCGCCGCCAAGTACGTCACTTATTACTGGGGGGGCGCCATGGTGGGCCGCTTCATCGGCTCCGCCATTCTGCAGAAAGTAAAAACAGGTATGGTGCTCGCCGTGGCGGCCATGACCGCCTGCGCATTGGTTTGCATCTCCATGCTGACTACCGGGCACGTGGCCATGTGGAGCATCATTGCTGTCGGTCTCTTCAATTCCATTATGTTCCCCAGCATTTTTACACTGGGGATTGCCGAACTCGGCCCGTTGACCGGCGATGGCTCCGGAATGTTGGTGATGGCCATCGTAGGCGGCGCGATATTGCCGGTCCTGGAGGGCGCTCTGGCGGATCGTATCGGAATCCACCACGCGTTCATCATCCCCGCGGTTTGCTATCTTTATATTCTGTATTACGCACTGTGGGGCTCGCGGCCGACCCCAGTTGTTACCCAGGCTCCGGTTGTTGCCCAGTAATTGTTGCGCAGTGAATGCTGCTCAATGACACGCCAAAAACGAATCGTCAATGGCAACCCGCGGCCAAAATAATTATGTAATCGGCGTGGACGTTGGTGGAACTAAAGTAGCCGCCGGATTTGTCAGTCACGCGGGCGAAATTAGTGACGTCACCCGTGTGCGCATGGTGAGCGATGGTGACGCAGCTGCAGGCCTTAACTCCGTAGTTGAGGTCCTCGATTCTCTGCTGGCCAAAGCCCAACAAAACCATTGGACAATTCGCGCCATCGGTATTTGCGCCCCCGGTCCTCTTGACCCGAACACCGGTGTGGTCATCAACCCGCCTAACGTTCCTTGTTGGCGAAATTTTCCGCTCGCCGCCGAAATTTCCAAGCGCTATCACCTTCCTGCAAAAATCGAAAATGATGCCAATGCCGCGGCGCTGGCCGAAGTTCTCTGGGGCGCCGGAAAAGGCTACGCTAAAGTTTTTTACATCACTATTGGCACCGGCGTCGGTACAGGTTTGATTCTGGACGGCCACATTTACAATGGCCGTACCGGCGCCGCTGCGGAGGGCGGCCACGTCAGCATCGATTACCGCGGACCAGTATGTGGCTGCGGAAAACGCGGATGCATCGAAGCGCTCATTTCAGGAACCGCCATCGCAAAACGAGCGCAGGCAAAATTGGAAGCCAGTAGCCTCTCGCACTCGCCGATGCTCGATTTGGCAGGCGGCAAAATCGCCGCGGTCACCTGCGAGTTGGTGAATCAAGCCCGCGCAGCCGGCGATCCCATTGCCACAGCTACCTTGCTGGAAACGGTTGAACTTTTGGCGGTTTCTCTGGGTAACACCATCGATCTCTTGGAACCTGACGTAATCATAGTTGGCGGCGGTGTAGCCGGCATGCTGCAGCCATTCTTTGATGAACTTCGCGAACACATACCGAGTTGGTGCATCAATTCGCGGTGCCGCGAAATTCCTCTGCTTTCCGCTCACTACGGCGCCAATTCTGGGATCGCTGGCGGTGCCGCGTTATGCACCTGACAGCAGCTCTCGTGAAATCCCGGATCTGCACACGCAGTCTTTACACGCGGATTTTCCCGCGTTACAGTCCATCCGCCTGATTCCGAAATTTCCGGGAGAATACTATTCTGCTGAAGAACTCTTCATCACTGTTTGTGAAAAGGTTTTTTGCCGTTGCGGTCTTAAGCATTGCGATTTTTCTATTGGGCAACGATGTTGCACAGCGCGCCTTCAGCGCCGCTCCAACAACAAAAATCTCCGGCTTTTCACCGCAACGCGCCGTGGAACAGGCCAGTCTCGAAGATCAACTAAAAAACCTCGTCTCCCCCGACGAAATTCGCAAGCAGCATCGCTATTTCACTTCCATACCGCATCCCGCAGGCTCCATCCACGACCACGAAGTCGCCGAATACATCGCCGAAAAATGGAGAAAGCAAGGTCTGGAAGACGTCATCATCCGCCAGTACGACGTGCTCGGAACCAAGCCGGTCTCGACCAGCCTCGAAATGGTCGCACCCACTCACTATCAAGCGCTGCTCCGCGAAGCGCCATACGACGTGGATCCCGACACAAAAAATCCTGAAGTCGCCAACGCCTGGCTTGGTTATTCCGCCAGTGGAGAAGTTACCGCTCAAGTCGTTTACGCGCACAGCGGCAATCCTGAAGACTACGATGTGCTGCGCAAGAATGGCATTGACGTAAAAGGGAAAATTGTTCTTGTGCGATATTCAAATCCGTACAGCTATCGCGGATTCAAAGCGCTCACCGCAGAAAAAAACGGCGCCGCGGCTTTGTTGATTTATTCCGATCCCGCGGAAGATGGCTACGTAAAAGGCAAAGTGTTTCCCGACGGTCCCTGGGGACCTGAGACGCACATTCAACGCGGCGCGATCACTTACGACTTCATCGTGCCCGGCGATCCGCTCACTCCGGGCTGGGCTTCGGTCCCAGGCGCAAAGCGCATTCCGGAAAATGAAGCTCGCTCGCTGCCTCACATTGTCGCCTTGCCGCTCTCCTGGCACGACGCCAAACCGCTGCTCGAAAATATGAATGGCCCGGCCGCTCCCAAAAATTGGCAAGGTGGATTAGCGATTACCTATCGGCTCACCGGAGCCGTGCAAGCTCACCTGAAAGTGCAGATGGACAATTCAATTCAGCCTTATTACGTTGTCGAAGCCCGCATCCACGGCGCGCAATTCCCCGACGAATGGGTGCTGCTCGGAAATCATCACGACGCGTGGGAATTCGGTGGAGTGGATCCCAGCAGCGGAACCGCGTCCATGATGGAACTTACGCGCGCCTTCGGCACCATGTTGAAAAATGGCTTCCGTCCCAAGCGCACGCTGATTTTCTGCAGCTGGGACGGCGAAGAAATAGGACTGACCGGCTCGACGGAGTGGGGCGAACAATTCGGCGATGATTTAAGAAAAAAGTTAATCGCGTATATCAATGTGGATTCCTCGGCATCAGGACCGAATTTCGATGGCGGCGCGGTCGGCTCGCTGGCGCCCATGCTGGTGGAGACCAGCTATTCCATTGCCGACCCCGGTGGAACGAATTTGCACGATGTCTGGATTAAATCCGCGGCCGCAGCACGAAAAAAAGAAAAAGACACGCAGCCACCCAAAGACGAGAATTTAGTGAATACGCGTATCGGTAGCGGCTCCGACCACACCGTGTTTCTAAATTTTCTCGGACGCCCGGTCATCACGCTGCAGTTCGATGGGCCCTACGGCGTGTATCACTCCATGTACGACAATTTTTATTGGATGAACCATTTCGGCGATCCTGGCTATAAATATCACGCCACCATGTCCGCATTGTGGGGTGCCACTGCGCTGCGCCTGGCCCAAGCGGACATTTTGCCATTCGATTTTGGATTTTATGGCCGCACGCTGAACAGCTTCATCGTCGATCTGAAAAAGAATTCCCGCTACGACCCGCACAAAATCAATCTCGATAATTTGCAGAAACGCGCCGCAGCCTTCGAATCTGCCGGCAAAAACGTCAAAACACTTCTCGGCCGCGCGCTCGCTTCCGGAAAAATGGACCCGCAAACCGCCGAACAATACAACCAACAAATATTAAAAGTGGAAGGTAACTGGCTGAATCCCGATGGCATCCCCGGCCGCCCGTGGTTCAAACATTTGCTGTATTGCGCGCGTTACACTTACGCGCACCTGGAGCTTCCCGGCCTGACCGAGGCCGTCGAATCGCAAAATTGGGAAGAGGCGCAGCACCAGTCTGAAATTCTAGGCAAAGCCATCGACACGAACACTACTCTGCTGCAGCAAATGGAAAATGAACTGCAGCAATAAAGAGCGTAAAAACATTCGGTGCCCTGCGATGAAATTCTACTGTTTATTATGGACACTCGCATTTGTCACAGCGCTCCCGAGCGCCACCGCGACAGAAAATAAAACATCCCAAGACTGGATTGCTACCTGGATCACCGCCAACCAAGACTTCTCAAATCCCCAAATGGCCGTGGTATCAAACGCCTATCATGACCTCGCGGAATTCAATAATCAGACCATTCGCCAAATTATCCACATCACCATTGGCGGTCACGCCGTTCGCGTTCGGCTCGATAATACCTTCGGCACGCGCCCCATCACCTTCGACGCAGTGTTTGTCGGGAAACAAAAACAGGGCGCGTCGCTTCTAGCCGGATCGAACCACGCGGTAACATTTGGTGGAGCGAAAACCGTCACCATTCCCGAAGGCAGCGAGGCGCTTAGCGACGAAATCCTACTGGCAGTTGATGCTCAGCAAAATCTCACCATCAGCTTATATACCTCGAAGGCTACCGGCCCCGCCACAGCGCATCGCACTGCTTTTCAAACCAACTACGTCTCGAACGCCGGCAACTTTGCCGCTGAAGAAAGCGCCCAGCCGTTCAGCAAAACCACCGGTTCCTGGTTTTTTCTGAAAGAGGTCGACGTGCTCGCATCCAAACAAGTCACCGGCGCGATCGCCGCGTTGGGTGACTCCATTACCGACGGCTCATCTTCACGCAACGACGCCTACGATCGCTGGACCGACGTTCTCGCTCGCCGCCTCAACGCAAATCACCAGCCTCAAACTTTCTCGGTATTGAACGCCGGCATCGGTGGCAATCGCGTTCTCAGCAGCTCGCCATGTTTTGGAGAAAATGCGCTGGCCAGACTCGATCGCGACGTTTTTGCTCTCTCTGGCGTGCGCGCGGTTATCCTCTTCGAGGGCACCAACGACATTGGCCAACCCGAAACGCCGGTTGACCCGAAATTCGCCGCATGTTTGGCCAGGACTCATATCTCAGCCGACGATTTGATCGCCGGTTACAAGCAGACCATTACCCAGGCTCACGCCCGGCACTTGAAAATCTACGGCGCGACTATTCTTCCCTTTCAGGGCTTCAAAGGTTGGACGGAGAGGGGCGAGGTAGTTCGCCGCGTCGTAAACCGCTGGATCCTAGAGTCTCACGTTTTCGATGGAGTGATCGATTTCTCCTCAGCGTTAGCTGACCCCACCAACACGGCCAAACTCGCCACGCAATACGATAGCGGCGATCACTTGCATCCCAATTCCGCTGGCCACGAAGCCATGGCCCGAGCCATAGACCTAAAAATACTTTATAAATAACGCTGAATTAAACAATCGCCAGAACTCGGGGCTTGGCTTATCTCTTCAAAGACTCCGCAATTCTTAAAATCGTCGGATCCGTCTCGATTTCTTCAAGTTTCTTTGGCAAAGGAATACACCAATTCGGGCGGGTATCATCTCGCGCTCCAGGTAAGTTGGGCCGTTTGTGCGCGCCCAAACCATCTTCCACAGATGCCAGCGTGATTACCGCCGGCGACCGCGCTAGCGCCTCGTGCGTTTTAACAATTACATCGGAAATGTGCTCGTGGTCGTGCGCGTTAGTCGCGCGCCTCAGGTACCAACGCATTTTGTCGGAGTTTACTCTGCTGGGTTCCAGTCCGAGGTGAGTTTGTTCCTCAAAATCCGCGCCCGACCAGATGCCCGCTATGGTCGGTAAATCATGCGTGGATACCGCGGCGACCGCCAGCTTCGGATAATGCTCCGGCTGCTTTTCCTCGAACCACAAAAGCCGGTAAGAAAGCACCGCATACTCCGCGAGCTTTTCGCGCACACCTTCGTCCACCGTGCCTAAGTCCTCGCCAACAATAAACGTCTCGGCTCGCGCGCTTTCCAGCGCAAGAATCGAAAGCATCTCGTCTGCATTGTAACGAACGTACGTCCCGTTTCCGCTCGGTTCGCCGACCGGAATCCAGAACAACCGGAATAATCCCATCACGTGATCGATGCGCAGTCCTCGCGCATAGCGCAAAGCGGAGCGTACCGTTTGGATGAACGGCTCATACCATGCGACCCGCAATTTGTGTGGCACGAATGGCGGCAGCCCCCAATCTTGTCCATTGGCGTTGAATAAATCGGGCGGCGCTCCCACGCTTACATCTTTCGCAAATATGTCCTGCCACATCCACGCATCAGCGCCGTCTGGCGCAACTCCCACGGGAAGGTCGTGCATGATATTTCCCGCCGATGACGCAGCTTTTAATTGCTCGTCAAGCAAATATTGCAGCCACTTATGAAACCGGATGCGATCGCCGAATTCCACGATCAACGCCAACACTGCCGGGCTATCCGGCGAACGATATTGCTGCGGCCACGCGCGCCAGTTCGCACCGAATTGCTCGGCAAGCACACAGAAACTGGCGAAGAGTTGCAGGCTGCGTCCCCTTCTGCGTTCGAAATCGGTAAATGAAATTTTCTCGCGCAGTCGCGACCAGATTTTGTCCAGCGCGCGCATTTTCAAACGGTAGATGGCATTGCGGTCAATCAAAGGCTTGTCATTCAGCGCGCGCCCCTCTTGGCATAATTTTTCCAACTCGGGGAGCGCCTCTTTTGCCCCAGCAATTCCTTCAATACACAAATACAGCGGACTCAAAAATAATCTGCTGCTGGGATAGTAAGGACTCGCTTGCTGCGGCAACACCGGAGCCGTCGCGCACAACGGGTTGACCATAACGATTCCGGCACCCAATGCTGCCGACCATTCGCACAAGCGGCGCAAGTCGTCCAGATCGCCCATGCCCCAACTCGATTGCGACCGCAAGGAATAAAGTTGCAGCGCCCAACCCCAGGTGTGCAGGTCCGATGGAAGGAAACAGCGCGGTGGCGTTACGATCAGCCGCGATTCGCGGCCCTCGCGATCAAAGATGGAATGGTAACCCAGCGGCAAGTCCGGCGGAAGTTTTCCTGTCGCGCGCAAACGCGTGCCGTCTTCCAATTGCAGCTCGCACGACTCTTGAATGTTTACATGCGCGTCTTGACGAACAACCAGTAGCGCGGGATCCGTAGGGCCTTCTTGTGTGGCTTCCATGGCGAGCAAAAATTTATTTTTTGTCGCGTCCGAAACTTCGTGCCACTGCCCGGACTCGTCCCGATATTTTTCGTCGATACCCCAGGCGCTAATATTTGGCACACAAACTCCGGGCTGCATTTGTTTCTGCATGGCTATTTTACCCGCGGGTCACAACCGGAAGCATAGGAGCCTTTGCTTAGTCTCGGCAATACAGCGTAGCTGGTAAGACGCGAGAATGTCCTTTTCGTGCACTACAGTTGATGAGCGGTAATTTTCCTTGTGCGCCCGTCCAACGTGATCACCAGTACGGATGCTTGCCGATTTATTTCTCGGATGCGCGCGGCCAGCCATTTGACTTGGGACTCCTTCGCGCCCACGAATTCCAGCACGATAGACTTCTCGGCCTTGCCGCGATAATACCCAGTGGTAGACTGCGGCGTGAAGTTCTCGAATTGTTTGGAGATGACCCGAACAATGGTGGCTCGGCGTTTGTCTTCGCTATAAATCCGATGAATGGTCTGCCGGCTCATTTAACGAGAGTCGGCTCACTGGAAGTTAACTCCGTATGTGCGATTGCGTTCGCAGGATTGGGATACCCAAGGAGAAAAGTAATGGGAGCCAAGCCGCCCGATTGTTCTCCGATCTGCCACACATAATTTTCCGCCTGCACCTGCGCCGCTAAGACCGACAGTTCTTTTTGTGAATAGGCTCGCAGGCAGGAAATTACTCCATCAAAAAAAAGCACAAAGGGAATCACCGGAATGACGTAGGTCCAGAATATTCTCGAAATGCGAAACGGGCGCGCGACCGGCGCGGTTAAAAATCCCACGAGTGGCATCAGCACCGTCAATAAAATTGTCAGCGGGTCACGCTTGGCTGCTTCGAAGACGCCAATCCCCTGACCGCCGTCCGCGGCGTTTTGCAGTATGGCCACCGCTTCGTCCGGTGTGAAATGATGAAAGGAAGTAAAAATGGTGCGAAATCCCGCGAGTTCGCGAGGCAAACATGCGGCGTCTACGAATCCCGGATAAAACGTAATTCGGCCACCCGTTTTTCGCCGCGCATTCTCGAACGCTGCGATATTCGGATACTTATCGGTCAAGCAAACTTCCATGTTTCGTTCATCGCTTACGCATAGCAAACGATACAGCCAAAGCCACGGCCCGCCACCACCGGAACATAAATCCACAATGCGCGCGGCCCTGGTGGCTTCCACAGCTTTATTCAGTAGCGGAACGATGGGCCGGTAGATTCCGCCCAAACTTAAAATAAATTGCAATGCATCCGTGACGCCGTCGCGAAGACTCTTCGGAAACCATTTACGATCGTGAAACTCAAAAAAACGCGCTCCGCCAAAACTCCGACCCTTGCATATGAACTGCCCAACATCGATTTTATTATTTGCAGCAGCGCCTGCCGGCCGGGTCGAAATTGTCGTCATGTGTTCCCAATCGCTATGCGCGGAGTGACTTTTGGCCCTTTGATAGCGCGAACCAGGAGAAGGTGTCCGCTATTACTCCGCGTCCTTATCATGCATGTGCATGTGTTGGTGTTCTTCCTGTTCCTCTTTATAGACCTTTGGAATCCCCAGGCTTCCTTTGGGGGGCAGGTGGCGCATGAAATTTACAAGTTTCCACATCTCTTCATCGCTCAGGATCCCTTTCCAGGAAGGCATCCCGGAAGGATTGATGCCATTTTCAATGATCCATTTTAATTGCCCGTCTTTATATTCCTGCACATCAGTTGAGCTTAAAGAAGGAATCGGCGGCGACATTTTCTGCGCGAATGGCACGCCGGTAGCTTCGCCGTCCAGGCCATGACAGATGCCGCAGTGGTGCCCGAAATGTTCTTGTCCGTCCTTGATATTTTCCGGCGTCGCCGGAATAGGGTTGGGAGTATTTTTTCCGCCAACGCTGATCTTGTGTTTTACGCCCTTGGCCATTTCACTTTCGATAGCGCCGGGTTTGCTGACGCGGCAGCCGGAAAAAATAAGCGCGCAGCCAATAATAATCGTGATTCTCGTGGTGTTCATGAATCTGACTTTGTTAGACGTGGTTAATGGCCAATTGTTGCTAGGGCCTTCTCGACGGCCGCAGTGACCTGTGGCGCATCTGGCGTGACGTCCGGCTCGAAGCGAGTAATGACGTGGCCGTTGGGACCGATCAAAAATTTCGTGAAATTCCACTGGATGTCGCCGCCCGTTTGCGGGTTCGCGGATTTGTCCGTCAAGAATTGATACAGCGGATCTTTATCGTCGCCCTTAACAGACACTTTCGACATCATCGGAAAACTGACGTGATACTTGGTGCTGCAAAATGTTTTGATTTCCTGATTTGATCCCGGCTCTTGTCCGGCGAAATTATTGGCGGGGATGCCGACGACCACAAAGCCGCGATCTTTATACTTTTCGTACATCGTTTCCAGCGCGGAATATTGTGGCGTGAAGCCGCAGCGGCTGGCCACGTTCACAAGCATGACCACTTTTCCTTTGTAAGCTGCCAACGGCGCCGCCTGGCCATCAATGGAATTCAAATTAAATTCGTAGACGTTTTTATCCGCGGCCATCACGCTAGCTCCCAAAAGAACAATGCAACAAAGCAACTTGATCATATTTCCTCCCTTTATGCTTTTACTCCGTTGCGGCGATGGCCGCAAATTATCGCACCGGTCTTGACTGGGCCGCTACGATTATTGCGCCAATCGCTTATTGAGCGTCGGCTGGCCCTGGTATAGACTCCGCAGGCTGGTCGTTTATTCCTTACTGTCTGCACCAGGAGGTGCGATGCTGACGGCAGCAATGGTGACAGTAACGCATCGCATTCTCGCTCCCACGGACCTGGTCATCATCGGAATTTATTTTGCCATTATTTTTGGCATCGGTTTTTATTTTGCAAAAAAAGGACGGACCTCGGAAGATTATTTTTTAGCCGGGCGGAATATCGGTTGGTTCGCGATCGGCGCTTCTCTTTTCGTTTCCAATATTTCCACGGAACATTTCATAGGCCTCGCGGGTTCGGGCGCGACGTCCGGCTTAGCCGTGGGCGACTTCGAGTGGCTGGCGTGCATGATGCTGCTCCTGCTCGGTTGGGTGTTCGTGCCTTTTTATTTGCGCTCCAATGTATTCACCATGCCTGAATTTCTGGAGCGCCGCTTCAATCGCAATTGCGCGAATTATCTGGCCACCATTTCAGTGATTGCGTATATCTTCACAAAAATTTCCGTTCATCTATACGCCGCAGGAATTGTGCTGGAGCGGGTGGTGGGCTGGAACCAGTGGACCGCGGCCATTATTCTGGTCATCGCCACGGGCGTCTATACCATCGCCGGCGGCCTCGCCGCGGTGATCTACACGGATTTAGTGCAGACCCTGATTCTCCTGGCGGGTGCGATAGCGCTGACGTTGATCGGGCTGGACAAAGTTGGCGGATTTGCCGGATTGCGCGCCGCGCTTCCCGGCAGTTTTTTTCATATGATCAAACCCGCTTCGGATCCGGAATTTCCCTGGACCGGGATGTTTTTTGGCGCGCCTATTCTGGGCATCTGGTATTGGTGCACTGATCAGGTGATTGTGCAGCGCGTTTTATCGGCGAGAGATGAAGGTCACGCCAAAGCGGGCACAATTTTTGCCGGCTTCCTGAAAGTTCTTCCGGTGTTTCTGTTGGTGCTACCGGGATTAATTTGCTACGCGCTGTACCCGCAACTGTTCACCGCGGTGGACGGCAAAGTTACCAATGGCGATATTGCTTTTCCTACTTTAGTGATTAATCTTTTGCCCACTGGCCTCGTGGGATTGTTGATCGCGGCGTTGCTGGCTGCTTTGATGGGCGCCATGAGCTCGGTTTTTAATTCCGCTTCCACGATGGTCACGCTGGATTTTTATAAGAAGTTCCGCCCCACGTCGAGCGAAAAACAATTGGTGGCCTTCGGACGCATTGCTACCGGTGCGATGGTGATGCTGGGACTTTTGTGGGTGCCGTTCATTCATTTGCTCAGCGCGCAACTGTACATTTATTTGCAGAGCGTGCAGGCGTATATCAGCCCGCCGATCGCGGTGTGTTTTATATTTGGAATTTTGTGGCCGCGGCTGAACGGCGAAGGCGCGATCAGTTCGCTGCTGGTTGGTTTTGTGCTGGGTGCGGCGCGATTTATTTTTGAAGTGCTGGATAAAACACGGCACTTCAACTCAGGCGCAGTGCGTTGGTTGGTGGACATGAATTTTCTTCATTACGCGGTGCTCATGTTCGTGGTGTGCGCCATCGTGCTGATCGCGGTGAGCATGATGTATCCCGCGCCGGAACGAAAGAAAATTGCGGGCTTAACCTTCGCAACGGTGGGGGACAAACTGAAAACCACCGATGTGAAGGAAACTCCGCATCTCAGACGCGAGACGCCCGCGGAACATAGAGTAAACCTGGCGTTTACGTTGGTGCTGATAGCCACGGTTTTTTGCTTATGGATTCATTTCCGCTAAGACGGTGTTGCAAGAAATGAGACCCATCTCCATTGTCGCGTTGCGGCCTAACGTCACGCAGGAAGAGGCGGTTCGGGAGTTTTCCAGTCGCGGGCTGTCCTCGATGTACTGGAGAATGACAGCAGGCCGCTTGCAGCGAATCGCAGAGGTGTATGTGCCGTATCAATTCTACGAAGTTAGCTATGTTATGGCGCGAGCGCGGCAGACGCGACTGTTCGCCATGGATGCGGTGGATGGTTCGCTCGATCTGTTTGAGTTTCCGCAATTGCCGAGCCGGCAGCAGTTGGTCACGACGGATACGCGTAACCGCGTTGAGATGTCCTTAGCGGCGGACGCTGCGGACGAGCTGCTCCGCGAAAAGGCGTTGCGGGTTATTTTCCAGCAAGGTTTTTTCAAAGTACGCGAGGCCTCGTTGAATTTTTACCGTAAGGCGGACATTGTGCATTTGCCTTACTGGCTCGGCTTTTATTCTAGCGGCGAGGTTGTGCGTTGCCGCGTGTTGGATGCGGTTCGCCGGCGCATTGAAGGCGCCAAGGCATCGGCATTTTTTGAACAGTGGTTAACGGCTTGAAACATACTGCTGAGCAAGCACCAAACACTATTCCACATCTGTGTCGTTCTGGAGAATTTTCTATGTCAGCCTTTGCGCGGAGCGCCGTGATGGGATTGTTGTTCTGCGCAATTCTTTGCGCAGAGAACAGCGCGCAGGGCTGGCATCATCTCGGCAACGTGCAGCACGTCGAAGTGTTGTCAGACGGAGTGGAACTGACAGCGGGAGCTGCAAAAGTTCGCATTACTGCTTTTCGCGACGGCGTCGTGCGCGTGCGAATGGCGCCACAAGGAAAATTCCCGGAGGACTTTTCCTGGGCGATAGTCGAATCACCGCAACCTCCCACGGTAAGAGTTCAAGACGGACCGAAAGAAGTACGCATCAATGCGGGCGACGTGAATGTGATTGTGAGCAAGTCGCCGCTGCTCATCAATTTTGTAGATTCCTCCGGTGCCGCAATTCTTGAGGACCAACCGACGCTGCCTATGGCGTGGGATGGCGACAGCGTACACGTCTGGAAGCGCATGCCCGCGGATGAAAATTATTTCGGGCTGGGCGATAAGGCCGGCCGCATGAATCGCCGGAACCGTTCGTTTACGATGTGGAACACCGACGAGTTTGGCTGGCAGGAATCCAGCGATCCGCTATATAAGACCATTCCGTTTTTTATGGGCCTGCGCAATGGTGCGGCGTATGGAGTGTTTTTCGATAACACGTATCGCAGCAGCTTCGACTTCGGAAAAGAATCGGCGGATTATTTTTCGTTTGGAGCGCTGGGCGGGGAGCTGAATTATTATTTTTTTTTGGGCCCAACGCCGAAGAAGATTATCGCCAATTACACCGCGCTGGTGGGCCGCTCCGAACTGCCTCCACTGTGGAGCTTAGGGTTCCAGCAAAGCCGCTACAGCTATTATCCGGAAGCGCGAGCGCGCGAGATTGTCGCGACTTACCGGCAAAAGAAAATACCGCTGGACGCCATTTATTTCGATATCGATTACCAGCAGGGATACGCGCCATTTACTGTAAACCGGCAATATTTTCCGACCTTTGAAAAAATGATTTCCGATTTCCGCTCGCAGGGCGTGCACACCGTGTTGATTACGGACCTGCACATCAAGAAAGATGCGAACCCCGCATACATGCCGTATGCATCTGGGATGCAGCGAGACGTCTTCGTAAAAAATCCGGACGGCAGTGTTTTTGTCGGCGCAGTGTGGCCGGGAGAGAGCGTGTTCCCGGATTTTACGCTTACGAAAGCCAGGGACTGGTGGGGCGAACAATATAAAGATTTTGTGGGTATGGGCGTGGCGGGCTTCTGGAACGATATGAACGAGCCGTCGGTGTTTCAGCGCGCTGACAAAACCATGCCGCTGGACGTGCGGCACCGCCTGGATGACGGAACGACCCGCGACCACCGCGCGATTCACAATGTGTATGGAATGGAAAATGTTCGCGCCACTTACGACGGCTTGCGAAAGTTACAGCCTGACGAGCGGCCTTTTGTGTTAACGCGCGCGGCGTTTTCCGGAACGCAGCGGTACGCGGCGACGTGGACGGGAGACAACAGCAGCACCTGGAATCATTTATCGATGAGCACGCCAATGCTGTTGAGCATGGGGATTTGCGGCTACGCGCTGGTGGGCGACGACATCGGCGGATTCGCGGGAACGCCACCCGCCGATTTGTTGACGCGCTGGATCGAAGTGGGCGCGTTCAATCCCATTTATCGCGATCACACCGCAAAAGGCACAGGCGATCAGGAACCGTGGGTACACGGACCGGAACAGGAAATGATTCGGCGGCGCTACATTGAACTGCGTTACCAGTTGATTCCGTATATTTATACCGGCATCGAGGAGATGACGCGCACTGGCATGCCTTTCATGCGGCCATTGTTTGTGGAATATCCGCAAGCAAAGATGGAAGGCGACGATCACGATTTTCTGTTTGGGCGCGATGTGTTTGTGGCTCCCGTGGATACGGAAATGTTGGACGCCAAAGATTTTCATCTGCCGCCGGGTGAGTGGTACGACTTTTGGACGAGCAGCAAAGTGACGGGGCAGGCTGCGCATCTGGTGTTGCATCCGCAATTGGATGAGCTGCCGCTGTATGTTCGCGCTGGAGCGATTGTGCCGATGCAGGCGGTGGTGCAAAGCACATCGGAGACGCCGAGTGGAGGGTTAAAACTGCGCGTATATCCTGGCGACGATTGCCGCGGATCGCTGTACATGGATGACGGACATTCGTATGCGTATCAGAGAAACGAATTTTTGCGCATTCAGTACGGCTGCCAGGTGGCGGGAAATTCCGTGACGGTGAACAGCAAGGTAGAAAACAACACGTTTCAACCGTGGTGGAAGAATGCCGATGTAACGGTATACGGAATTGCGTCAGCTCCGCAACAAGTGCGCATCGGAGATCAGGTTACGAGCGATTTTCGTTACGATAATCAAATGCATGCGGTGACGGTGACAGTGCCGGGCGCGGCGAGAGAGTGGTCGCTGCAAATAAATTATTGAAGGCATGCAATAAGAAAATGTCGGTGCGCCGACATTTAAAGTAATACTTTAATTATTGAGTAACTATAACATTCGAGTAATTTTGCCCGCATTCGAATCGGGCGCGTTCGAATGATTTTAGAAATTGTCGGCGGCGGCGTTCGAATGAAGACGATTCGTTTGAGATTAATCCACCAGGAAAATGGTGATCGATTGAGGGGGCATGGCTAGCTCCAATTGGCTGTTGGCAATTTTCCCATGCGCTTCGCCTAGCAGGGTGGTTATACCAGAGGCGCCCTGTACGGGCGTATCCTGGAGAGGAATTTTCAACTGATGAGATTCTTTCGAATTGTTGAAAGCAACGATTATTTTTTCTTCCTCGGAATCGCGCTCAAAAATGTACGACAAATCATCGGAGGCCAAGTGCCATAGGCGGCCTTGCGCGAGTACGGGATGGTCACGGCGCAAGCGCAGCAATGTCTGGACGTAGGAGAATATTTTTTGTTGTTGCGGCGTGCGGCCGTCCATGGTGAAGGTGTTTCGGGGATCGTCGCTCCAACCACCTGGAAAATCGTGGCGATTGTCGGGATCGGGGCCGCCTGGCATGCCAATTTCGTCGCCGTAATAGAGCTGCGGAATTCCGCGCAGGGTTAGCATCAATCCGTAGGCAAGCTGCAGGGTTTTTGATCCTTCCTGGCGCCTTCCGATGTCGGAGGCGGCGCTCGAGAAACGAGTAACGTCGTGATTGCCAAAAAATGTAACGAGTGAATCGGAATGGTTGTAAAGAGAATCGTGACGCAGGATTTCTGCGATTTTTCCTGCGGGCGCTCCGCGGAGTAATACATCGCGAAGAGTGAAATACAGCGGAAAATCGAAGAGCGTGGTCACACCCGAATCGATGCCGTCGTAGCGTTTTTGTCCACCGATGAAAAATGAAGTGACACTTGGATCGGGATGAAAGACTTCGCCGATGGTGGTGAGATTTGGATACAGGCGGCGTAACGCGAGATGCCAGGCGGACCAGAATTTGCGGGGCACATACGGAAATGTATCGAGGCGGTAGCCGTCGAGTCCGGTTGATTCCGCCCACCAGATGCTGTTCTGTAAGAGATATTGGGCGACGACAGGATTTTCGGTGTTGAGGTCGGGCAATACATTGACGAACCAACCTTGCAGAAGATTTTTTGAAAAGCGCGCAGGTGCGTGCGGGTCGACCAGAGTTTCAAAAGAGTCATTCGTAGAAGGTTGATTACTTTTTCCGTAGAAGGAACCGTCCAGCGAAGTCGCGGAATTCGTATGTTGCGCCAGGGTGCCGTGAAACCAATCGGGCAAGGGCGGATTTTTTACCCACGGGTGATTGGCGCCGACGTGATTGATGACGGCGTCGAATAAAATTTTCATTTGCAGCTGATGGGCTGTGGCGACGAGCTGCTGGTAGTCATTTATGGTGCCCAAGTGCGGATCGACCGCGTATAAATCTATCGCGCCGTAGCCGTGATAATCCTGTGGCGCGCCGTTTTTCAGCACGGGCGTAAGCCAAAGAGTGGTGACGCCCAAATCCTTCAGGTAAGGCAAATGTTCGCGAATACCGCGCAAGTCGCCGCCGTGATAAGCGCGAGGATTGGCGCGGTCGTGGGAAGCGGGGGCGCCGGCGGGTTGATCGTTGGTGGGATCGCCGTTGGCGAAGCGGTCCGGCATGATGAGGTAAATCACGTCGGATTGCGAAAGGCCGTGAAATTTTCCGGCGGTGGCGGTGCGCGATGCGAGCGGCAATTCGAAGGAGGTTTTTCCTGTGGGAGTGGTGACGCGGCAGACGGCGGTGCCGGATCTGGTGTCGGTGGCAATTTTCAGCCACACAAATAAATAAGTTCCGCCGGCGGATGACTGGGTATGCGTGACGGTGACCGTTGGGAGATTGCAAGCGACTTCGTTGGCTTGCAGGTTGTGGCCGGAGATGAGCAGCATGAGTTCGGGGGTTAAACCGATCCACCAGCCAGGGGGCTCGACTTTGCTGACGGACGGCTCATTGACTAACTTTTCTTGCCCGGGGTTTTGCGCAGAGGCGCTAACGGGAGGCGAAAGAATCAGGGCGCAGCAAAAGAAGAAAAGCGGAAGGGAAAATTTACGCGAGCAATAAAATCCAAAACGAACCCAAGAGCCAGATTCATAACTCAACTGCGAACCTGGGGCACGCGTCGTAATTAAGCTTTGAGAGTGAGCAGTGCTTGGAGGGTAGAATTTATTCACGGCGGAAGGATAGGGAAAAACCGGGAGTAATGCCAGCGGCTATTCTTGCGGGGTTTACCGCTTGGACTTAGACGGTTTCTTTTTGTGCGGTTTTATTGCCGGCATGGGCTCGAATTTTAACAATCCGAAGCGTTCGGGGACATGAAAGTTTGGTTGAGTTGTTTGGGTTGGCTGCCAGGAAGAATAAAAACGTGGCTCGGCGGGTCCTTCGACGCGGAAGAAATTTGCGCGCCAGGGGGAGGCGGGAGAGAAATGTTGAGTGAGACTGTTGATGGGAATGGCTAATTCCGCGATCCATGTTTTTTTTGCTTGGTTGATATTTACGCGGCGTTGTAAGCCGCTCTGTAAGTGCTGAAGCCTGCCGTTGGAGATTTCCAGGTCGATCCAAAAGCCATTAGGGCTTACTTCGAATTCTTTGTAGCGGCGCAGACGCGTCGGATCGGGCTGCAGGAAAACTTCAGCGACATCGCGGTCCCATAGCTTATCGCGGCGACCGTTGGAGCCGGCATCATCAAAGATGGTGATGAGGCAATAGCGCGCGACAAATTTCAGGTAGAGAAATTCGGGCGTCCACAGCAGGCGGACTTCGGTCTGGCGCCGCGGATCGGAATTTTTTCCTTGCCAGTCGGTATTAAAGAGGACGCGCTTTGCGCTTTGCCACGCTTTCAGCGGCGGGAAACCAGCGTCATCGAGTTGGCCATGGAATGAAGCGGCGAACGCTGTGTTACGGCGTGCTTGGGATGACGGCGAGGACGGGGCGAACCTTTTGCGCACGGGCTAGTTTTTGTCCCCTGAAAGCGTGGAATTGCCATGCTAGCATCGGTTTGTTCGTTGTGTAACTTGCCGAAATTCACCGGAGTAAACTGGGAGTACTTATGACCGAGCAAGTCGTCCTGGACGATTATTCGACGAAGCGGCTGAGGCAGGATCCCGACGGGTTCAAGCACGTGAAGTTCAAGGTAGATGGGAGCGTGGCGCGGCTGACGTTGAACCGGCCGGAGCATAATCTCCTCAACGAGTCAATGCTGCGCGAACTTGCCGATGGGGTTTCCGTCGCGGGCGATCGCGAAGATGTGAAACTGATTGTGCTGGACTCCGCGTGCAAAGTGTTTTGCGGCGGAATTGATGTTGGAGAATACACATCACAGCGGGTTTTTCAGATGCTGGATGCATTTCACGCGGCGTTTGCGGGGATGCTGGAAGTGGGCAAGCCGGTGATTTGCGTGGTGAACGGCCCGGCGATCGGCGGAGGCGCGGAGCTTGCGGCGTTTGGCGATTTCGTGATTGCCACTCCGAAGGCGCGGTTTGCGCAACCGGAAATTTCTATTGGAGTGTTTCCGCCGCTGGCTTCGACGATTTTGCCATTTTTGGTGGGGCCGAAGGTGGCGTTGGAACTGGTGTTGACGGGCGAGCCGGTGACCGCGGAACGCGCGTTGGAATTGGGACTGATCAACCGGCTGGTGCCGGAGACGCAGTTGCAGGCAGCGGTGTCTGAATTGATTCACCGCATCAGCAGCCATTCCGGGCCAGTGTTGACGATGGCCAAAAAAGCGATCCTGGGCGGGATGGGGATGTCCCTGAGAGATGGATTGAAAAATTCGATGAATATTTTTCTGAATGAATTATACCGGTTGGAGGATTCCCAGGAGGGATTGCGCGCGCTGGTGGAAAAGCGGAAACCTAATTGGAAGAATCGCTGAGCGATAATTTTAGGTGGCTGGTTTGAAAGGCGAAGGCGCCGGAAAATTTCAACGTTCGATGGTTTGCTGACGCGTTGACACACTGCGATGCGCGACATACACTCGATTTTCAATTTGCAGGCATGGGCAGCGGGGAAGGCCGTGAAACTCGGCCGCGGTCCCGCCACTGTAATCGGCTGAAAAGCCGTAAGCCAGGCTACCCTCCGATGCCGCAGAGGCTGCGCGCTCTTCGCGAGAAAGAGCGGTGCGAGTGCCCCGGTTTCTCGCGGGGCATTTTTTTTGTCTAAAACTTTTTTGGGCGAAGGCGGGAGAGCATTGCAGCACACGAAGCGCTTCGGGGTGATGGGTATGGCCGGAATGTTGTTGCCGGCATTGCTGGTGGTGATTTTGTTGGCTCCGAAGGCGTCGGCGCAAAGTTTTTCGCCTGGCTCAACAGCTGCCTCAATAGCTGCGGCTGCGGAAAATAATGCGATAACGCGAAATAGTGCAACGACGCAAAATAATGCAACAACACAAAATGATGCGACAACGCAAAATGATGCCGCGACAGCTGCACAAAGGCAAAATGGCGCGGCTGGGCATAATTTTCGAGAAGTAGTGGATGAAACCGGAAGAACGGTGCGAATTCCGCAACCGGTGATGCGCATCGTTTCGTTGGCGCCCAGCTTGACGGAAACGATTTATGCGCTGGGATTGCAGGATCGGCTGGTTGGCGACACGGACTATTGCGATTATCCGCCGGAGGCGCAGAAGAAACAAAAAGTTGGGGGCGCCATCAATCCGAGCCTGGAAGAGATTGCGCATCTGCGGCCGGATGTGGTGCTGGTAACGAAACATTTAAATACACTGGATACGGTGCACTCACTGGACGCGCTGGGGATTCCTTCTTATGCAACGGATCCACGAAATGTCGATGAGATTGTGGCTTCGGCAAAGCGGCTTGGAGAGGTGCTGGGAGCCGCAGAGGCTGGGGCGGCTTTGGCGGAGGATTTGCAACGGCGGCTGGATGCTTTGCGGCAGAAGATTGGAGCTCGGCCGCCGCGGCGGGTGCTGTTTGTAGTGTGGACCGAGCCGCTGATTTCGATTGGCAAAGATACATTTATTGCGGACGCGTTGCGGCGGGCTGGAGCGGTTTCGATTATAGATTCCAAGCAGGATTGGCCGCAGGTGAATATGGAGGAAGTGGCGCACTTGCAGCCGGAGGTTTTGGTTTTTGCCGAATCGCATGAGGAAACGACACAACATTTGGAAGTGCTGGCAACGCGGCCGGCTTGGCGGATTTTGAATGCAGTGCGGGAGCGAAACTTTGCGGTGATCAGCGAAGCGGTGAACCGTCCGGCGCCGCGAATTGTGACGGCAATTGAACAGCTAGCGGAGAAGCTGCATCCCGAAGCGTTTGTGGAGAAACCGGCTGCGGACAAAGTGAGCGGGAATGCGGATTCAGATGCGAAGTGCTTATGCGCCCGCTAACTATCCAGCGGTTATTTCTGCAGTGCGCCGCGCTCGCGGGGATTTTGTTTGTGGTGGTGATTATTGCGTTGAAAGCCGGGGCGGTGGAGGTTTCTCTATTTGCGCTGGGACGCGATTTGATTCGGGTCATCGTGCACCATGGCGGCGAGATAAAGAGCGATTACGGATTGATCGTGATGGATATCCGGCTGCCACGAATTTTGCTGGGAATTTTTGTAGGCGCATCGCTGGCGGTGGCAGGCACGGGATTTCAAGCGCTGTTGCGGAATCCGCTCGCTGATCCTTATGTGTTGGGAGTATCGAACGGCGCGGCGCTGGGAGCGATACTCGCGCTGCTGGTCTCGCCGCATTTGTCGTTGCTACCTGCCGTGGCGGATTTGCTCACGCCGCTGGGAGCTTTTTTAGGTGCAGCCGCGACAATTGCCGCTGTTTATTTTTTGGGACGGCGCGAAGGGCAAATCGACAGCACGACGCTGCTGCTTGGGGGCGTGATTACCGGCTCATTTCTTGCAGCGATTATTATGTTTCTGATGACCTCGGAGGCGGGAAGCAATTTGCGCGGAATGGCGTATTGGCTGATGGGCAATCTTTCCACGTCGTTGCAACCCAGCGTGTATTGGATTTTGTGGTTGGGATTTCTGGTGGGTGCCGGGGCGATTTACACCACGGCTTCGGATTTGAATTTGCTTTTGTCGGGCGAAAAAGAAGCCATGCATCTGGGCGTGGATCTTCCGCGGGTGCGGCTGGTGGTGTATATCGCGGCGTCGCTGCTTACAGGACTGGCAGTATCGGTGAGCGGGTC
>DATNKL010000149.1:0-20703 GCA_035603415.1 Candidatus Acidiferrales bacterium
CAAGCCCGGTTCGCTCTTCCCCGCGTTGCACCGCATCGAGGAAGAGGGCTGGATTTCCGCATTTTGGGGAGATTCAGAAAACAACCGCCGCGCCAAATATTACCGCCTGACGAAAGCTGGCAGGAAACAACTTGAAGGGGAAACTCAGAAGTGGGCCCGCATTTCCTCGGCCATCGCGCGGGCTTTGGAAGCCTCGTAGAAGGGGGTCTGGCATGCCACTCCTCGCAAAAGCACGAAGTTTTTTCCGAAATCTCTTTTCCTTTGACCGTCGCGACAGCGATCTAGACCAAGAGATTCGCTCCCACCTCGAGTTGCTCATCGAGGAAAACATCCGCGCGGGTATGCCGCCGGGCGAAGCGCAACGTGCCGCACGGATCGAGCTTGGCGGCAGCGAACAAGTCAAGGAGCAGGTTCGCGAAGCACGCATGGGCAACTGGCTTCACTCCGTGGCCGCCGATTGCCGCTATGGCCTCCGGCAACTCCGAAAAAACCCGGGCTTTACCGCTGTGGCCATCGTGACGCTGGCTGTGGCAATCGGTGCAAATGCCGTGGTTTTCAGCGTATTGAATGCTCTGATACTGCACCCGCTGAATATGCCCGATGCGGAGAGCCTCTACGGAATCCAGCATGGAAACGAGGCTTCCTCATATCAGTCCTATCCCGACTATCTCGATCTGCGCGATCGCAACCACAGCTTCGATGGCCTGGCTGCGTATAACGCCGCTCAGGCGGGGCTCGACACCGGCGAAAATCCATCCCGCGTCTGGCTCTATGAAGTTAGTGGGAACTACTTCGACGTGCTGGGGATTCATCCGTACCTTGGCCGTGTCTTCCACGACTCCGATGAGCATGGCGCCAACAGCGCTCCCTACATCGTGCTCAGCTATGCGTATTGGCACACCCGTTTTCAGGATGATCGTAGCGTAATGGGCCACACCGTGCAGCTCAACAAGCATCCCTTCACCATCGTCGGTGTAGCTCCGCCTGAGTTTCATGGGACTCTGGTGTTTTTCAATCCCGATTTCTTTGTGCCCATCGTCAACCAGGAGCAAGTGGAGAGCGAGAATTTCCTGACCGCGCGCGGGAAGCGTTGGGTTTTTATGACCATGGGACATCTGAAAGCAGGGGTCACTGCCGCGCAGGCGATTGCCGATCTGAACTCGATTGGCTCCTACCTGGAAAAAACATATCCCAAAGACGATGACCAAAGGACCTTTACTTTGGCTCGTCCAGGTCTTTATGGCGACTATCTCGGCAAGCCAATGCGAGCATTCATGACCGGGTTAATGCTGCTGGCGGGGCTGATTCTACTGGCCGCATGTGCCAACCTCGGCAGCCTGTTTGCCGCGCGCGCCGCTGACCGTTCCCGGGAAGTTGCTCTGCGACTTGCGTTGGGAGCGAGTCGCACCCGCGTTCTGCGCCAATTATTTACCGAAGCCCTGTTGCTTTCACTCCTCGGAGGCGCTGTCGGACTCTTCGGCAGCCGTATGCTATTGAGCGGACTGAGCGTGTGGCAGCCATTTTCCAAATGGCCTGTCCATGTGCCTGTGAACCCGGACGCAAATGTTTATGCACTAGCTTTGCTACTGACTCTAGCGAGCGGACTGCTCTTTGGCGCCGTCCCCGTAAGGCAGGTGCTTCACACCGATCCCTATGAGATCGTCAAGTCAGGATCACTCGCCCGGGTTGGGCGGCGGATTACTGTCCGAGACCTCTTGATTGCCGTGCAGATTGCCATCTGCGCCGTGCTCGTCACGTCTTCGATGGTTGCCGTGCGTGGACTGCACCGATCGCTGCATAGCAATTTCGGTTTTGAACCGCGGAATGTCATGCTGGTCGACACCGAGCTAAGTATGGCCGATTACAGAGGCGATACCGTTCCCAGGATGCAAAATCGCATAATTGATGCTGTAGAGAAGATCGCTGGTGTCGAGTCCGTGGGATTGGTTGATGCGGCGCCATTGGTCGCTGGGGGTTACAACGGATCGCTCGCCTTCACCGATGACAGCACAGACCTGAGGTCATCGAATGCCGCTGCTGATGCCTTCAAGTTCAGTATCTCTCCCGAATACTTCCACGCCGCCAGCACCGCCTTGCTCTCCGGAAGGACCTTTACGTGGTATGACGATAAAGACTCGCCGCGGGTGGCAGTGGTCAACCAGGAATTTGCCCGCAAAATGTTTGGCTCCGTAACAAACGCAGTGGGCGGTTATTACAAGATGCCGAATGGAACACGCGTTCAAGTGGTGGGAATGGTACAAGACGGAAAATATCGGAGCCTCACTGAAGATCCCGAGCCGGCCATGTTTCTTCCCATCCTGCAATCGCCATCGAGTCAGACATATCTGGCGGTGCGCTCGGACCGCGATCCGGGCCAACTGGTCGCCGCCATCCGAAGCGCCGTGCGGGACCTCGATGCCAGTCTGCCGCTTTACATCGAACCGTGGAACAAAGAACTGGACAGCGCTCTGTTTCCTTCGCGCGTGGCGGCGATGGCGCTGGGTGTGCTGGGCATTATGGGCGCGATGCTCTCCATAACCGGCATCTTCGGCATGGCGGCGTACTCCGTCAGCAAGCGCCTGAAGGAACTGGGAATTCGTATGGCCCTCGGCGCCCAGCGCAAGGAAGTGCTACAGGCAGCGCTTGGGCGCGCATTCAAGTTGCTCGCCTTTGGCTCCTTCGTAGGATTGCTTCTCGGCATTCTGGCCAGCCGGGTGCTCTCTTTCATCGTATATCAGGCTACTCCCCGCGATCCGCTGGTGTTGACTGGCGTTGTCCTGGCCATGGCGTCGCTCGGGTTGCTGGCTACCTGGATTCCAGCGCGCCGCGCCCTGTCCATCGATCCCGCAATACTCCTCCGCGATGAGTAAATCGGCCTCATCTAAAGAGTCTTCGAGCGGAGGCGAAATTTCAAAATTATTGCCTCTTTTTATCTGTTGTGGTATAATACTAGATAGTAATATAAGGCGCATACGTTGAGGGATGCGCGGCAACTCGGAATCGACGGCCGCTTGGTTAAACGTTCGACTTTAAACGTTTCTCCTCGGTTGAACGTTCAACTAACATCCCAACAAGTTCTTAGTTTGAACATTCAAACTAAGAAACAGTTCCGCCCGCCGGTTCAGCGATTCAAAGAAAAAGCGCTTCCGCTTAGTTGAACGTTCAACTGCAAAATGCCGCTGCTTAGTTAAACGTTCAACTAAGTAAAAGTCCACCGAAGCGTCGAAGCACTTGCGGCACGACACGACGCGCCAGGAAACTTGTCAGCGAGCGCTACCAGCATTATCATTTCCTCGCCAGCTGGCAGCCGATACCGCGAGGACCACAAATGAAACGTCTCACCTTCACACTTCTCTACTCAATTTTTGCGTTGACTCTTTTCTCCTCGAACGCCCGCGCCCAGGATTGGGCCCAGGCTCAACTCAAAAAATCCCCTCGTCATCGCGAGTGGGTCGCCGTCAAACATGACTCGCGCACGGTCCAGACGTTCATCGTGTACCCGGAATCAAAAGATAAAAAGCCCGTCGTTCTGATCATCCATGAAATTTTTGGCCTCACCGACTGGGCCCAAGAGCTGGCCGACGAAGTCGCTGAGGCTGGTTACATCGCCGTCGCTCCCGACCTGCTCTCCGGCATGGCGCCCAACGGTGGACGCACTTCCGATTTTCCTGGCGATAAGGCCACCGAAGCTATAGGCCATTTGAATCCAGATCAAATCACCGCCGACCTCAACGCCGCAGCCGACTACGCGCTCAAATTGCCCGCCTCCAACGGCAAACTTTTTGTCGCTGGTTTCTGTTGGGGAGGTGGACAGACCTTCCGTTTCGCAACCAATCGTGCCGATCTTGCCGCCGCCTTCGTATTCTACGGTCCGCCGCCAGACAAAGATGCCATGGCGCGAATCAAAGCCGCGGTCTACGGTTTCTACGCCGGTAATGACCAACGCATCGGCGCCACCCTTCCTGAAGCCATGGCCAACATGAAGGCCGCAGGCAAAACTTTTGAGCCCGTCACCTACGAAGGCGCCGGCCACGGTTTCATGCGCGCCGGAGAAGCCCCCGACGCCAAAGAAGCGGACCGCAAAGCCCGTGCCGACGCCTGGAAACGCTGGAAGAGTCTGATGGAGCGTTTGAGCTAGCTCCGCTCACTTCACTTTTTTCCAATGAGGTTAAGCCAAGCCCATCACTTTTAAAACGCGCAACGAAGGAGCGAGCAACGCCGCGGCGCTGATTCGCTTTTCGGATCTGTCCGAGCGAATTAAAATTAAAAGCCTCACGCCGGCCGTTAAGCCGGAGCTGCTTAAAGTTTCGCTCTCATCGCCAACCGGCGACAATTTTCTAGGCCCTGCAAAAAGATGCCAATTGAGAAAAATACTTCAGCGCAGCTTCTTTATCTTGTTACCGGGGCCAATGCCGGAATTGGTTTTGCCGTTGCGCGCGGATTAGCGGCCAAAGGCGCACGCATCATCCTGGCGTGCCGTGATCGCGCTAAAGGGCAAGCCGCGCTCGATACCATCGCCCACGAATTTCCCGGCGCCCCTGTCGAATTACTTATCGTCGATCTCAGCAGTCAGCGCTCCATCCGCGAGGCTGCGCGCACCTTTCTCGAAAAACATCCCGTCCTGGACTGCCTCATCAACAATGCGGCTGTCGGACTGCCGCAACGCCAGGAAAGTCCTGATGGCATTGAACTGACTTTTGCCACCAACGTCCTTGGATATTTTCTGCTGACCAACCTGCTGCTCGACGAGTTGCGCCGCGCACCAGCCGCGCGAATCATTAATGTATCGTCGAAATTAGCAGGCGGGCTCGATTTGAGTGATGTGGAATTCAAGCGCCGCCGCTACGACGCCATCGCTGCTTACTCGCAGAGCAAGCAAGCCAATCGCATGTTGACCTGGGCCCTGGCTCGCCGTCTGCAAGGCTCAAGCATCACGGCTAACGCCATGTCTCCCGGCCCGGTGAATACTGCCTTGCTGCAAACTTTTGCGCCCAACATGAATGGAAAAACACCTCGCGAAGGTGCAGACACGATTCTGTGGCTGGCAACCAGCCCCGACGTTGCTGGTCTCACCAATCGCTTCTGGTCTGATCGTAAGGAACAGCCCTGCCAATTTCACGACGAGGCCGCCGAGGAAGCGCTATGGAAACTTTGCGAATCCATGACCACAGAGGCAAATAAACATTTAACTGTTGAACCCACAAATCCGTGATCTGCGACCACCGCGTTCTAACAACGCATGCCAATTCCAGGCCTTCAACTTTCAATAGAGAAAGGGCCTAAACAAAAAGCCCGCCAACGGCAGAGCGCCCGAGCAGTTGAGCACTAAACGCTACAACAGGAAGCCCTGCGTGTGGCAGGTTTGCACGATTCCGAGCCGGTTGTCTGCGCCGACCTTATGCTTCATGCGGTATAAATGATTCTTCACCGTTTGTTCCGACAAGCAAAAGCGATTCGCAATTTCCTTATTCGTTAGCCCCAGCGCAATCAGCGGAACCAACTGCTGCTCGCGTCGCGTCAAACCCAACTGCTGCCGTACCGCTCCGGAAGGCAAACTGGTCGCTTCGCGCTCAAAATAATTAAACAACAGCCCACAAAGCGAACTCGGACACGATGCTTTCCCGGCATACACCGCTTCCAACGTTTCCCATACATCTTCAACGGAGGCTCCTAGCAGAAGATACCCCCGAATTCCAGCGCGCACATATTGAAGAAATTCCCGCTCCGCACCCGCGCCGCCGAACATCACAATACGTACTTCTGGCGCCGCCACCCGCACTTTGCGAATGTTCGAGATATCGCTGTCGAGATCTCCGCAGGAGGTAAGCAACAGCACGTCCGGTAAATCTTCAAGAATCTTTTCAACGCGAAATATTTCATTCGCGTCTCCGCTGACTATTTCCAAGCCGGCATGGTGCGCCAGCATTGTCGTTAATCCTTCATGCCACGCGCGGTTTCCCGAGTCGACTCGCACGCGAATCTTTCTCGATTTTTGCGACAAGTCGCAGGACTTCGACGTCTCCGTAGTTACGGAGTCTGCGATTCCTCTGTTGTCTTTGTATGCCTCTTGCGCTGCGTTCCCTGGTTGTAATCCCTGATGTGCACTGGCGTTCATTAGCAAGGCCTCCGACTTCATAGAACTCTCCCGCGGTGATCTCGCAGATCGCGAACTCCGCTGGTTGGACGCCATAAGAGACCTTGCAATTCCACAACCGCAGTATTTGCAATCGTCGATGTCCGGCAACGATTAGGGTTAACGTTTTCAAATTCGGAATACCCGCGCACAGGAAAGTCCCACTCCGGTACCAAATCCCGATTTGGAGCGCCGTCGCTTTTTTCCCCACTTCCGATCGTCAACACCCCGATCGCTTCATAGTACCGAGGTACTACCAATATCTTCGCGTTTGGGCTATTTCTGGAGGGGTACGGCTCCGCTATGGTTTTACTTCTCCAACCGGCGCACACTTTCTCTCGACATAGCTTTTTTGGCGCGAGAGGTTATATAGAATGGCTACCAGGCAGGACCCCTTGAAGAAAACATCCGCCGCCCCGGCATCCACCCCACCAGCGGTTTCCGAGCGCCGCGGCAGCCGCCGCTGCAAGATCACCCAGGTGATGCGCATCCGTCCATCCGATCCGGAAAAGACCTACTTCGACGATCTGCGCGGCACCGTCAGCGTCTCCCGCAGCGGGATTTATTTCCACACCACGGAACTGGGCTACGAAGTGGGCCAGCGCCTTTTTGTCACCATGCCCTATCCCGGCGACCCCTCTACAATTGGCCGCGAATATCTCGCCGAAGTGGTTCGTAAGGACGTCTTGGAGAACGGCATGATCGGGATCGGGTTCAAAACCCTGATCGAAATAACCGAGCGCAGCTACTCCTTCGACGCACCAGGCCAACAGAACTAAATTCATATCCAATGAAAAACAGGGCATCCCCGTGATGGCGGATGCCCTGCCCGTCTGCTCACTAACTGAAATGTTGCCGTCTTCGTTGGTTACGCCGTGATCGGCTTCCCCAAACTCATCCGTTCCTTGCCCAAAATACTCAAGGTGCGGTGCCGCAATTTCCCGAGTTGCCGGTTGATGGGGTGCGTGCGGCCCAGAAAGCCCACCACCGGACTCCGGCGTGGCACCAGTTTGTTCATCGCGATGTTTAGTCGTACGTCGCGGCGGGCGAACTTTAATCCAGCCTGTAAAGCCTCCACCGCCTCATCGCGACGGCCCGCGCTTTTATACACGTCAGCGAGATTTAGATAAAGTTGAGCCTGGTTGCGCTTCATGCGCACCGCGGAATCGCATAGCCTCTCCGCTTCTCCCCATTTTTTTTCGGAGCGCGCCAGGACCACTCCAAGATAGGACATGTAATATGGATTATTTCGATCGAGGTCCACCGCGCGGCGCATATGCGGCAGAGCTCTTGCAGGATGATTGTCGCGCAGCAAATTCAGACCGGTCTTAAATTCCCGGAACGCTTCGGTTTCGGTCATTAGATTTCCCTCGTTAGCGATATTCATTGCGAACTTCTGGAAATCTCACGCATGCACGCCGCCGCTCCCATCCGCCCCACAGCAGGCCTTTCACTTATGGCCAACGGCAAAAGTTGAACGGTCTTAACACGAATAACCAGCCAGGTGAGGACGAAAAGAGCGAACCACGTTGCGTAAAGAATTGCCATGCGAGTCGCGAGATTACTCGCTGAGTGCTTTAGAATCTACTGGCCGAAAGGCCAGTCTTGGGACAGCCGGACTCGTTGACTAAGGGTTTTGGTTGGTAAGATAATCTGCGACCGCGTTTGACTGGCTAACCGCTAGCATTTTCAACTATCAGGCGCTGACTTGCACGCGGCTCGCGGCACGAACATTCATGCGCGCCGCATAAACCGGAAAACGTCCAGCCAGTTCCGCCACCTGTTTACGCACACGTTGTTCTACCGTACTCTCACCCATATGCTCAAGAACATCAGCGATCCAATCCCCCACCTCTTGCATCTCCAGTTCTCGCAAGCCTCGCGTGGTAACCGAGGGGCTGCCCAGCCGTATTCCTCCGCCTTTCATCGGCGGCAGTGGATCAAAAGGAATGGAGTTTTTATTGACGGTAATTCCGGCGCGATCCAGCGCTTTTTCCGCGTCCGTTCCGGTAATTCCGCGCGAATGCACTTCCACGAGAAATAAATGAGTGTCCGTGCCTCCGGTAACAATGCGAAAGCCGCGCTTGGCGATGGCCGCCGCCATTGCCTTGGCGTTCAGCGTCACCTGTTTCTGATACTCCTTAAACGAGGGCTCCATGGCTTCCTTCAAGCACACCGCCTTGGCCGAAATGATGTGTACCAGCGGCCCGCCCTGCGTCCCGGGGAACGTCAATTTATCCAATTCCTTCGCAAATGCCGTTTTGCACAGCACCAATCCCCCCCGCGGTCCTCGCAACGTCTTGTGCGTCGTAGTCGAAACAAAATCCGCATACGGCACCGGACTCGGATGGATTCCTGCCGCAACCAGCCCCGCGATGTGCGCCATATCCACGAAAAATAAAGCTCCAGCGGCCTTAGCAATTTTTGCGATGCGCTCGAAATCGATGATTCGCGAATACGCGCTCGCGCCCGCCACAATCATTTTGGGTCGATGCTCCTGCGCTAATTTCTCCAGCTCCTCGTAATCGATGCGCTCGTCTTCCTTCTTGACGCCGTAGGGCACAAACTTATACATACGCCCGGAAAAATTCAGCGGATGCCCATGCGTTAAATGCCCGCCGTGCGCCAGGTTCATTCCCAACACGGTGTCGCCGGGTTGCAGCGCGGACATGTACACCGCGACGTTGGCGGAGGTCCCCGAATGCGCCTGCACATTGGCGTGCTCGGCCCCGAATAATTCTTTTGCGCGATCGATGGCCAGTTGTTCCACTTTGTCCGCATACTCGCAACCGCCGTAATAGCGCTTACCCGGATAGCCCTCCGCGTATTTGTTGGTGAAAATGGAGCCCATGGCCTCCAGCACTGCTTCGGACACCAGATTTTCAGAGGGGATCAGCTCCAGGCCGGTGGCTTGCCTGCGCGCTTCATCGCGCAACAGCTCAGCAATTTGCGGATCGACAACGTCGAGCGGTCGATTCATGCGCTCATTTTCATTGGTGGTAGGACTCATGATCACTCCTGCACGCGGAAGGATAGCAGCCAAAATTCTATCGGACCGCGCGGCACCGCGCAAACCAAGCAGTAAGTTCCGTCCGCACTCACTGGTCTTTTCTTACAACAGCGTTCCGCGCAGGATCAGCAGCGCCACGGAAAAATAAATGCACAACCCAGTGACATCCACCAGCGTAGCTACCAACGGAGCCGAACTCGCCGCCGGGTCGAATCCCAATCCGCGCAAAATAAACGGCAACATACTCCCCGCCAGCGTTCCGAACATCACCACGCCAATCAAACTGGCCCAAACCGTGAAGGCCAGCAGCAGGTAATGCGCGCCATAATTCGTCAGATGCAGGTGTTGCCACAACACAATGCGAAAAAAACCAATCACACCCAACATGAACCCGAGCGCGAGTCCTGAAATCAATTCCCTGCGGAATACTCTAAACCAATCGCGTAATTTCAATTCCCGCAGCGCCAGCGCGCGAATGATCAGCGACGCCGCTTGCGAGCCGGAATTTCCGCCGCTACTGATGACCAGCGGCACAAACAATGCCAGCACCACCGCTTTGGCGATTTCGCCTTCGAAAAATGACATCGCGGTGGCCGTCAGCATTTCTCCCAGAAACAACGCCGACAGCCACCCGCCGCGCTTGCGAATCATGTCCCACAAGCTAACTTGGATGTACGGCGCATCCAGCGCTTCCGAGCCGCCGATCTTTTGAATGTCCTCTGTGGCTTCCGCCTGCGCGACGTCCAGCATGTCGTCGACGGTCACAACGCCCAACATATTTCCCTCCGCGTCGGTTACCGGCAGCGCCACGCGGTCGTATTTTTCAAATGCGGCCAGCGCGGTCTCGCGGTCGTCCATGGCATGCAAGGAAACCAACGCGGGGTCGGCAATGTCCCTCACTTTAGTCTGCGGATCGGCCAACACTAGCGAACCAAGCCGAATGTCTTCCAGCAATTTCCCGTTCACATCCAGGATATAAACCACGTTCAGCGTTTCACTTTTGTGCCCGACCTGGCGAATATGTTCGAGCGCTTCGCCGGCAGTCATGTCCGGAGAAATGGACACGTAGTGCGGGGTCATATAGCGGCCCACACTGTCGGGTGGATAACCCAGCAACTCGCGCGATTCCCTCAACTCTTCCGGTGAAAGACCTTCGAGAAGTTTCCGCGTGACTTCCGCGGCCATTTCTCCAAAAAATCGCGTGCGGTCGTCTGGGCGCATCGCGTTGAGCATGCGTTTCACTTCGTCCGCCGTCAGCGAATGAATCAATTCGCTCTGCTCGCTCGGCGCCAGGTAACCAAAAACTTCCGCGGCACGCTCGCGCGCCACCAAGCGAAACACGATAGCGCGTTCTTTGGGCGGCAAGGCGGTTAACATTTCCGCTATATCGGAAACGTGCGTGCGCTCCAACTTGCCGCGTAATTCTTCCCAGCGTTGTCGCGCGACAAGTTCCGTCCATTCCGAGGGTGAAACGATTGCAGGCATGGGCACTCTCATTATTCCGGCGAAGTTTGAATCAGCCTCGATATTATGCGGGTTCTCGGCGAGCCCGGAGCGACATTTCCAGTGAGTGGCTTACTCTCACTGTTTGTGCGATTCTTCTTCCCCATAGAGGTACCCAGGACAAGATGGCGCAGAAAAAGTTCAGAGACTTGACGGAAAAGGAAATTTTGGCCCTGGCCATTGCTTCCGAAGAAGAAGACGGCCGCATTTACGGGGAGTTTGCCGAGGGTTTGCGCGATTCCTATCCCGCGACCGCGCAGATGTTTGAAGAAATGCGCGAAGAGGAAGTGGTGCATCGCGACCGGCTGATGGCCATGTTTCGCGAGCGATTTGGCGACCGCATCCCCTTGATTCGCCGCGAAAACGTAAAGGGATTTTTGCAGCGCAAGCCCACCTGGCTGACTCGCCCGCTGGGCGTGAACGTGGCGAGGCGCCAGGCGCGCGTCATGGAAATGGAGGCGGCGCGATTTTATGACAAAGCGGTCAGCCGCATCACCGATGTTTCGATTCGCGAGCTTTTGAACAAGCTTGCCGATGAAGAAAGAAAACACTCCGCCACCGCCGGCGACCTGGAAGAGAAACACCTGACCGAAGGCGCCCGCGCGCAAGAAGACGAATCGCATCGCAAGCTGTTCTTGTTGCAGGTGGTGCAGCCCGGACTCGCCGGATTGATGGACGGCTCGGTTTCCACGCTGGCACCGTTATTTGCGGCGGCGTTCGCTTCCCATAAAAGTTGGGAAGCCTTTCTGGTCGGGCTCGCGGCATCCATCGGCGCGGGAATCTCCATGGGATTCGCGGAATCGCTTTCCGACGACGGATCACTCACGGGCCGAGGCTCTCCGTGGATCCGCGGCGGAGCCACCGGCTTGATGACCACTGCCGGCGGCCTTGGACACACGCTTCCGTTTCTAATTTCCAACTTCCACATAGCCATAGGAATCGCGATTGTCGTCGTCGCCGTTGAACTTGCGACCATCGCTTACATTCGCCACCGCTATATGGATACGCCGTTTTTACAAGCTGCTTTTCAGGTCATCGTCGGCGGCGTGCTGGTTTTTCTTACCGGCTATTTGATCGGCAGTTCGTAACGTGAAGTAAAAGCCCACGTTTATAATTCCAGAATTTTCGCGATCGCGTTTGGAAGCTGCTTACACCGCGGGAACGAGTATCTCGGTGACTAATTTATCCTCGGGTGTTGTTCTCGGATCGCTGGCGTAATTTTCGATGCAGTAATCGTCTCGTAGCTGGATTTTTTTCTCCGCGACAATCTCAAATACGCGGCGCGACGCTTGGGGCAGGTCCGAGTATGGCCCGGTTAAAACAAACTTCATGTACTTGCCGCCTTTGAATTTTTCATACGCCAGGCCCTCGTTCAACTGTTGTGGCGGGGCAGCGAGCGAAACACCGGCACGATAAATCTTCGGACCTACTTTGTAGAGACTCGTATAGCCGGTGATCTTGTTGTGTTCGGAAATTGCAGGAACCGATTTGTGCAGGGTTCCCCAGGCCGCCGGGGCGGTATTTTGGAACGGACCAATCTTCTCGAGGAAGACATAATGAGTTTCCGGCCAAGTCACAATTACTGGCGTTTCTGTAAGATTCATAGACTTGATTTCCCTCCGCTGGGTTGAATGTGGCTTTATCTTGAAAGAGTTACCGCCGAAAAGCAAAGAATTCCTCCCGCGAAACGCGCAGACGGCTGTCCGTAAACTGTGCTTCGGGACAGATGGCAGCAGCGTCGCCAGCAGCTAGGATTCTGGTCGTCACCTCATCCTTAAAATCTGCTAATGCCGGAGAACCGCATGCGCACGCGAATGATTTTGCCCGCAGCCTTGCTGCTGGGAGTTGTGCCGTTTGCCGCGGAGGCACGGGAGTCCACCACTGTCACTGCGGTGGTGGACAAGATCGTGACCCAGGAGCAAGCCGAGGTGCAGATGTTGCGGGGGTATTCGCCGCTGGTGGAGACGTACATCCAGACGGTACGGCCAGATAAAGAACTGGGTGCGGTTATCGACGGCGACAGATATTTTCTGGGGCGCGCGGAACTGGCAAAGGGCGTGGAACTCGAGCAGCTCATCAATGACAGCGGGAAGCGAAAACTTCTACTGAGCGTTGGGCGCTTTTTCTCGAGCGATTTTTTGCCGCGCGGATTTCTGCAAATGATTTATCTGGACGCGGACGGTTTCGACAGGGAGCACTACAAGTTCGCGTATGCAGGCCAGGAATTTCTGGGCGAAGTGCGCTGCTTGATTTTTGACGTTGACCCTTTACCCGGCTCGGGTAAGGGGCGTTTTGCGGGACGCATCTGGGTAGAAGATCAGGACTACCATATCGTGCGCTTCAACGGCGCATATACGGGATCTTCGAGCAGCAGCTTTTATTTTAACTTTGACAGCTGGCGCTCCAACTCCGCGAAAAACGAATGGCTGCCCTCCTTTGTGTATAGCGAAGAGGGCAACGTGCAGTACGGAAAGCAAAAACATTCCGCTTTCCAGGCCTTCAAAGCGCAGACGCGGCTGTGGGGTTACGAACTGAATCAACAGCACCCGGAACAAACGCTGACCAGCGTGCAGATCGAAGGACCGCAAGTTACAGACCAAGCTGAGATAGGCAAAGGTTATTCGCCGCTGCACGCCAGACGCGCGTGGCAGCGCCAGGCCGAAGACAACGTCGCGGAGAAAATGCAGCGCATGGGCCTCATGGCGCCGTACGGCGACGTGGACAAGCTGCTGGAAACGGTGGTGAACAACCTGGAAGTGACCAACGATCTGGATATCCAGCCGGAAGTGCACTGCCGCGTGCTGATGACCTCCACGCTCGAGTCCTTCACCATGGGCCACACCATTGTGTTGAGCCGTGGATTGATCGACGTGCTGCCCGATGAAGCCAGCCTCGCCGCGATTCTTGCGCATGAACTGGGCCACGTGACGCTCGGCCACCGCATGGACACGCAGTTTGCGTTTTTCAGCCATATGCGTTTTGACGAGAAAGAAACCTTCCATCACTTTGGATTTGCGCGCAACGCCGAGGAAGAAGAGGCGGCCAACAAAAAAGGCGCTGAGCTACTGAAGAAATCTCCGTATCGCGATCAGTCCGGATCGGCGCAGGCATTTTTCCAGGCGTTGCAAGAACGCAGCAAGGAAATACCCAATCTGATCAGCCCGCACCTGGGCGACAGCATCCCAGGCACCTCGACAATCGCCGTGGCCGTAACTTCGCAGCAGCCGACGACTAAATCTGCCGCGAACACTGTCGCAGCCTTGCCGCTGGGCGGACGCATCATCGTTCAGCCGTGGGACGACCGCCTGATGTTGCGCAAGCTGGAGCCTGAGGGCTCCGTCGCTGAATACGAAAAGATGCCCTTTGAAGTGGCGCCGTTTCTGGTTTATCTGACGAGGCCGAGCGCTAATTCGCACGCAAATGAATCCGGCGTGGTGGCGGTAAAGTCAGAGATAAACCTCGATCAGCCGTTACCCTTGTCAAAGCCGTAAGCCAGGCCGGTCAGCCGCTTTGTGGGTGTGCTGGAGCGGCAGATGCACCCCGTAAAATCAAGGTCATCGATAAGAAAGGCCCGCAATCGTTGTGGGCCTTTTTTTTCGCCAACATGACAAGCTACCCAATACGGGTAGGCCTGCGCTGGTAACGACGCAACTCCACCCAAGCTGAAGCGTTGGCTGAAATATCTCGCCTTGAGTTTTCTGTCCTTCATTGTTTTATTAGCCTCTATGATCTTTTTTTGGAAGGCGAAATTCGTGCCGCCCATCTCCGCGACAGTCGTGGACGCTAGTACCGGCAAGCCTCTTCCCGGTATGAGCGTATGTTTACAGGCAAGAATTTGGGAATTTGGAAACGTCAGTGTACTGCGCGAAGATCAAACTCACACCGACAGCTCCGGAAGATTTTCTTTTGCAGCCTCGACTCACGTATTGGAAATTCTTCAAAGCTGGGAAGGTTGCACCATCAAAGTGACCGATCCCAAGATAAAGGATTATTTTCCACAACCGTGTGGGGGCTTCGCTTTCCTTACTTACGACGAACGACAAGTGACCCCTAAGGACGGTACCCTATTCTATTTTCCGGTGGCGATGGTAGAGCAACTCGGCTGGCATCGCGCTGTTCCCTTTGGGGCAAATCGGAAGATGATTTTTCTGCTGGGAACAACTATCCCGCTTATCCCTGTACTGCAAAGTCCTGAGCAATGCTCATCGGCGCGGGATTCTTCGGTCGTTGGGATTTGTGTGGGATTGAATGGCTCCACGGAAGCCTACCGTCTACGGCGAGCAAAGCCAGAGTCAGACAGTCCTGCCCACTAGTTGGAGTTGCATCAGAGATTAACGCCCGCTCTAAAATCAACATCATAACGTGGCGCAGTAATTTAGTCGGTTTGTGCCGGCGCTGGAGTGGCAGACGCGCCGTGCCTTCGGAGAGTTTGAATAAAGCTTTGCAGCCGGTCCATATAGATGTACACCACCGGCGTGGTAAACAGCGTGAGCATCTGGCTCAGGATTAATCCGCCGACGATGGTGATACCAAGTGGTCGACGCAGTTCGGAGCCAACGCCGCTACCCAAGGCCAGTGGCAGCGCACCAAGCAATGCCGCCATGGTGGTCATCAAAATGGGCCGGAAGCGCAGCAGGCACGCTTCGTAGATGGCTTCTACCGGGGATTTGTGCCCTTCCCGTTCCACTTGCACCGCGAAGTCGATCATTAGAATGGCGTTTTTCTTCACGATGCCGATCAGCAAAATAATTCCAATCAGCGCGATGATATTCAGGTCCGATTTCATGAAACGAATCGCCAGCAGCGCGCCGATGCCCGCCGAAGGAATGGTGGACAGAATCGTGATGGGATGAATGTAACTTTCATAAAGGATGCCAAGTACGATATACACGGCGGCCAAAGCAGTGATGATCAACAGCCCTTCGGTGGCGAGAGAATCCTGAAAGGCCTGCGCGTTGCCTTGAAACATGGCGTGCACGGCGGCAGGAACTCGCAGCTCGCGTTGCGCCGCCTCGATATGCTCCACAGCGGGACCCAGAGAAGCTCCGGGCGCAAGATTGAACGACAGCGTGATGGCTGGAAACACGCCCTGGTGATTGACGGATAGAGCGGTATTGGACGGCTCGTAACGCGCGAACGCGCTGAGCGGAATTAATTTCCCACTCTTGGAAGGCACATAAATTGTGTTGAGCGCTTCCGGCCCTTGCTGCGCTTCCGGCGCAACTTCCATAACCACGTGGTACTGATTCAGCCCTTTATAAATATTCGAAACCTGGCGCTGTCCGAAAGCGTCCGCGAGAGTGTTGTCGATATCCAGAACATTCACGCCCATGCGTGAAGCCGTGTCGCGATCGATGAACAGGGAGGTTTGCAGCCCCTTCATTTGCTGATCGCTGTTTACGTCGCGCAATTCCGGGATCGCGCGCATGCGTTCCATAATTATCGGCGCCCAGTGATTCAAATCGTCAAGATTGTCAGCCTGCAAGGTGTACTGATATTGCGCGCCACCAAACCGGCCGCCAATGCCGAGGTCCTGGACGGCCTGCAGGAACAACGAGGCTCCCGGTATTGCGGCGGTCTTTTGGCGGATGCGCCCAATCACCTCATCGGCACTGATCTTGCGCTCTTTCAAGGGTTTCAAGGACGCGAACATGCGCGCCGTGCCACCGCCGTTTCCACCACCAGCAAAGGACGCCACGGTGTCTACGGCCGGATCTTGCAAAACAATGTCAGTAAACGCGCGCATTTTTTCAGCCATGGCCGGGAAGGACAGATCCTGATCGCCCTGAATCAGCCCAGAGATGCGCCCGGTATCCTGTTGGGGAAAAAATCCTTTTGGCGTTTTCGCGAATAAATAAATGTTGAGGCACACCGTGCCGATGGTAAGCAGCAGAATCAAAAACTCGTGCCGCAGTACCCACTTTAGCGAAAAATCATACGTGCTCAACAGGCGGTGGAAAGCGCGCTCTGAAAAACGGTACAGCCGGTTGTGGCGCCCGGTGTCGTGCCGCAAAAACCGCGCGCACATCATGGGTGTGGTGGTAAGCGAAATGAACAGCGACACCACGATGGCCACGCTGAGTACCACGGCGAACTCCCGGAAGAGCCGGCCCACAATGCCGCCCATCATCAAGATGGGAATGAATACAGCTACCAGCGACACGCTCATGGAAATGACCGTGAAACCAATTTCGCGCGCGCCCTTCATCGCCGCCGCATAGGGAGCCATTCCCGATTCGATGTGCCGCGCGATATTTTCAATCACTACGATGGCGTCATCGACGACGAATCCGGTGCAAATGGTCAACGCCATCAAGGACAGATTGTCGAGGCTGTAATGGCAAAGATACATGACGCCAAAGGTGCCGACCAAGGAAAGCGGCACCGCCACGCTGGGAATTACCGTGGCCCACACATTCCGCAAGAACGCGAAGACCACAAAAATCACCAGAAGAATCGAGATGATCAGCGCGACTTCCACATCGTGCACCGACGACCGAATGGTGGTGGTGCGATCAATGAGCACGTTCAAATGCAGTGAAGGCGAGATGGAAGAGCGCAGAAGGGGAAGCATGGGCAGGATACGGTCGACGGTGGCGATCATATTTGCGCCGGGTTGGCGGAACACGGCGAGGATGACGGAGCGGTGTCCGCCGGCGAGGCCCAAGTTGCGAGTGTCCTCGAGCGAATCTACAACTTGTGCGACGTCCTGCAGTCGAAGCGCCGAGCCGGCGTGCCCGGCAATAATCAGCGGCTGATATTCGTAGGCTTTAAAAAGCTGGTCGGTGTCGGTGATGTTTACGGTTTTTTGTTCGTTAGAGACCGAGCCTTTGGCCAGGTTGGCGTTCGCGGACTGCAACGCCTTGCGCACCGTTTCCAGGCTTACGCCGTAGCTATTCAACTGCGTGGGATTTACTTCCACGCGCACTGCGGGACTCGAGCTGCCCCACACAAACACTTGGCCAACACCGCTTATCTGTGCGAGTTTTTGTGCCAGGACGGAGTTGGCCGCGTCGTAGATTTCTGCCGGCGGCACGTTATCGGAAGTCAGCGATAGCAACCAAATGGGCGCGTCCGCGGGATTCACCTTGCGATACGTTGGCTGATAAGGCAGATCGGCGGGCAATTGGCTGCGCGCCGCGTTGATGGCGGCCTCAACGTCGCGGGCCGCGGCATTCACATCGCGATTAAGGTCAAATTGCAAAACGATGCCGGTGTTCCCTAGTCCGCTCGAAGAAGTCATCTGCGTAACGCCCGCGATGCGGCCGAATTGCCGCTCCAACGGAGTGGCCACGGCGGACGCCATGGTCTCCGGGCTCGCGCCCGGCAGGCTTGCGCCAATTGAAATTGTTGGGAAGTCCACCTGCGGCAGTGGCGCTACTGGCAAAAAATTAAATGCCACTGCTCCCGAAAGAAAAATCGCAATGGTGATTAGTGACGTCGCCACAGGGCGGCGTATGAACGGAGCGGAAAAGTTGGAGGTGAGGTGCACTGGCTAATCTCCGCGCGCTGGGCTGGGCGCCGCATGACCATCACTAGACTCTTCCATGGGATTGCCGATACGAAACTTGAATCGGTGCGCAAGCCAATCGAACGCGAGATAAACGACTGGCGTGGTGTATAGCGTCAGCAACTGGCTCAAAATCAAACCACCGACAATGGTGATTCCCAGCGGGCGACGCAACTCCGCTCCCACGCCGGTTCCCAAAGCTAGCGGCAAACCCGCCAATAAAGCGGCCATGGTGGTCATCATGATCGGGCGAAAGCGCAACAAGCACGCTTCGTATATCGCGTCCCGCGGCGCCATGCCTTCTTTGCGCTCCGACTCCAGAGCAAAGTCAATCATCATGATGGCGTTTTTCTTGACGATCCCGATCAGCAGGATGATGCCGATCAACGCAATCACGCTGAATTCCGTGTGGCACAGCAACAGGGCCAGGATCGCGCCGACTCCGGCGGATGGCAGCGTGGATAAAATCGTGATGGGGTGAACGTAGCTTTCGTACAAAACGCCCAGCACGATATACACCGTGACCAGCGCGGCCAATATCAGGATAGGCTCGTTCGCCAGCGAATTTTGAAACGCCGCCGCCGTGCCCTGGAAAAGTCCCTGGACGCTGGGGGGCATATTTAAATCATGTTTGATTTTGTTGATTGCGTTTACTGCGTCGCCCAGCGCCGCTTTCGGCGCGAGGTTGAACGACAACGTCACCACGGGAAATTGTCCCTGATGATTCAGCGTCAGCGGCGTGCTTCCCGGATCCATGCGCGTGAAGGCGCTCAATGGAACCTGCGGGCCGGTGGAGGAGTGCACGTAAATGCTCTTGAGCGCGCCGGGATCCTGCTGGAATTGCGGATCCACTTCCAACACCACGTGATACTGGTTGAGCTGCGTGAAGATGGTGGAGACCTGGCGCTGGCCGAAAGCGTCGTACAGCGTGTTGTCGATATCCGCGGGTAGCACACCGAGGCGCGCGGCGGTATCGCGATCGATGGTCAGCGTCGCCAGCAGCCCCTGGTTTTGCTGATCGCTGGCAACGTCGCGAATCTCCGGCACAGCCTGCAGCTTTTCAATGAAGCGGGGAGTCCAGTACGCCAACTCTTTGGGGTCGACGTCTTCGAGGCTGTACTGAAACTGCGTGCGGCTTACGCGGTCCTCTACCGTCAGGTCCTGCACCGGCTGCATAAACAAAGACACGCCATCAACTTTGGCCACCTCCGGCTGCAGGCGGCGAATTACATCGCTGGCATTAATTTTACGCTGCTCCAGCGGTTTCAAATTGATCTGGATGCGCCCGCTGTTCAGCGTGGTATTGGTGCCGTCGACGCCGATAAAGGAAGACAAACTCTCCACCGCGGGATCGCGCAAAATAACATCCGCCAGCGCTTGCTGCCGCCGCGCCATCGCGGGAAAGGAAACATCTTGCGGGGCTTCAGAAACTCCCAAGATCACGCCGGTATCCTGCACCGGGAAAAATCCTTTGGGAACGTAGATGTACAGCAGAATGGTGGCGACCAGCGTGCCGACGGTGACCAACAGAGTGATGCCGCGGTATTGCAACACCACTTTCAGCGTGCGCCCATAGGCCGCGATCACGCGGTTAAACGCGTTTTCCGATTTGCGGTAAAACCAGCCTTCCTGTTCGCGCGGCCGGTGCCGCAAAAGTTTGGCGCACATCATGGGGGTGAGCGTCAGCGACACAAAAGCAGAGACTAGAATGGTCACCGCCAGCGTGATGGCGAACTCGCGGAAAAGTCTGCCTACGATGTCGCCCATGAACAATAGCGGAATCAATACCGCGATCAGCGAGACCGTCAGAGACAAAATCGTGAATCCGATTTGCGACGAACCTTTCAGCGCCGCTTGCAACGGCGATTCGCCTTCCTCGATATAGCGGGTGATGTTTTCGATCATGACGATGGCGTCGTCCACCACGAAACCGGTGCTGATGGTGAGCGCCATCAAGGAGAGGTTGTTGAGGCTGTAGCCCAACAGGTACATCACGCCGAAGGTGCCCACAATGGAAAGCGGCACGGCGAAGCTGGGAATGATGGTGGCGCGCACGCTGCGCAGAAAAAGAAAGATGACCATCACTACTAAGCCGATGGTCAGCATCAACTCGAATTGCACGTCGGCCACCGACGCGCGAATGGTAGTGGTGCGGTCGGTGAGAATATTCACCTGAATGGCAGCGGGCAAAGAAGATTGCAGTTGCGGCAAAAGTTTTTTGATACGATCGACGACGGAAATAATGTTCGCGCCCGGCTGGCGTTGAATGTTGAGGATGACCGCGGGATTTTTGTTGGCCCAGGCAGCTTGCCGAACGTTCTCGGAACCGTCGAGCACCGTCGCCACATCCGTAAGCCGGACGGCTCCGCCGTTGCGATAAGCGATGATGATCGGCCGGTAGCTGTCGCTGCCGATGAGCTGATCGTTGGCGCCGATGGTGTAAGCCTGATGCTTTCCGTCGAAGGTTCCTTTGGCTTGATCGACGTTGGCTTGACTCAACGCGATGCGTAAATCTTCCAGACTCAGTCCGTAGGACGCGAGGGCCGT
>DATNKL010000154.1:0-3071 GCA_035603415.1 Candidatus Acidiferrales bacterium
CTGAGCCAGGATCAAACTCTCGTTTGAAGCCTGTTCACCCTGAGCCCCGCGAAGCGGAGCAAAGGGCAGTTTCGTCCGTGAAAACCGAAGCTCTCACGAACGGAACGAACTGTTAAATCGCTCGGTTATCTCAATATTCCCTTGTCCCGGTACACCCGAAACAAGAGAGAAACCACCGCCACCGCTACTCCGAAGGAGTTGTGGTGGCAGCTCTGCTGTTGCCCTAAGGCAACAACAGAAAACGGGTTCTGGCATGTATCATCCGATTGTCAAAGAGCAGGTCATCCCAGGTCAACTGGAAGGACTACAGACGAACCGCCATTCTACCGACCCACCCTCGAAGTGTCAAGCGTTAATCCCTGTTGAAAATTCAGCAACTTGTGGATTTCTCGTCACCTCGCTGCGTCATAATTTTCTTACAATTTCTTACACCGACGGCGCGGTCGTCGATTCCCCGATTGGCGTACAATCACAGAATGCTGCAGATCGCCCCCAATCCAGAATACCTACCAGGGCTGCCAAAATATCTCTCATTTGTAGATGAGGCCGGCCATTCGAAGGATCCGCGACAAAATAACCTCTGTCTGGCAGGTCTCATAACGACCGAGTCTTCTTGGAGAACACTGGATGTCTCATGGCGCCAAATTTGTGAGCGTGCCGGCCTGACCGAACCGTTTCACATGATGGATTTTGCTGCGCGCAAGAAACAGTTTCAAGGCTGGCCAGAAGAAAAACGACGAGAGCTTTTACGTCAGCTTATTTCTGCAATCTTCCATGCGAGAGCTATCCCCGTCGGAAGTGTGGTTTCTCTCAAATGGTTTAACGCTCTTTCGGAACCCGCAAAGTTGGGGTTCAAAGACCCACATTTCCTGGCATTCCAGGGACTGACTTACCACCTCGCGGTAGCTGCATTTATGGATTGGGATTCAGGTCCCGTCACTATGATCTACGCCCACCATCCAGAGCACTCTGTAGGCCTTGGCAATACGGCAGAGCTCTGGGATGCAGTACGCAGGCATAACCGAATGGTTGCAATGTTCATGGAATCGTATCAGTGCGCAAATTCGGCAGATCATTCGGGATTGCAGGCTGCCGATATGTGGGCATACGAATTGAGACATCACTTCGAGGTCATCAGGCCTGTTGCGCGGCAGCCTCGTTGGCCTTTCTTACAGTTCGTCAGACTTGGCCTGAACTATCAGTTTACTCATGACTTCATAAGTCATTATGATGAGCAAGGACTAACCGGGATTGGACGCATGTCCCGCGCCCAACGATTGGGAGAGGTCGACCTTCTTAAACCCGGCTTCAAGGGCGTTCATCCCGCCAAGGCAAGGCAACTGGACATTGCGCTGCGCAAGTCCGCGGCGAAAATCTCTGGCAAACCAAATTTTGGCGAGCGATCCCTGGACTTAGACAAGACCTGACGAAGCCATCGTGCGCCATCGCATCGGGCTCACGCCAAATTCGTCCCGAAATGCACGGTTGAAATTCGAGACATCGCCGAAACCGCAATCGTACGCAATATCCAGCACCTTTTCGCATTCCACCGCGAGCCGCGATGCTGCATCGCGCAGGCGCGCCCGACGCACGTATTGATGCGGCGTAATTCCCGTCAAGCGCTCGAACGTCCGCAGAAAATGATATGGGCTTAATCCCGCCTCGCGCGCCAGGTCGCCTAATCCCAACGCACCGTCCGGACGCCGCTCGATCGCGCGCACGCTGCGCGTCACTCGCGCAATCGCACTGGGCGGCGCGCTCTCAGCGCGCGAAGAAATCCCGCGTTCCACCTGCACCGTCGCGGCCGCGAGTTCAACGCTCAGCTCTTCCCACGGCGTGTCTGCCGAATACTCCAAGCCCACGCTTGCCCGCGCAATTAGCGACGACAATTCACGCAGCGGCGGCAGCCGCAACACCCGGAATCCGCGTTCACTTTTTCTCACGCCCGCATCGCGCGCGATTCGCTCGAAATATTCCGGCGCAAACTGAAACGAGAGGCACCGGTCGCCGGCCGCATGCTCGTGGCCCACTTCAAAATTGTGTCCGGCATTTCCCAGCAGCAGCGAACCCGGCGTCATCAGTTCGTTGCGGATTCCACCGTTAGCCGATCCTCGATACTGAAACGTTCCCGCCAGCACCATCGCGATCGATACATCGCCGTGCCGCTCTTCAAAAATCGGATCCTGCGGGCCAGACGCGCAAATCAGGTCCTTCACCACCCAGCCAACGCCACGCGCGAGTACGCGACAGGTCGGATGACAGGCTGCGGCGCCCGTCGCAGCGCGGCGTGCCAAAGCCTGCTCCAATTCGACCGCAATTTTTGCCAAGACCCCGCCTCCGCTCCAGCTTAGTCTATCGCAACGCCGCATGTTCGAGGAGGACACGAAAATGATCGCAAGCGCAGCAACACAAAAACACGATTTTCACAGCCTTTTGGCGGCTCCCGGAAGGTCGCCCGAAATCTCCGAAAAGAACGATGTGTACGGATGGCTCGTCGGCAGCTGGGATTTAGAGACTCTGCACTATGCGGCCGTTGACGTCGCGCCACTGCACATCCAGGGCGAAGTCCACTTCGGATGGGTCCTCGAAGGCCGCGCCATTCAGGATGTGTGGATCATGCCGCGCACCTCGGAGCGCAACGCCAATCTGGCCGATACCAATAAGATGGCCAACAATATGTACGGCACCACGCTTCGCATCTGGGACGCGTCGATCCAAGCCTGGCGCATTCGCTGGATCAATCCTGCAACGAATCATTACGAACAGCAAATCGGCCGCCGCGTCGGCAATGAAGTCGTGCAAGTAGGAGCGCGCGTGGATGGCACACCCACTCGCTGGCGATTCACCGAAATCACGCCAAACTCATTCCACTGGCTCGGCGAAGCCCTGAACCCCGACGGCGCCACATGGAAGCTCGAAGGCGAATTCCGCGCCACCCGCATCCGGTGAAATCTTCCACGAATGAACAAACTTGAATCAATCGAATTTCTTCGCCATCATCTAACTCAAGGAAGAAAGGAAGGCACAATGACCACTGCAACGGCAACTACCATGAACCACGACAAAGCACT
>DATNKL010000159.1:0-26396 GCA_035603415.1 Candidatus Acidiferrales bacterium
TGAAAATTTCACGCGAACGCTTGCCCTCACGCTTCGGTTTAATTTGCGATTTTGCGGGGTTCATTGCCGCGCCCGTCGGGTGTTCATGCGCGTAGCCACCGCGCCGCATCCTTGGCATGATAAGTCAGAATAATTTCCGCACCAGCGCGTTGAATACCTGTAAGTATTTCCGTCACCACACGCTGTTCCTCGAGCCAGCCTTTTTCTACCGCGGCCTTCACCATTGAATATTCTCCACTGACGTTATAAGCCGCCACCGGCACATCGAATTCATCCCGTACTCGCCTGATGATATCGAGATACGGCAGCGCCGGTTTAATCATCACCATGTCCGCGCCTTCGTCCAGATCCATTTCCACTTCTCTCAAGGCTTCGCGCGCGTTTGCGGGGTCCATTTGGTAGCCCCGGCGGTCGCCAAATTGCGGCGTCGACTGCGCTGCTTCGCGAAAGGGCCCGTAGAATGCGGACGAATATTTCGCCGCATAGGCGAGGATGGAAATGTTTTCGAATTTATGTTCGTCGAGTGCCTCGCGAATAACGCCGACGCGTCCGTCCATCATGTCCGAAGGCGCCACGATATCAGCCCCCGCGCGAGCGTGCGAGACGGCTTGCTTGGCAAGAATGTCCAACGTGGCGTCGTTGGCCACTTCGCCGTCTTCGATTACGCCGCAATGGCCGTGGTCGGTGTATTCGCACAAACAAACGTCGGTGATTACCAGCAATTTGAGTTTTGCCTTGCGAATAGCCTCTATCGCGCGCTGCACCACGCCATCGGCAGCAATCGAACTCGCGCCCCGGGCGTCCTTTTTCTCTGGCAGACCGAACAGAATTACTCCCGGAATACCCAGCGACTCGATTTCGCGACATTCTTCCACAATCTGATCGGCCGATTGCTGAAACACCCCGGGCATGGAGCTGACTTCCTGCCGTTCTTTTTGGCCGGGACAGACAAACATCGGATAGATCAGGCCCGCGGGACTCAACCGCGTTTCGCGAACCAGGCCGCGCAACGCTTCATTGCGGCGCAATCGCCGCCCCCGGTGTGTCGGAAAGCTCATTCCTGAACTACTCCGACGGCGGAGGCTTTCGGTGGTGCCGCAAAATGTTTCTCCAATGCCGCAACGACTGCGTCCGCAGTGGTGTCCTCGGCTACGAGCAAGTTGTCCACGCCCGCTTGGTGCAATGCGTTTGCCGTTATTGGGCCGACCGCAGTAATCGCCAAGCGGTTTTGCAAATCACGAAGTTTCTCAACGCCCACAATGCCAACGAAGTGCTCCACGGCCGTGGGACTAAAAAATAAAATCGCTTCGACTTCGCCCTTCACGACAGCAGAAATTTTGTCCTGGTCAAGATTAACCGGCGTGACGGTCCTGTAAGCGATAACCTCGGTCACCTCTGCGCCATAATTTCGCAGAAGCTGCGGCAAGTCCGGATTGGCGCGGTCGCTTCGCGGCAAAAACACACTTTGGTCCCGCAGCTTCTCTCCCAGTTCGTTGGCGAGCGCTGCCCCGCTGTGCGTTTGGGCCTGGTAGTCGACCAAAAAACCCGCGCGTTCCGCTGCGGTGGCCGTCGTCGGTCCGACCGCTGCGGCGCGCGACCGCCGTCCAGCAACATTTCGCAAATTGCCGCGCACTCCAGCGCGCTTAACCAGGGCGCGAACCGCATTTTCGCTGGTAAAAATAATCCAATCGAATTGTTCCAATCGATGCAATGCCGCGTCCATCGGGCCATAGTCTTCTGGAGCGGAGAAGGCCACCAGCGGCAACAAGATCGGCACCACGCCGAGTTTGCCAAATTTCTCAACCAGTTCAACACTCTGGCGCGCCGCGCGGGTAATGACTACACGTTTGCCCGATAGGACCGATTCAGAAGTGGAGCTGACTCTATCCACGTTGCCGCCCCACTTCTTCGAGGATTGTTTGTGCGCCAGTTTCCATCAGGAGCCGCGCCATCTGTTCTCCAAGCTGCTGGCCTTGGTCGGGTGCGCCGGTCAAGCGCTGCTTCACTTGTTGCTGGCCATCGACAGAAGTGACGCATGCTTCCAGGACCATTTCGCCGCGCTCGATTCGAGCCCAAGCGCCGATGGGCACTTGGCAACCGCCTTGCAGCGCCGCGAGCAGAGCGCGCTCGGTAATAATTGCGGCCCGCGTTTCCGCATCATCCAACTTTGAAAGAAGATCGCCGGTCTCATTGTCGCCGAGCCGCGTCTCCACTGCGATGGCGCCTTGTCCCACCGCGGGCATGAATACTTCGGGAGCGAAAGTTTCCGAAATTCGCTGGCTCAAACCGAGACGGTCCAAGCCTGCCTTGGCCAGCACGATGGCGTCGTACTCTCCATCGCCCACTTTGCGAAGTCTGGTGTCTACATTACCGCGCAATTCGCGAATATCCAGATCCGCGCGAAGACGGAGAAGTTGTGCTTGGCGGCGCAAGCTACTGGTGCCGACACGCGCGCCCTGCCGCAAATTTTCCAGCGTTGCGCCCGTCGGAGAAATCAGGCAATCGCGGATGTCGTCGCGCCGGCACACCGCCGGAAAGCTCAATCCTCGGGGCACTTCCGTAGGAATGTCTTTGACGCTGTGCACGGCAAGGTCGATGGACTCGTCCAGCAGCGCGTCTTCCAGTTCTTTAATGAAAATCCCTTTCCCGCCAAGCTGCGTCAGGGGCACCTGCTGCATTTTGTCTCCGGCGGTTTTGATGATAACTATTTCCGCTTCGACTCCCGCGATCGCGAAAAGTTGCTTGCGCGCGGACTCGGCTTGCCATTTCGCGAGCAGGCTTCCTCGTGTTCCGATGCGCAAATGCTTCATTTTTTCTCCCGATTCGAAAGAAACAGATCGCGCAATGCCTCCACGTTCTGGATCTTGCGGCGCAGTTCTTTTTCGCCGCGCAACCGCTCGGCAGGTTCCAGCAATAATTTCTCCAGCAGCTCGCCCATCAACACTTCCATCTGTTGGCGGTCTTGCGCGCTCAGATGCTTCATGGTCTCCATGCGCTCGTGAATGAAAGCGGAGCGCTCATGCTGCAAACGCGCGCGCAACTCGTCGACCAGGCCCACCAACTCGACGCTGGCCTGCCAGGAAAGAAACTTGCCCACATGCTCGTCGACGATCGTTTCCGCCCGGGGAATTTCATTTTCTCGCATGGCTCGGCTTTGCTGCACAATGCCGCTAAGATCGTCCAGGTTATAGAGATATAGGTTGTAGATTTCAGCCGCGCCCGGTTCGATGTTGCGCGGCAAGCCGAGATCCATGATAAATAACGCGCGGTTTCCGCGAGCCGCCATGGCGCGCTCCAAAATTGCGCGCTCCAGAATCGGTTCCTCGGCCGCGACCGACGAAACAATCACGTCGGGACTTCGCAGCGCATCTCCCCATTCACCCCACGGCACCACCGTCCCGTGAAATTCCGTCGCCAGTTTCTCGGCGCGTTCGCGCGAACGATTCATCAGCAGCAATCGCCCAATTCCGCGATCGCGCAATTGCAGCATCACCTGCTCGCTGATTGTTCCCGCGCCTAACACCAGCGCCGTGCGTTGAGCAAGTTTGCCAAAAATTTTTTCCGCCAATTTCACGCCCGCGGAAGCCACCGACATTGGCCGGGTGCCCAACTCGGTCTCCGACCGCACGCGCTTGCCCACTTCCAGGGCGGCTTGAAACATGCGATTTAATACCGGGCCGGTTGCGCCTTGCTCATACGCAAACTTATATGCTTCCCGAACTTGGCCCAGAATTTCCGCTTCGCCCAACATCATCGAATCCAGTCCGGCGGAAACTCGAAATAAATGGCGCACCGCTTGGCGGTCATAGTGGTGATACAGCGAAACACTCAAAATATCGGGTTGTACCTTGTGAAACTCGCTTAGGAAAGAGGAAAGCCCCGCGGCGCTCTCATGCGAAGTCTCGGGCGGCACACCATAAACTTCGCTGCGATTGCAAGTCGACAAGACCAACGTTTCTTCGAGGATCCCTCGCGAACGCAGCTCGCTGGCGGCGCGGCTGGCCTGTTCCGCGGTGTACGACACGCGTTCACGCACCTCTACCGGCGCGGTGCGATGATTCAATCCAACGATAACAATTTCCATCAGGCTGGCCACTTATTCAAGCACTGCTCCCTAGAAATACCTGTGGCTATGCGATAGATACAGGTTCACAACCGTGAAGCTCATCACCACCACGAAAAAATTGAAGACGCACAGTTTCGAAGCGCGGGCGCCACGCCATGCGGTGGTGCGGGCCAATTGGAAGTACAGCAAATAAAGAAACAGCACTACGAGCGTGATGACATATTTGGGATCGTAAAACCAATATTGACCGGTTAGCCGGTCCACCCAGATGAATCCAAGCACCATGCCAATGGCGATGGAAATTACCCCCACTAGCACGCTGGAGTGGCTCATGCGCTCCAGCAGTTCCAAGGACGGCAAGCGCCACACTACATTGCTGAGCTTGCGGCTTCGGAGCAAGCGCTCTTCGGCGAGAAAAATCAGGCTCAACACGAACGACAGCGCGAACGCCGCGTACGCCAGAATACTGAGCGTGACGTGCAAGGCGAAAACCACGCCGTGCGCCACCGTCGGCGATAGCCGGTCGGCGGGGGCCAAGTGGGCAATTAAGAAGAAGCCCAGAATAAACGGGACGGCGAACGCTCCTACCGAGCGCTGCTGGTGATAAAACTCGAGCGCAAGATACGTCAGCGCCAGCAGCCATCCGAATAACGACATCGAGCCGTACAGGTCGTGATACGGAACGGTGTGCAAGCCACGTGAGCGCTCCAGCAACGCAAAATAATGCGCCACCAGCCCAAGTCCCAATAACATTGACCCGCAACTACCGAGCACGGCTCTGCCGGTATTCAGAAAGGCGAGGTAGCAAACCCAACTCAGTGAGTAGGCCGCAAGTGTCAGTATGAAATAGAGATGGCTCATTTTAGTTCTATTGGCAGCCGCATTCTTCCGGCGTCACGTGTTCGAAACGAGAAGTGTCACGAAACGTGTATCTTGAGTATAGCCCACGGGAAGAACCACTTACATAGGGCACGCGGCTGCGGCGCAGCAAGGACGCGCTGGATTTGTTATTCTCTCTGCAGACTCGCCCGAGCTTCACCTAGGTGATATGGCTCCATTAAACGCACCCACGCCCTTGGCAGGCGAAGGGATCGACCGCAAAGACCTCTTTCTCCGCGCGTGCCGCGGTGAAGCGCTGACGCGCGTCCCTGTTTGGATGATGCGCCAGGCCGGACGTTATCTACCGGCATATCGCGCCATCCGCGCGACACATCCCTTTTTGGAAGTTTGCAAGACTCCCGACCTGGCCGCCGAGGTTTCTTTGCAGCCCTTTCGCATCCTGGGAGTCGATGCCATCATTGTTTTCTCGGATATTCTGATCCCTGCGGAAGCCATGGGCATGCAGCTGGAGCTGAATGACGCGGGGCCGAATCTTCCGAGTCCTATTCGCAGCGCAAGGGATGTGGCGGGTCTGCGCATGTTCGATCCTGAACGGGAAACTAAATTTCTGCCGGAGGCCATTCGCCGAATCGTAAAAAATGTGGGGCAGGACGTGCCCATCCTGGGGTTTGCGGCGGCGCCCTGGACGCTGGCCTGCTACATGGTTGAAGGGAAAACCAAGGAAGGCTTCTCGACGGTTAAAAGCTTTCTGTACCACGAGCCTGAAACATTTCGGCACCTTCTCGGCAAAATCGCGCAGGCCAGCATTCCCTATTTGCGGGCGCAAATTGACGCGGGAGCTTGCGCGGTGCAGTTGTTTGATACCTGGTGTGGAGAGCTCAACCTGGAGGACTATGAAAATTTCGCGCTGCCCGCCGTTCAACAGGTTATCTCTGGCATCGCTGGGAAAGTTCCGGTCATTTACTACACTAAGGCTTCCAATCACCTGATGCCGACGGTGGCCCGCGCGGGAGCCACCGTACTTAGCGTCGATTGGCGCTGCGATCTCGCCGCGTTGCGAAAAACTCTGGGCCCCAAAATCGCCCTGCAGGGCAACGTTGATCCCGCCATTTTGCTCGCGCCGACCGGCAAAATCCGTGAGGCTACGCAAAGCGCCCTTTCTGCATTGAATGGGATAGGGCACATCCTTAACCTCGGTCACGGTATCTTCAAGCAAACGCCGGTGGAAAACGCGCGACTTTTTATCGAGATCGGCCAGCAAACGGTGGTCGGCTTCGAAGGGAAAACGAATCAGCCGACTTCCGCCGCGTATTCACGCTGAGGACCATGACGTGACGCTTACCACTCCTAGCCTCGAACGGATGCGCGACGAACTGCGAGTGAGTGAAGAATTTCTCGCCCGCTACAATCGGCCAGGGCCCCGTTACACCAGCTATCCGACTGCGCCGGTGTGGAATGACGCGTTCGGTCCCGGCGATCTTGAATCCGTACATGCCGAAGCGCAACGCGCGCAGACTCCGGTTTCGCTGTACATGCATCTTCCCTTCTGTGAAAGCTTGTGTCTTTTTTGCGCGTGCAACGTAATTATTCAGAAAGACAAGCGCGTCGCGATACCGTATCTCGATGTTTTGAAGCGCGAAATTGAGCATGTGGCTCGAGGAGTTTCGCGCGATCGTCCGGTGGTGCAATTTCACTGGGGCGGCGGCACGCCTACGTACCTGACGCCGCAACAACTTGAGGATTTATTTGGATGCGCACGCGAACATTTTGACTTTTCGCCGGACGCGGAAATCGGAATCGAGATCGATCCCCGGGTGACCACTCGCGAACATCTGGAAACTTTGCGTCGCTTGGGCTTCAACCGGCTCAGCATGGGCATCCAGGATTTTCATCCCGAGGTGCAGAAGGCCATTAACAGGATCCAGCCATTCGAATTGACACGCGACTTGCTGCTCGCGGCGCGCAAGTTGCGGTTCGATAGTATCAACGTGGACCTCATTTACGGTTTGCCGTATCAGTCGCCGGAACGTTTCAGCCACACCGTGGATCAGATTCTCGAGCTGCAACCTGACCGCATCGCGCTATTCAGCTATGCGCACGTCCCGTGGCTCAAAAAGCAGCAAGGCGCCTTTGCGACACATTTGCCGGAAGGCATGCAGAAATTCGAAATTTTTCGGTCAGGACTGATGAAGTTTATTGAAGCCGGATACCTATATATCGGCATGGACCATTTTGCCAAGCCTGGGGATGAGCTGGCCGTTTCGCAGCAGCAACGCACCTTGCACCGCAATTTTCAAGGATACACCACCAAAGCGGGAGCCGATCTCTACGGCATGGGCGTTACCGCCATTAGCGCGTTTCAGAACGCCTACGCGCAAAATCATCGCGATCTGCCGAGTTGGCAAAAGGCTGTGCAGGAACGCGGCATCGCCACCATGCGTGGCTATCGCCTCTCAGACGAGGACCGCGTGCGCCGCGCAGTCATCAATCGGCTGCTCTGCCACACAGTAATCGTGAAAGATGAAATTTCTCGTGAATTCGGCGTCGACTTCGATCAATACTTCTCCGCTGAGCTGAGCCAGCTTGAGGGCCCGCGCGAGGATGGCTTGGTGGTACTGGACGATAAAGAAGTGCACGCCACTTGGCTGGGCAGAATCTTCATCCGCAATCTTGCGATGATTTTCGACCCGTATCTTGAAAAGCAGCACTTGAACACCATACCGTTATTTTCAAAGACTCTGTAGCATTCAGCATCATACTTTAATCATTCCGGTGACCACTCACGTTTCAACTTTGATTGTCGGCGCGGGAGTATCCGGTTTGGTGTGCGCCTACGCGTTTCGCAAAGCAGGCATCGACGCGTACGTTGTCGAATCCAACGCCACCCCCGGCGGGGTGATACGCAGCGAACGTCGAGACGGTCATTTGCTGGAATTTGGGCCGCAAAGCTTTAACGCTACTTCCGCGCTGCTCAACCTGTGCCGCGAATTGCACATCGATGATCAGCTCCTCCCGGCACCGGCAAATGCTCCTCGTTACGTGCTCGTTAAAGGTACGTTGCGCCGCATTCCGCTCAGCCCACCAGCATTCATCGCGTCATCGTTGTTCGGCCCAGTCACCAAGCTGCGGATCCTGCGCGACATTCTCGGTCGCTCTTCACCACCTGAGAGCGACGAATCCGTGGCGGCGTTCACCCGGCGCAAATTTTCGCGTGAACTTCTCGATAAGCTTGTGGGGCCGTTCGTCTCCGGTATTTATGCTGGCGATCCGGAGAAGCTAAGTCTGCGCAGCGCGTTTCCTCAGTTATATGAAGCCGAGAAATCCGCAGGCAGCGTTATGCGGGGCTTATTGTTCTCCGCAAACAAGCGCAGCGCCTCGGCGGAAAAACCTACGTTGCAAACGTTTCGCGAAGGCAATCAAGCATTAATTGAAGCCCTTACTGCGAATCTGGGATCCAATTTGCGTTGCGGCGTCACGGTTCAACGCATCCGGCTTACAACGGCATCCCACCACGCCGGGATTAGCGCCCCGGCTTTCGAAGTAACTGTTATAGACAATAGCCGGGAAGAACTTCTCACCACCAATCGGCTGATCATCGCTATACCAACTCAGCAGGCCGCTAGCTTGCTGCGCGATGTGGATCCGCAATTCGAATCTGCGCTAGCCTCGATCGCTTACGCCCCGGTTGCGGTAGTCTCGCTGGGCTACCCCAAAACCGCCGTACGACACTCTCTGGACGGTTTTGGTTTCCTGGTGCCGCGTTCGTATGGACTAAGAATCTTGGGTACCGTTTGGAACTCCTCGCTATTTCCCAATCGCGCTCCAGACGGCCACGTTTTACTTACCAGTTTTGTAGGTGGCGCCACCGATCCGGATGACGTGTCGCTCCCTGAATCCAAAATTGTCTCCACCGTGCATCGCGAGCTCGCATCCGTGCTTGGCATCTCGCAGCCGCCGTCGTTTTCGCATGTTCAGGCCTGGCCACGTGCCATCCCGCAATACAATCTCGGCCACAGTCAACATATGAATCAGCTAGCCCAAATGCGGACTAAGTACCAGTCGATCCGGCTAATCGGAAATTATCTTCGAGGCCCTGCCTTGGGAGCTTGTGTCGAACAAGCCTTGACGGTCGCCGCGGAAGCAATTACAAACGACGTGTAACTTGATGAGTACCCGCAATGCACGCGAGCTCATCCAGTTAATCGGGTATTTCGTATTCTCACTTAGGAGAAGAAGCTAGACCCTCGTGTTCCTTGCGGCATTTAGCCCAAAGGATGATCGCGAAGCGTCTCCCGACGCGGCGCTTGTGCGTCGGCTTCTTCAAAACGATGTGGGCGCATTCGAAAAACTTTACGACAAATATTCCCGCATCGTTTACTCGCTGGTTCTAAGAATCGTCCAGCAGTCAGGGCCCGCCGAAGAAGTTGTGCAGGACGTGTTCTTACAACTGTGGCGGAATTCCGCACAGTACGATGCCGCTCGCGGGCCCTTCGTGCCGTGGCTGCTTACCCTGGCGCGAAATCGCGCGCTCGATACGCTTAGACTTAAGAGCGAGCGGCAACGCCGCCTGGAAAATCAGACCGACGAACTATTTTCCGTCGTGGTAGCACCGCAATACGAAAAAGAACTGGACGAAAAGCGCCGTGCCGAACGTGTCCGCGCGCTCGTCGGCGAATTGAATCCCCAGCAGAAACGCGCTATTGAACTAGCGTACTTTCAGGGCTTGAGTCACAGCGAAATCGCCGCGGAATTAAAAGAACCGCTGGGTACGGTAAAGAGCTGGATCCGCAACGGATTGATACGGCTGAAGGAAGGATTACACACCGCGTCGTGAGCAATTGCGACCAATTCCGGGAAATGTACGAAGCCTACGCGTTGGGCGCGCTCGATCCGGCTGAACGTACTGCGCTGGAAGCTCATCTGGCCAGCGGCTGCGCGAAATGCGCAAAGGCCGTGGCGGAAGCGCGTTGGCTCGTCTCGCAGTTGGCATACCTTGCTCCCGAGGCGTCCACTTCCGACATGCTCAAGGGCCGCTTGATGCAAATGGTGCGGTCTGAGGCAAAATCATCATTGCCAGTTTCGACTGGAATAACTACAACTCCCTCTGGCATTCCCTATTGGTTGTCAGCGGGAATCGCGGCCTTGTTGCTGTTGACTCTATACTTCGCTTGGGATGCGCATCGTCTCAAGCAGGAACTACGCGCAGCCAACGAACGAAATCAACGAAACGAACAAATGATCGCCAGCACACAGCATCAGGGCGCCGCGTCGCAACAAGAGTTAACCGCCATGCAAGAGCAAATGGCGAAAATGCGCAGGGAAAATGCCATTTTGACCGACCCTGCCTCAGTGAAAATAACGCTGGCAGCGCAAAAAATTCAGGCGCCCCAGATGGTCGCGATGTGGCACGCCAAGTACGGCATCGTTCTTACCGGACAAAAAGTCCCCATGCCGTCCGGTGACCGTGTTCTGCAATTGTGGTTGATACCAAAGGCACCGGGTAGCAAACCTATGCCGTCCATGACCGTGCGCCCGGACTCCAACGGGAACTTCGTAATTCTGGTTTCCAATCCACCAGAGACCAGCGGCAACACCAAGGCGCTAGCCATCACGGAAGAGCCGGCTGGCGGCAGCGCCGCGCCCACTACCACGCCAAAGTGGGTTGGAGCCATGAGCTAGTTTTCTTGGCGAGATTATTTTCCGAAGCGCAGCCGCAAGCGCGTTTTTCTTCGCTCCGCCGCTTCTCGAAAGCGTCGCTTTTCTTCAGCAGTTTTTAACAGCAGCGGCCGGACCGTCTTAGGTTGCTTAGTGTACTCGTCAATGGCCACGAACGTCACATAGGCAGTCGTAGTGTGCCTGCGCTGCCCGGTCAGGATTTGCTCGGAAAAAACTTCCACGCCCACTTCCATTGAGGTGTTGAACACGCGGTTTACCTGCGACTTCAGGATCACCAACTCACCCAGGTTCACCGCGTTGCGAAAATCGATGTAGTCGACAGACGCGGTCACCACGTAACTGTTCGAATGGCGGCTGGCGGCCATCGCCGCGGCCATATCCACCAAGTGCATTACTTGTCCGCCCAAAAGCTTACCCAAAGGGTTCGTCTGTGCCGGCAGCACTACTTCCGCCATCTCCGACCGCGACGCGCTCACTGGCTTTGGCTTCAGTGTCGAACTCGGTACCAAATTTATCGCCTTATTTTTCTCTCGCTTCATTCGTCCCCGTCCGCCCCTATTTTGGAACGTAGCGTTCCATCCGTATACTACGGTAGCCATCATGACAGACCAAAAGAAAACCCGCAGGCAAGTGCTGGAAGAATTTGTGCAGAAGTCCCCGGGTGACGCTTTTTCGCGCTACGGACTTGCCATGGAATGCATGAGCACCGGCGATGGCTTGGCAGCTATTCACAATTTCGATCTGCTGCTCAAGCAACACGCCGACTATATTCCCGCTTACTTGATGTACGGTCAGTTGCTGGTCCGCGAGTCTCGGCCTAAAGAAGCTAAACAGATCCTTACGACCGGCATTGCTGCCGCCGACAAAAAAGGCGATCAGCACGCAGTGTCGGAAATGGAAGCCCTGTTGGCCGACATCAACTAAAAAAGCTATCGTATTGAAAATTAAGCTTTAAACAGCTCAATAGGTGTACCAATGTGCACGAAATCGGCAAGCATTGACTCGCTCTGGTATCATCACCTATGGTGCTCGTGCGGCCAGATCGCATCCCGCTGTTCCCGCTTAACGTCGTCCTTCTTCCCGGCGCTGAACTCCCGCTGCATATTTTCGAGCCGCGTTACCGGAAAATGGTAAACAAATGCCTGAGCGAGCGGTCGGAGTTTGGGATGCTGCTTTCCATGCCCAACGGCGTCGCACGAGTCGGTTGTACCGCTGAGATTATGGAAGTGCTCGCACGCTATCCGGACGGCAGGATGGATATTGTCGCCGTCGGACGCGTTCCTTTCCGCGCCGTCGAACTTTTCACCGAGAATCCACTGCTCGAAGGCCAGGTTGACTATCTGGAAGACCGTGAAGTTTTCAATCAGCCTCCCAGGCCCGAGCTGATCGAACTTTACGAAACTTGCCATACCCTGATCTTCGGGGACTACCCAAAAAATCTGGCCGCCGATTCCGCGGCGTCGTTTTCTTTTCAAGTGGCTGCGGCCTTGCCCATGGATTTGATGTGGAAGCAGCAACTCCTGGAGCTTCGCACCGAAACCGAACGCCAGGAGCGATTGATAGGCTACCTTCGCGGCTGGGCCCCGCATCTACAGAAAGTAGAGTCTGTGCGCACCCAATCGGCTGGGAACGGGCACGGATTGAATTGATCGTGGTGGAGAGCTTTTCGCCACCTCCAAGCCGAACCGATTTACATGCAGTAGCAGCAACCACAACGTAATCCATTTTGGGGACCTATGACCGCTAGCACGATGCAGTCTCACTCGCAACACCCGAAGCCGCGTACTCTGGGCGAATTGAAGAGTATTCCCGATTTTGACGCCGCAAGTGTCTCGCGCTCGGTGAAAGATGAAATTCGCGGTAATCTTTTGCGCGTGATCGAACGCGACGAACCGCTCTTCCCGGGTATTCATGGCTATGAAGACACGGTCGTTCCGCAGATCGTCAACGCGCTGCTCTCTCGTCACAATTTTATTCTGCTGGGATTGCGCGGCCAGGCCAAGAGCCGCATTTTGCGCGGCCTGATCAATTTGCTCGACGCGGAAATTCCCGTGGTGGTGGGTTGCGAAATAAATGATGATCCCCTGAAACCTATCTGCCGCGGCTGCCGGGAAAAAATCGCTGCTGAGGGCGACAACACACCCATCGCCTGGATGCCGCGCGATAGCCGCTATGTTGAGAAGCTGGCCACGCCGGACGTCACCATGGCCGATATCATCGGCGACGTAGATCCCATTCGCGCCGCGCGTGGTGGCCGCGATCTGTCCGATGAATTAACCATTCACTACGGTTTGCTTCCCCGCGCCAATCGCGGAATTTTTGGCATCAACGAACTGCCCGATTTGGCGGGAAAAATTCAGGTCGGACTGTTCAACATCATGCAGGAAGGCGACATTCAGATTAAGGGCTACCCGCTACGTTTGCCGCTCGACGTGCTGCTGGTCTTCACTGCCAATCCCGAGGACTACACCGCACGCGGAAAAATTATTACCCCGCTGAAAGACCGTATCGGCGCGGAAATTCGTACCCACTACCCTGCCAGTGTCAAGGAAGGCATGGTCATCACTGCGCAGGAAGCTTGGGTCCGCCGCACCGCCGGCCGCGCCATTGAAGTGCCCTCGTACCTTCACGAGACCGTGGAAGAAATTGCCTTCCAGGCTCGCGAAGATAAGCGCGTCGACCGCCGCTCGGGAGTCAGCCAGCGCCTGCCCATCACCACGCTGGAAAGTGTGGTCAGCAGCGCCGAACAGCGCGCCGCGCGGACGGGAGAAAATAGCTGCTATGCCAGCGTGGCGGACATCTATGCCGCGCTTCCTGCCATCACCGGCAAAATGGAGCTGGAATATGAAGGAGAATTGAAAGGCGCCGACACCATCGCGCGTGAATTGATTCGCACCGCGGTCGGCCGCGTGTTCACAAGGTATTTTGGCGAAGTAAATTTTCAACCGGTGATTCAGTGGTTCGAACTGGGCGGCGAGTTAAAACTTCCAGAGGTCGCTACCACTGACGAACGCTACCGGCAATTATCGAAAATCCAGGGGCTGAGCGAACACGTTGGCCGAATCGGCGCGACCGATAGCAAAAACCATGGCGCCGTGGCGGCCGCTTCAGAAATGATCCTGGAAGGCCTGTGGGCCCATCGTCGTATCGGCCGCAGCGAAGAGCGCGGCTATTACGCCGAGAAACAAAAGTCGCAGGAGCCACGCGAAACTCCGTCGTCGCGTGGCCCGCGCCGCCAGTTCAATTAACATAGACGCGCAACAAAAGTAGTCAGTCGGGCCCGGAGAATATTTATGAAAGTAATTCGCTACGGAAAATATGTTGGCGAGCCGGCGGACGCCGTCGACCTCGACGAACTCGTCAAGCGCATGGGCGACTTCTTCCTGCAAAGCGGCTTTGAATCGCAATTTTACGGCGTCTCGGAAATGGACAACCAACGTTCCATGGAAGCGCTGAAGGATGCCATCTTGCGGGCGCTGCAGGAAGGTGACTTGCTGCCCGAAGACGCCATGAGCGAAGAGCTGCGCAAGATGCTGCAAAGCCCCCAAGCGCAGAACAGCCAGGCGGTGAAAGATTTGCTGGAAAAATTGATGGACCGCCTCGCGCAAGAAGGTTTCATCAATCCGCAGCAGCCTCCGCAAGTCACGCCGCCGCATCAGAATACTGCGCGGGGCAGTCTCGGTCAGCCACAGGAGCGCCAAGCCGAAGCGCGCTTCGAAATCACCGACAAGACCATCGATTTTCTAGGCTTCAAAACGTTGCAGGATTTGATGGGCTCCGTGGGGCGCAGTAGCTTTGGCCGCCACGACACCCGCGATCTATCGACCGGCGTCGAATCCGGCGGTGTCTCGCGGCCTTACGAATTCGGCGACACGTTAAATATGGACGTGAGCGAAACGCTCTTCAACGCGGTGCGTCGCGAAGGCGTCAAAGTACCCATCGAGATGACCTACTCGGATCTGATGGTTCATCAGTGCGAATATCACAGCTCCTGCGCCACCGTGCTGCTGCTCGATTGCAGCCACAGCATGATTCTTTACGGCGAAGATCGCTTCACGCCGGCCAAACGCGTGGCCATGGCGCTGTCGCACTTGATTCGCACGCAGTACCCGGGGGACACGCTGAGCCTGGTTCTTTTCCACGACAGCGCCGAGGAAGTACCACTCGGCGAGCTCGCCCGCGTACAAGTCGGCCCGTACTACACCAACACCCGAGAAGGTCTGCGCATGGCGCAACGTATTTTGCTGCGCCAGAAAAAAGACATGCGGCAGATCATCATGATCACCGATGGAAAACCCTCGGCGCTCACTCTCGAAGACGGCCGCATTTATAAAAATGCCTTCGGGCTCGATCCGTTCGTAGTCGGGCAGACGCTCGAAGAAGTAAACAAGTGCAAACGCGCCGGCATCCTGATCAATACCTTCATGCTGGCTACCGATTATAGCCTGGTGCACTTCGTGCAAAAAATCACCGCCATGTGCCGCGGCAAAGCGTACTTCACCACGCCTTATACGCTTGGGCAGTACCTGCTGATGGACTACATGCAGCGCAAAACGAAACAAATCCACTAAACTTCTGCTAAACGGGCGCCTCGCACCTTCGCACTTGCGATAAACTATACGCATGGGAATCTTGCAGCGACTTTCGCGCTGGACAGGTTCAAGCAAACAAATGAATACAATTGTGGCCGGCCAGACAGCGCCGGATTTTTCACTGAAATCGATTGACGGAAGAGAATACTCACTGCAAAAACTTTTAGCACGAGGGCCAGTTTTCGTCTCGTTCTTTAAGGTTTCCTGCCCGGTGTGCCAATTCACCTTCCCGTTTTTGGAGCGCCTGTACCAACGCTACGGCGGCAAAGATGTAACGTTCCTCGGAATTTCCCAGGACAACGCGCGCGCCACCAAGGAATTCGCCGACGAGTACGGATTCACCTTTCCGGTTGTGCTGGACGCCGAAGACTATCCGGCCTCCAATGCCTACGGTTTGACCAATGTGCCCACCAGCTTGCTGATCGAAACCGATGGCTCCGTAAAAATTGCATCCCTGGGATTTAATAAGAAAGACTTGGAAGATGTCGCTGCGGAACTTTCCCGGCGCCACCAGATGCTACTCTCAGCGCTTTTCCGTCCAGATGAATCCGTCCCCGCCCATCGCCCTGGTTGAGGATCCAAAAACTAGGTTCGGTCGAACCTAAGAAAATAAAAAGTTTCACTGATCGTTATTCCGTAAGAATAAGCAATTACGGGAGTACTTCCACTACTTCCTTCTCCAACCATTTTTTCTTGTGCTTCGGCGGACGCTTCCTCTTATCTTCAATCACGCGCGTATTCGCCGGAACGATACCCGATTTCCGCGCCACCCGTCGCGCTTCTGTGCCCTTCTCAAATTTCTTCTTGCCTTTCTTTCTCACCTGATTTGCCTCGCAACGCGCATCATATTACCGTTGCATTCCCTGCCCTTCACTTCGTAAGCTCTTGCCGAACGATTCTACGATTCCGGAGCCCATGTGAACACCGGTTTAAAATTTTCAATCCTTGTTAGCGCATTTTTTCTGGCCACGCTCCTCGCCACCGGTGCGCGGTCACAATCAGCGCTGGGGCCGTCTGCTGCAGAGAAATCCAATTCTCCCGCGCCGGTCGCGATCCTGGCAGGGCGCCTCATCGACGTGCGCACTGGTCACGCAACAACCAACGCATACATCGTCGTCGAAAAAGATCGCATAGCGCGCATCGGCACCGTCGCTCCGGCCGGCATGAAACTCATCGACCTGTCCAAATACACGGTCGTCCCCGGGTTGATTGATTGCCACGCGCATTTGCTCGGCAATCCGAAGGATCAGTCCGCCATGGCTGGGCTGCGCATGTCGGCCGGGCAAGCGGCCATCTGGGGCGTGCACAACGTGAACATCTGGCTCGAACACGGATTCACCGCGCTGCGCGATGCGGGCGAGTCCGATATCGCCTATGGGCAACTGGCGCTGCGCAACAGTATTGAACAAGGAATGATTCGCGGCCCACGCATCGTTTCTGCCGGAAACTTCGTCTCGCTTACCGGCGGCCATGGCGATGCTGATTTACTCGCGCCCGACAAATCTCTCCAGCGCGCCCCGAATATAGCTGATACGGTCGATCAAGTCAGCGTCGCTGTTCGCCGCGACATTAAATTCGGCGCCGACTGGATCAAGCTGATGGCCAGCGGCGGCGTCATGGATCCTATCAGCGATTACACAGTGCAGGAATTGAGCCAGGAACAAATGGCTAAGGCCGTCGAGATTGCTCATCGCGCCGGGAAAAAAGTTATGGCCCACGCCGAAGGTTCCGAAGGCATCAAGGCCGCCGTTCGCGCCGGTGTGGATTCCATCGAGCACGGCACAGTGCTCGACGAAGAAGGCGCGAAGCTGATGGAGCAACGCGGCACCTGGCTTGTGCCCACGCTGTTTTGCTTTCAACACGACTTGGAGACCGGCCTGTCGCAGGGCCGCGATCCCGCCAGTTTCGCTAAAGGTGTCGCCATCATCAAGGAGCAAGGTCCGGCGTTCAAGCGCGCGCTCGACCATCATCTGAAAATCGCTTACGGCCTCGATGACGACCCCGATTTTGTTTCCAAGGAATTTGGTGCCCTGGTTCGCGGAGGGATGACGCCCATCGAGGCTTTGAAAGCGGCAACCATCAACGGAGCTGAATTGATGGGGCGCTCGAAAGACATCGGCTCCATTGAGCCGGGAAAATACGCGGACATTGTTGCCGTCGACGGCGATCCGCTTTCGGACATCACCGTAATGGAAAAAGTTATCTTTGTAATGAAAGGGGGAGAAGTTTACAAGGCCGTCGCACAGTAGCCTTGATCGCAATTAATGTTAGAAATTAAAAGACACCTGCAAATCAATTTTTCGGTTGGCCGCTGCTCCGCCACCGCCGGCGCCGCCACCACCTCCGCCCCCACCCGGACCTCCCGGGCCAAACCCGGTCGCGATTCCATTCGATTGTCCGAATAACGGAGAGCCCAAATTGCCAATGGGCGTGGTGAGATTCACATCGTTAAAAATATTGCGCGCGGCAATGCTAAAGGTGAGGCTATAGCGATGATTGGTCGCCCCTGCGTCTGGTCCGCCCCCGCCGCGACCGCCAAATCCTCCGCCACCGCGGCCGCCGGGTCCGCGTCCGAATGTTCCTCCCGCGCCGCCAGGAGCGCCCAGAGTATTTGTGGCTTCCGTCTTTTTGCCGAATCCAAAACTCTTGCTCAATCGCAAATTCAGCGAAAACCGCCCGGGCCCGGTCAAGTAATTGGCCGGAACCCGAGGATCGCCGGGTAGTGGAACGACGTCGAAAGATCCGAAGCGGTTGGTCACCACGTTAGCAGGAATCGAATTGGGACTCGCAAATGACGGGCGGTCGTTAAAAATGGAATCGCCATTCAGATCCTGCCCGGTCGTAACGTTGTAGGGTGTGCCGGAACTCGCCATCATGATTGGACTCAAACGAAAGGCGTACGGGAGGCCGATCGTTCCACCAAAAAAGAAACGGTGCCGGATATCGAAAGCCGACCGCCCGTAATCGAGGCTGATATTGTTGTTGATGGATGGAAAGCTCCCAGCTCCGGCTCCAGTATCGCTGTTGGCATAATTCAGCGTGTAGTAACCGAAAAGCGAAAGCTTCGCTCCCATGCGAATACTGCTATTCACAATCAGTTGATTCTGCTTAAAAACGCCCTCCGATTGGTACTGGTAAATATTGTCCGGCGATCCCAGCGGCCGCGGAGCGGTGGCCGCATCGCAGGGAAATGCGGAGCATTCCGGTGCATTAATGTTTTCCGTGAAGAATTCGTGCACGCCCCGTGAAGTCAGATAGGTCACGGCCAGGTTGGCATTCTTAGTGAGTTGCCGCTCCACACTGATTCCCGTTTGCATGATGGAAGGGGTTCGTAAGTTTGGATTCGTGCGGTATATCGTAGGAGCAGTGGCGCTGGTCGTCAGCGCGTTGGGATCGGGAATGTTATTAAGAAAGAACTCTGGATTGCTGACCAGGAATTGCTGTTGCGTCAGGCCATTCAATCTTTCCTGCTGCAATGCCAGATCGTAAGTGAAGCGCTCGTAGAATATTCCGAAGCCCGCGCGCAGCACAATTTTTGGGGCACTATTTTTTGCGCCTGCCCCCAATCCCCATGCGAAGCCGAGCCGCGGCGCGAGGTCGGCATGATCGCCAAGATTATTTTGACTTTCAAATCGCAAACCGTAACTTAGCGTCATGTTCGGCCGCAAATGGAAATCATCCTGCACATAAAGCCCCGCATCGAAATACGTAACGTCGGCGCTGGCGCTTCCAGCCGTCACCGAGTATTGGCTCGCGCCGCCGCCCATGGCCACAATTTGCGGGAAGCTAAGCCCAGCGGCCAATCCTTGTTGCGTGATTTGATAAGCCTGCAGGCCGCTGATAAACGGGCAAGTCGCGGGCGTGGCGTTAGCCGGGCAGACGGGATTCTGCCGCGAACCAAATGTGAAGTTGCCATTGAAGTCCGACGTCGCTACGTTCGCGTCGCGGTTGGCGCGCAGCCGCACTCCAAATTTCAGGAAATGTTTGCCCAGCGCCATGGACGTGTAGTTTTGAAATTCATAGCGATCCAGCACGTCCTGCAACGTTCCTTGCGTACTGCCCCCGTTTGTAAACGCTGCTTGCACGTTTATTGTCGGCGCGGTGCTTAGAGGGGCCTGGTTGCTCGTCTCGCGGATAAACTGAAAACGCGTCTCGTTAATAATTTTGGGGCTTAAAATCTGCGTGTCGCTTACCTGCAGAGTTTGCTCTGTTTCCAGGCTGTTGTATCCGGTAGACGGAAGATTAAATAGCCCAATGCCATTGTTGTCCTGGCGATTGTGCTCGTACTGGTAGCGCACCGTGAGCGTGTTATTTTTATTGACCTGGTAGTCGAATCGCGGACCCAAATTCATGCGCACGCGCGGATTTGCGACCGCGTCGCTGAAATTAATAATATTAAAATTGGGATCGAGAATTTTTGCGCTTACGATGGACAGGTCGTTGATGTCCCGCCGCTCGAAATTAAAGAAAAACGACGCCTTTTTTGTTATTGGCCCACCGATGCTTCCGCTGAATTGCGTGGACTCGTAACCGGGAGGCTGCATGCCCAGCGGAGTCACTTCAAAGGGGTTGCGCGAATTGAATCCCGCGGTGTTGCCAGTCAGAAATAATTGTCCGTGAAATTTGTCCGTGCCCGGCTTGGTAAAAATCTCGATGCGCCCGTAGCCCAGCTTATCGTACTCTGCGGAAAACGGATTCTGATTGATTCGAATTTCGCGAATGGAAGCTTTTGGCGGAAGTTGCCCGCCGGTAAATCCATCAATATAAATTTGGCCGCCGTTAGGCCCCGCCGACGGACCGGCCAAAGCTTGCAGTTCTTCCTGCAATTCGTCCGGGTCATCCGACAGCGCTTCCAGATCTTTATCTTTCAAAATAATGGCGCCTGCGTTGTTTTCGGGATTCACATCCAGTTGCGTCGGAGAGTCCTCGACATGTATCTCCAATTTTTGCTCTTCAAGGGTCAAAGCAATCTTTAGCGTTTGGACCTGTCCCGCTTTTACCTGAATATTCTGCGCCGTGAATAAGCCGAAGCCTTCAGCTACAACTTTCACGGTGTAGGTCCCCGGCGCCAGTCCGGTTACTTCATAAGATCCGTCTTTGTTTGTGACCGAATCCACTGAATTTCCATTTGGCGCGGTCAGCAACACCGCCGCGCCGCTAACCGTCGAGCCGGAAGGATCGATCACCTGCCCGCGCAGCGTCCCCGTCGTGGGCACCTGCGCGCCGGCAGTAAAATTCACGCAGAGTAATATCGCGACAAAAAATAAAATACCTATGCATAAACTTCGAACGTTCATCAACTCTCCAGGAAAAAGTCACGGCAGGCGAGCTTGCGTCGCCGTCAAGCTCTAGGGCGTCCCCGTTTCTCCGCTGGGCGCTCCGCTCAGGCTCCAGGGCGAGAGAATTGAGGATGCCCCACCATTTGGCGAGCCTTGCAAAATAGGTTCAACTCCGGCAAGCAGCGTGATGGCCGTCACCGCATTGCTGCCAATTGTTTCCGTGCCCACCAGCATCACCGCGTCGTCCTTCTGTAAATCTGCAATTGTGGATGCCGGTATGCGGCTGATCATTTGCTGCAAATCCATCGCGCCACCGCCGCCGGAGCCGCCCGCCCCGGTCCCCATGCCCCGTCCGCGTCCGCCGAAATCACGTTGACGTCCATCTTCGGCGCCAGATGCTGGCGCTTGTCCGGAACCTGCGGCCGGTTCCTTGGCTGTCGGCGCAGCCGCCGCACCGGATCTTGTCGAAGGCGTCTGGCCAGAACCGGCTTGATCTCCATTCGCGCCGTCATTGGCGCTCCCAGCCGATCCATTCAATCGTTGAGCGATGCGTTGCGCCATCGGCGCGGGTAATTTGCGAAGTTGCGACTCAGAAGTGATCTTCACCGTAACGTTTTTTTTCGTGGCCAGATCATGCACCGTGATGGTGCTCTGCGCGCCATCCAGCGACGAAATCATTCCAGAAATATTCCGGAAGCTGCCAGAGACGATTTCCTGTGCGGTCAACTCGCTGCCATCCGTGTTTTTCTCACCCCGCGCTCGCAATTGATCGCCCGGTCGTATCTCTCTGAGAGGTGCGGGCTTGGCATCGTCAAACTTTACCGAGCCTGGTGCGTAGCGCCGCAGGATAGTGTCTTTCGTTACGTGGACCGCGACGGTTTTCTTGTCTCGTAACGACGGCGTAATAATGCTGATCAGCCCGCCCGCCGCATCCACGCTATTTACGAGTCCCCCGACACCGGATTTTTGCCATTCGTCGCGCTCGTGGCTCTGTTTTTCCGCGATGTCCGCCTTCTTCATCGCGATAATGGAAGTTGCGGAGAAAGTCTTATTGTCATCCCCTGGCGTCCCTCGCACCAGAATGCGGTCCCCTATTTGCAAATCTGCCAGTGCGATAGGCCGCGCGTCCTTCAAATCCTTTTGACCAGGGGCGATGCGGACGATTTTTGTGGAGTCCCGAACGCCAACAGTCAATTCGACGCCCGCATCGCTGGTCAATATCAGACTATTCCCCGAAATCGATTTAATAGTTCCCAGTGCCGGCGGTGATTTGACCGTTCCTTGATTAATTTGTGATGGCTCCTGGGCGGCAGTGGCTCCCATCGCCGCGGCGCCGCCAAACCACGCGCCCAGCGCTATCGCCACGGCCACAATGCATAAATGCAGCAGCTCCGCGTGCACTGCTGGCTTTAAGAAAATGTAAGGTCCCCGGAACTTCATCATCCCTTCCTCGATCTGGTATTTCCGCGCCAAGGTACAGCCATACTTTTATCGTTTAGACGTGTCATTTGCCCAAAATCGGTTCAAGCGTTCCCCAAAAAGTTGTAGCCGCGCAGCGGCAATATCTCTATCTTCTGCTAATCCCTGGTTTTTCGAGTGATTTATTCCCGTCGGTTTCAGGGACAGAAAAGGTGGGTTGCCGCGTACAAAGCGTAATCCAAAGCTTGGGGAACAGCCGGTGGTTATGTACTGAAGATCGCTTCAAGTGAACTTTAAGATTTATTTTTGGCGGAAGGCGCACTTGCAAGCTGTGAAAGCTCCGGCAAACCTCACGAGCGAGACCCGCGCAGCGAAGCTTGCGTAGCTCGGCCTTCCGAATCGCTCACCTTTAGGGGAATCGTCACTTCGATCAGTGTTCCCGGGTCCGCATTTTTCAGTCGCAACTCGCCGCCGAATTCTTTAGCGCGCTGACGCATCCCGCCAAGTCCGATCCCCACGCTGCCGGGGCGCAATTCCACAATATGTCCGGCGATTCCTTTTCCAAAATCGCGCACGCTCACTTCCACCTGATGCTCGTTTTTCGTCAAGGTAATGCAGGCCTTCATCGCTCCCGAATGACGAAAAACATTTGTCAGCGCTTCCTGCACGATTCGAAAAACAGCCGTCTCCACTTCCGGTGCCAGTCGCGGAAATTCCTGCGGGTGCACGTCGAAAACGGTTTCAATCCCACTCCGTTCGGTTAAGCCATCCAGATACCAGCGCAGCGCCGATTGCAAACCAATCTCATCCAGCAACGGAGGATGCAGGAGATGCGAAATGCTGCGCACTTGCTGCATCACCCGTTCCAGCAAACTGCTGGCTTGCAGCGCGGCCTGATTTTTAGCCTCTGAGGACTGCTGTCCCATATGAATTCCGTCCACCAGCATTTTGGCCGCGCTCAGCTCCTGGCCGAGGCCATCATGCAGGTCGCGCGCGATGCGCCGTCGTTCTTCGTCCTGCGTGCTCAGTAATCTTCCCGAAAGTCCGCGCAATTCCGTGTTCAGGAGCTCCAGTTGCTGTGCGTTGCGATGCAACTCCGCAAACACGCTTACCTTCGCACGCAGCAACTCCGGCACCACCGGCACGGACAAATAATCCACCGCGCCGCGCTGGTAACCTTTCAATCTGTCCAGATCGGTCAGATGCACAGCCGAAATAAAAATTATCGCCGTCTTTTGAAATCGCGGATGCTGCCGGATGATTGCCGCCAGTTCGAACCCGTCCAGCTCCGGCATACTGACGTCCATCAGCACGACCGCAATGTCGGTCTTCAACAGCAATTCCAGAGCTTCGCGCCCCGAGTTAGCTTTGATCAAATTTTCGCCGAGTTCGGCAAGGATGGCTTCGTAGGTCAGAAGCTTGGAAGGCTGATCGTCCACCATCAAAATATTTACTTTGTCCGGTACGATCATATTTTGTCTGCCAGGCCCAGGAATTTATACGCGCCAAAAGCTCCGAGCACAATCGTTATCCAGTGGCTCATAAATGGTTTCACAAATCTACCGGTGCAGCCACATACGCAACGCGGAAAGTAGTTGATCGGTATTTACAGGTTTGGCCAGATATTCCGATGCGCCCGCTTCCAGACACTTCTCGCGGTCGCCTTTCATGGCCTTGGCGGTGAGAGCGATGATCGGTAAACGTCGCAGCCTGGGGTTTTGCCGGATAACCTGCATGGTTTCATACCCATCCATTTCCGGCATCATAATGTCCATCAACACGATGGCCACGTCTTTTGTGGACTCCAGCGTCTTGATCGCTTCACGTCCGGTGCCCGCGGTGAGCACGGTCATGCCGCGCCGTTCCAGCACGCTGCTCAGCGCGAAAATATTCCGCACATCGTCGTCCACAACCAGCACTTTCTTACCGACCAGTGCTTCGTCGGAGCGGTGCAACTTCTCCAGCATGCGCTGTTTATCAGGTGGCAGATCGGTCACCACTCGATGCAGGAATAGTGCGGTTTCGTCCAGCAGCCGCTCTGGAGATTCGACGTCCTTGACGACGACGCTGCGTGCGAGGGTATGCAGTCGCGCGTCCTCTTCCGAGGACAAGTCTTTGCCGGTAAACACCACTACCGGCAAATCGCTTAACGTCGGGCTGTTTCCGATGCGCTCCAACACATCGAATCCCGACATATCCGGCAACTTCAGATCCAGAACTACGCAATCAAAATTGCCGTCATTCACGCTCATCAGAGCTTCCGTGCCGGTCTCCGCGACGGTAACGTCAATGTCCGTGTGCGTAAGCAATTCGCGGATGCTCAATTGCTCCGCGGGATTGTCTTCCACCACCAGCAACCTCCGGCGGCGTGGCGCGGAATACGTCTTGATTTTTTCCAGCGCCGACTCCAATCCTTCCGGCGTGGTCGGCTTGGTCACGAAAGAAAACGCACCGCGCGCCAACCCATGATGGCGATCCTCATCCATGGTTAGCATCTGCACCGGAATGTGCCGCGTGGCCGGATCCTGTTTCAAATGATTGAGCACTGTCCAGCCCAGCATGTCCGGTAGAAAAACGTCCAGGGACACAGCGGTCGGATGGTATTCGCGCGCCAACGCCAGCGCTTCGGCACCGCGCGAGGCCACCAGCACCTTGAAGCCTTTGTCGCGCGACAGATCAGCCAGAACACGCGCGTAATGCGGATCGTCTTCTACGATCAGCAACACGTTATCGCCTGGCTGGAGTCTCTCGCGATCGTCGGGAATGATCTCGGTCGGGTGCTCCAGCATGGTCGCACCCGCGAGATGCATGGCCTTCGCGCTTGACAACGCTTGGCGCTCATTGATCGTGCCCAGCGGGTTCGAAGGTCCAACGTAGGTCTTCGGCAAATACAGCGTGAAAGTGCTGCCTTTGCCTGGCTGGCTGCGCAGCTGAATTTCTCCGCCCAGCAAACTGGCCAATTCGCGGCTGATGGCCAGCCCCAAACCGGTTCCGCCGTACTTGCGGCTGGTTCCCGCGTCCGCTTGTTGGAAGGCCTCGAAAATAATCCTTTGCTTTTCACTTGGTATGCCGATGCCAGTGTCCGAAACTTCAAAAGCGATCACCGACGCAGCCCCATTCAAAATGGGATGATTTTCGCTCCATCCGCTGTCCACGGCCGCTACTGACAATCGCACGCCACCGTGCTCCGTAAACTTGAACGCGTTGGACAGCAAGTTTTTCAACACTTGCTGCAGCCGCTTCGAATCCGTAACCAGGCTGCGTGTCAGGTGCGGATCAGCGGCTACTTCAAACGACAGCCTGCGATTTTCTGCTTCGTGCTTGAACGGCCGACCAATCATTTCCAGCAGGCTCGCGAAAAATACTTCTTCCGCTTCCACGGAAACCGTGCCGGACTCGATCTTCGACAGATCCAGAATGTCGCTGATCAAGTTCAGCAAGTCCGTGCCCGCACCGTGAATGGTGCGTGCGAACTCCACTTGCTTAGGCGTCAAATTGCTGTCGGGGTTGTCGCTCAACTGCTGGCCCAGAACCAGAATGCTGTTCAATGGGGTGCGCAGTTCGTGGGACATGTTGGCCAGGAATTCCGATTTGTACTTGGAAGTGAGCGCCAACTCTTTAGCCTTTTCTTCCAGTGCGCGGCGCGCCTGTTCGATTTCCTGGTTTTTGCGTTCGACTTCCACGTTTTGTTCCGCGAGTTGTTGCGCTTTCTGTGCCAGTTGTTCGTTAGTCTGCTGCAATTCCTTCTGCTGCGTTTGCAGTTCGGTTGCTAATTGCTGCGATTGTTTTAGCAAGCCTTCTGTCTGCATGGTGGCTTCAATACTGTTCAGCACGATGCCGATGCTGGCAGTCAATTGTTCGAGGAACGCCAGGTGCGATGCGGTGAAAGCGCTCAACGAAGCCAATTCGATGACCGCTTTGACGCGATCTTCGAACAAAACCGGCAGCACGATCACATTTTTTGGGACCGCTTCAAATAATCCGGAGCGCACCGGCACGGCATTCCTGGGCACGTCCGAAATCAACATGCGCCGCTTTTCCGCGGCACACTGCCCCACCAGTCCTTCACCGACTCGCAGATGCTGCCGGTGTCCGTTCTCGCCATCGTCGGCGAACGCCGAGAGCAGCACCATGCCAGCGGAATTTTCTGTCTCCATCTGGTAGATCACGCCTTGCTGCGCGTTCACCAGCGGCGCCAACTCCGAAAGCATCATGCGTCCCACTGACGTCAAATCGCGTTGTCCCTGCAACATGCCTGTAAAGCGCGCGAGGTTCGTTTTCAGCCAGTCCTGCTCCGCGTTGCGGTCGGTCGTCAAGCGCAGGTTGTCGATCATGGTGTTGATGTTGTCTTTCAGTTCCGCGACCTCGCCGCTCGCTTCCACCTGAATCGAACGGGTCAAGTCGCCCTTGGTCACCGCCGTGGCCACTTCCGCGATGGCGCGTACCTGGTTGGTCAAGTTGTCCGCCAGCAGGTTTACGTTTCCGGTTAAGTCCTTCCACGTTCCGGCGGCGCCGGGCACGTTT
>DATNKL010000110.1:0-2527 GCA_035603415.1 Candidatus Acidiferrales bacterium
GCAACTTTAATCAGGCATCCATTTTGTAGAATTAACGTGCATTTGCCGTATACCGCGCTTTTGTAATAGCATAGCGCAACACTCTCCCCGGTTTCTGTGGCACGGGCGTCTCGTTCCGATCCCGATTCGATTGGACTTCGGCATGCTCCCTTGAACTGCAGCCCAGTGATTCACCCCACCCCCGCGGGGACAGGCAAAGGTTAGGTTAGACCCGATATGCCCAGCCCCGGCGTCCCAGCGCCCTCGCGTTCGTCTTTAGAAGATTCCTATCTCGAGTTGCTCACCGATACACTCGAGACTCTCGATCTGCCTGCTCGCGGGCAATTCCTGCAACGCTATCTACGCGCCGTTACGCATCTCGATCTCCGCGAGAGTCAGTGCCTACAACTTTGGGAAGAGATTATTACGCGCAGACGCCAATTGAGCGAGGCGTTACATCGCACTGTTTCCTTAAAGACCGCGCTCATGGATGTATTTTCCACCGCGGGTCTGCTGCGCGTTCCGGTGCTCATCGAATATGACGAATTAAAAAAGCTCAACTTGAATGCGGTCACCGATTCGTTGACTGAGCTTTACAATCGTCGCGTCTTCAATGAATTTTTTGAACGAGAATTAAACCGCGCAAAACGCTATAACCAGCCACTAGGCCTGGTCATGATGGACATGCATCGTTTCAAGGAAGTGAACGACAAGCATGGTCACCCGCGAGGCGATGAAGTTCTTCGCATGGCCGCTGCTACCTTAAAAAAAGCGTTGCGCACTTCGGACTTCGCCTTTCGAATCGGCGGTGACGAATTCGCGCTGGTTCTGCCGCAAACGGATGCGCCGCAGTCACAGGCGCTCAGCCGCCGCATTGAGACGGTATTTGCGGACACTCTGAAATCGCTGCAGCTGAATGTCACCGTGGGAATGGATTATGGCGTCGCGAATTACCCCCAAGATGCCGACAATACCGAAGAACTGGTACGCATCGCTGATGAACGCTTGTATCAACGCAAGCATGCTCACCGCGGACGACCCACTGAAGCTCCCGCGCCGCGCCCCGTAGAGTCTGCTCCAGCGCAACCGCCGGTAACTCTGCCCGCGGCAGAGCGCCCAGCATCTACTCCCGCCCCTCCTCCGATTTCCATCGAGAGTAAACGCCCGCCGGAAAAACAAGAGGAAGCAGCACCTCCGGAAACTCCGCAGGGGCAGCCTGAAGGCTCAAAATTATCTTCCGTTCCCAAGCCCCCGCGCACTTTTACGACACCGCGCAAGGCCGAACGCGTCTCCATGACCGGCACAAATGCCTACGCAGTGCTCGGGGAACAAGGTGCCCGTCGCGCGCGAGTGTTGGATCTCGGTTTTGGTGGCGTAGCCCTCGAACTCGATTCTTCAGAGGGTTTGCCAGAAATTATTCTCGCCGTTCTGCACGTACCGATTCTTCCCCCCGTGCGCGTCAATCTGAAACCGGTGTGGTCACAACGCACCAATCTTGGCTATCGCGTCGGTTGCACGTTCATCAACTAGACCGCTGCTGGCCGAATCCGCTGAATCCACCTCGATTGGCATACATTTGACGCCTCGCGTATAATAGCTACTGCCTCGCGACCTAGCGACGCGGCAGGATCCGACAGTGCCGTGCAGACCGGACGCGATGGATTGGAGACCCATGAAACCCGGAATTCACCCCGACTACCACGCTGTTACCGTGCATTGCGCCTGCGGGCACACTTTCCCGACGCGTTCGACCATAAAAGGCGACACGTTAAGGGTGGAAATTTGCTCGAGTTGCCATCCCTTTTTCACCGGCAAACAGAAGCTTATCGACACCGCTGGCCGCGTCGAGCGATTCACGAAGAAATACGCCGATGCCGCTGCCAAGGCCGGGGCCGCGAAGAAGTAGCGGCTCCTTTATTTCCTGAAGCAATGTCATGACTCGTTTTTTGCTAACGGTCGAAGTGTGCTCGTGTGCGTGCTGTTAGCCGTCCGTGTAGAATAACGTTCCATCGTGGCTGATCAATCTCGCATGTTTGAAGGGGCGCGTTCGGGCGAACTGGTGGAGACTGCGCCGCCGCGCGTAACGCTACGAAATTCCTTTGCACATCCTTACGATTCCGCTATCGCCGCGGCTCGGACCTGCTACGCATCGAAATTAATTGGCCCGGAAGAAGTCACCGACAAGCAGCGGCTCAATATCGGTGCAGGCACTTTTTACAGCGGCCATCACACCGTCTACCAACACGCCCATTTCGAATTTGGACTCGAAAATGTCAGCCGCCAGTTTGTGTGGTCCTTTCTTCACGCTCATCCTTTCTATAACTCTGAGCAACAAAGCCAGCGCTATGTTCGCCTCGATCGCGCCCACGCATATGTGCCGCCGCTTTCTTTATTTTTTGATGAAGGCAGTAAGGAAATCTACGAGCAGGCCATCGCGCGTGCGTGGGATTATTACCGCGAATTGTCAGCACTGCTCGTTGGAGATGCCCGATCGATTTTGTCTGGCATCTGGCACATAGGACCGATGTCGCATCCCAAACGTGCTCAC
>DATNKL010000038.1:0-17980 GCA_035603415.1 Candidatus Acidiferrales bacterium
CGTGAAACATCATTTGGAGACGTGGCAGGGCTCGCGCGTTTGCGCGAATGGATCGCGAAACGCAAAAGCGCATTGACGGCGGAAGGCCAGCGATTTGGATTAGTGCCGCCGAAGGGAATATTAATTACCGGCGTGCAGGGATGTGGGAAGAGCCTGGCAGCGCGGGCAGTCGCGGGGGAGTGGGGATTCGAGCTGGCGCGGCTGGATGCGGGCGCGTTGTACGACAAGTTTGTGGGAGAGAGCGAGAAGAAGTTGCACAAGGCGCTGGAATTGGCGCAGAAACTTTCACCGCTGGTGCTGTGGATCGATGAGATCGAGAAAGCGTTTGCGTCGGCGGGCTCAAGCGGGGATGCGGACGCGGGATTGTCGCAGCGGCTGCTGGCGACTTTGTTGACGTGGATGCAAGATCGCGAGAGCGGCGTATTCTTGGCGGCGACGTCGAACAACATTACCGTTTTGCCGCCGGAGATGATTCGCAAGGGACGCTTCGATGAGATTTTTTTTGTGGATTTGCCTGGGGTTGACGTTCGCGCCGCGCTTTTTGAATTGCATTTGAAAAGGCGGGGGCGCGACGCGAGCACGTTTGATTTGGAGAAACTGGCCGCGGGAAGCGAGGGCTTTTCTGGAGCGGAAATTGAGCAGGCGATTGTTGCGGGGCTTTACACGGCGTTTGCGCAGAAGCAGCAACTGACGACGGAAGTGCTGCTGGCGGAGATTCGCTCAACGCAGCCGCTTAGCGTGACGCGCGCGGAGGAAGTTGAATCGATCCGGGAATGGGCCAGGACACGGGCTGCGCCGGCGGATTGAAGCAACCTAAGAGATGGGATCGATGGAGGCGGCGCGACGAGCGGGGATGAGGGCGGCAACGCCCGATCGAACAGCAAGCGCCAGATATGCATTTTAGCTCTCCGGTCTCGGCCACATTATGCTCGAAATCGCCGCCGCCAATTGTTTCCACCTGGATTCTTCCACTGCCAATTGCTTCCTGCCAGCCGCGGTTAGGCGGTAATACTTGAACTGACGATTGCGATCCGTGGGGGTTTCCCACTTCGCGGAAACCCAACCTTTGCGCTCCAGACGGTGGAGCGCGGGGTAGAGCGAGCCATGCTCTACCTGGAGGACTTCTTCCGTAGTCCGCTGAATATGTTTGGCGATCTGATGGCCATGCGCGGGGCCAGTCAAGAGGCTGCGGAGGATGAGCATATCAAGGGTGCCTTGCAAGAGAGCCATGCGGGTTGAAGCTTCTTTGGTCATGTTGGTAGACATCCTACCATGAAATGCGTCTTGATGGTAGACGTTCTTCCTTGGAAAACGTGAGCAGCGTCGCCGGCAATTAGTTGAGATTGCGCTGAGAAGGCGGCACGCTTTGAAAATTCAGATAGGGAGCGGCACTTCCTATCGGGAGTTAAAGATGAGAGCAGTCGGAGAAAAGCGCCCACCCTTTGCAAAAACCGCAAGGGTAGGCCACCCGGAGTCACTAGCAACCAGCATTGGAGGAAATCTCATATTGTGGTAATTGAACAGCCGAACTTAATTCCAATGCAGGCGACGTAAGAGTGCAGTCACAAGTGGGGGGAGCATGATCCGACGGTGTGAGGATCGCGACTCAGAGGTGATTTGGACGATCATCAACGATGGGGCGCAGGCTTATAAAGGTGTCATCCCCGCGGATCAATGGACGGAACCGTACATGTCGCGGGAGAAAATGCAGCACGAAATCTCTGATGGTGTAGTGTTTTGGGGATTCGAGGACGGTGGGGAATTAGTGGGCGTTATGGGGATTCAAAAGGTGCAGGACGTGACTCTCATTCGACACGCTTATGTGAGGACCAAGTGGCGGAATCGCGGGATTGGAGCGCAGTTGCTGAGTCATCTGCGGGGGTTGACGAAGGATTGCATCCTGATTGGAACATGGGCGGATGCGGTTTGGGCGATACGCTTTTATGAAAAGCACGGCTTCCGAATGGTTGGTTTGGCGGAGAAGGATCGGCTGCTTAGAAAGTATTGGAAGATATCAGTACGCCAAAGAGAAAGGTCTGTGGCGCTGGCGGATGCGAAGTGGCGGGGAATTGACGTTTGATTCGGGTAAGTTTCGTAAATTATTGTGCCCCGCCAATCGGAATAGCAAACATCGCTTCATGGAATGCGACTCACCACGATTTGTTCATTGCTGACCGATGCGGTCAATTTCTTTTTTTATGGCGAGGGTGTCAAGGCTGGCGAGAGGCAGGCAAAGCATTAGGCTGATTCTTCTCTCGAGCATCAGGAAGGCTTCACGGAAAGCTTTTTCGATTTGTTCTGGGGTGCCCTCAACCGCCGCGGGATCTGGAATGCCCCAGTGCGCGGTCATGGCCTGGCCGGGCCAAACGGGACAGACTTCTTTCGCGACGTTGTCGCAAACGGTGAAAACGAAATCCATGCGCGGCGCACCGGGCCGTGCAAATTCATCCCAAGGTTTGCTGCGTAATTCCGCCACCGGGAGTCCCGCGACTTCGAGTTGACGAAGCGCGGCGGGGTGCACAGAGCCTTTGGGCTCGCTCCCGGCGCTGTAGGCGGTAAAGTTTGGCGCACCTTTGCGATTCATGATGGCCTCGGCCATGATGGAGCGCGCGGAATTTCCAGTGCACAAGAACAGGACTTTATAGGGAGTTTGCACGGGTGATCACCTTCGCGCCGGCATTTTGATGATCCTTTTCTCTGCGAGTAACAATCACCAGTCATCTTCGAGAAGTCATGGGCTTGGAGTCGTTGGCCAAAGCGCCGGCTGGCAAGCGCGCATGCGCTTGCCAGTCTGACGCGGTGGAGTGGCTAAGGGAGCGCTGGGCCGATGGGGGTTTTGGGCGGGGTGCAGTCTATTGCCGGCGGCACGGCTTGAGTGAGGACGGTGTTCAGCGAAGGGGCGTTGGTGAACTCGAACATATCCTCGAGCGGGTTGGCAAATTCATCGCGCAGGGTGAGGTGTTGAGTGGTGCGGCCGGATGAGAGGAAACGATTCTCGATCAGCGCGAGCATGGAAGCGTGGTCGCCGACCACGTGGGACACGTAGTGTGGCTTTGAGAACGGCGATATGGCGACGAAGGGGATGCGCACGCCAAGCTGATTAAAGTTGGGGCAATTGGCAGGATAGGGGCCGGCGGGGTTGGCGGCCATTTGAGGGCAGAGTTGTTCAGCGTCCTTGACGCTGGTATCGGTGGTGCTGATGGGGTTGGAGGAGCACTCCGCGCCGCCACCAGGCTGCTCGCTGGCTGGAGGGTTGCTCAGATCTTCGCACTGGCCGGGATTGATGCTGTCGGGATTCAGTGCGCCATCTTGCGGGGCTCGGGGCGGTTCAGCGTGATCGTAGAAGCCGCCGTGCTCGTCATAGGTAAGAAAAATGATGGAATCTTTCCAGCTGGAGCTGTTGCGCACCGCGTTGATTACCTGCGAGACGAAAGCCTGGCCGCGCTGAATGTCGGTAGGCGGATGCTCGTCATTTTCGGTGGCGGTGCCCGTGAGACCGAAATTGGGATCGACGAACGAGACCGAGGGCAGCGAGCCGGCCGCCGCTTGTGCGAAGAAAGTAGCGAGAGTGAGGAAGTGCGGGTCATTATTGCCGGGGCCGGAGGTGACGAAGGTGCGGAAGCTGGCGCCCTGCGGGGCATCCTGGTAATAATCGGCCCAGCTGACGTTGTTCTTATCGAGCAAATCGAAAATTGTTCCAGTAATGGGTTTATAGCCGGTGCTGCCGGGAGGCGGGAAAGTATCGTCGGTAGTGAGATGACCGAAAGATGTGGCGGCCAATAAGTAAGAGCGATTGGGAAAAGTGGGGCCGAGCAGGGAAGCGAAGTGGCGATCGCTCATGGCGAATTTCTGCGCTAAATCATAATAAAAGGGGATGTCGGTCTGATTGAAGAAGCCGATAGTTTGATCTTCGGTGGGAGTCTCCACGCCATTGTCGAGCTGCTCGGTGCTGTCGTTCACGCGTACAAAGCCGTCCATGAAGCTTTGGCCGAGAGTGTTGCGTGGATTCAGGTAGTTGGCTTCCTGGTGCGTTTGGAACCAGGAATGATTGAGGTCAGGAGCAACGCAGCGGCTGGTCTCATGGAAGGCAAAAACCTGAGAGCCGTTGTCGTCGAGGTTGGAATCAAAACAGTGGAGGGCGCCGGTGGCGTCGATCTGGCAGGAGAGGCCGTCGACGCAATGATGGTCATTGAGGGCGCAGCCGCTATTTCCTGCTGGAGAATGATACGGGGTGCCTGGGGCGTATGGTAGCGCGCCGAAATAGTTGTCGAAGGAATGATTTTCCTGCATGACGATAATGATGTGGTTGACTTTTTTCAGGCCGGACTGGGCGAGAGATGCGTTTGGCGCACAGGCGGCTACGCAGATGAATAAAACAAATAGCCACAACGAACGGATTGCTGCTTTTTGCACGGTTGGAACACCTCGCATTTTTGATCCGGCGTAGGGATACGCAGTATCCAAAAATATTTTTGTAGGAATGTGACGATTCGGTGAAAATTTTTAACTCGAATGGTGTTTCTGCGCAAAACAGGGATTTCCCGAGGACGAATCTAAGTATTTTGCTGTAGAAAGACACGCGTGGCCTGCGCACGGCCTGGTCGTTGTGGTTTTTGGCGATAGGATTCACTGGCAGAAGCTGATTACAAATTAATTTCTTCGAGGCGGCGGTTTTTGGGCTCAATGCCGAAGATTAATACCACGATGATTTCGATGATCAGTAATGCTACCAGCATGCTGATTACACCGCCGACGCCGTAATGGCGGAAAAGCGCGACCACCAAGAAAGGGGTCACGATGGTGGCGCCGCGTCCGAAGGTGTTGCAAATACCTGAGGCTCTCAGGCGTACTTCGGTGGGAAATAGTTCGGGGATGTACACGGCGAAACATACGGTGACTAGGACGTAGATGGGGATCATCAAGACGAAACCTATCAAGGAGAGAAGCAGGGGATCTTTTATGAAGGGATAGAAACTGCCGACCAGAATAGTCAGCAGCGATGCGCCGACAATGGTGGGTTTTCGTCCCCAGGAGTCAGAGGTCAATGCTCCGATAGCGGAGCCGATAGGCGCGCCGACGGAGATGATCAGGGAGTAGCTGAAGGATTGAGCGATGCTGCGGCCGCTGTGAACGAAAAAAGTCGGGAGCCAGGTAACGAACCCGAAGATCAGAGTGTTTGCGGTGATGAGGGTGATGCAGCCGACGATCATGCGCGGGAATAATGCCGGACTGAGAAGGGCATTGAGTTTTCTGGAGGGCACGCTTGACGGTGCGGGCGATGGTGGAGGAAGCGGCCGGTGCTGCTGGGAGATTTCGTGTTCGATGGATTGCAGGAGGGCTTCCGCTTCGTCGTAGCGGCCGACGGACTCAAGCCAGCGAGGCGATTCCGGCAGGGCTTTACGAAGATACCAGACTATCAATGCGCCAAGTCCACCGATGACGAACATGGCGCGCCAACCAAATGCTGGAATGACCAAGGTGCCGACGAGCGCCGTGGCAGGCAGGCCAAGAACGACAATAAAGGACATGCCGCCCACCCATTTGCCACGAGCCTGAGGGGGGATGAACTCCGCCATGGTGGAATAGCCGACGACATTTTCCGCGCCAAGACCCAGGCCCATGATGAAGCGCAGAAATATCAGCACATGAATATTGGGCGCGAAAGCGGAAGCCAGGGATGCAAAACCAAAAACGGCGAGATTGGTCTGATAGGTGAAGCGTCGGCCATAACGATCGCCGAGAAAGCCGGTGGCAAAAGAGCCGAGCATCATGCCAAGAAAAGTTGCGGCGATGAATTGGGCGTTCTGGCCGAGGGTGGAAAAGCCGCTGCGAAGCATGGCGCCGAGGACGGTGGCGATAAGGTAGATGTCGAAACCGTCGAAAAACATGCCGATGCCGATGAGGCCCATGATGCGTCGATGGAAAGAGGAAATGGGCAGACGGTCCAGGCGGGCGCCGGCGTTTACCGTGGCGGGCAGATTATTTCTCCCTGGCGAGGACGGAGAGGCTGCCGATGGTCAAGACCTCGGTCGCTAAGCGGCAATTTTGTTCGAAGGAATTTTGCGCGGCGACGTTGAAAAATTCTTTGCATTTGCGGGCGGCGGCGGGATCGAGGGCTAATATGCGTTGGACTAGCGAATTGGCGTCCTGCTGGAGACGATCCGCGGTGCTCACTTGAGAGATTAAGCCAATTTGCAAGGCGCGCTGAGGGTCGATGGGATCACCGAAGAGCACCATGGGGAAAGCGAAACGCGGGAGCGTGTAGTCGCCGAGATAGGACATGATCGCGGCGGGGGGCAGGCCGGAGCGCATTTCGGGAAAGCCCAGAGCGGCGTGTTGGGCGACGACGACGAAGTCGCAAACGATCGCCAAGCCGAATCCAAAGCCCATGGCATCGCCTTGCACTGCAGCGATGCTGATGAGCGAGGTCATTCGCAGAGCGCGCTTGAATTCGAGGATGCGAGCGGATTCTTGACGGATGGAGGCGATGTCGCGTCCGGCGCGTTCGCGTCCGGTGCAGAAAACATCGCCGTGGGCCCGGATTACCAAGACGCGAGCGGAGGGGTGGGTGCCTTCGGAGCGAAGCACGTTGAGCATAGCGTCGAGCATCGCGCTGGTGACGCGGTTTCCCTCAGCGGGATTTTTCAACGTGAAGGTCAGAACGTCGCCGGCGCGTTCGATCTTCAGTCCTGCCGGAGTTTCCGAGCCTGGTGAATTTAATTTATCGGATTGCATGCCGCCTCCAAGCAGACACAACACAATAGTGCACACCGGGCAAAAGGCCTAGAGTTCATCAGCAAATTAATTCGGTGGCGCGATAACGTTTTTTGGGGATTACAAAGTTTCCTGGCGGTACAGAGCTAACGTGTGGCTCACCGCAGCGAAGACGGCCATGGCGGTCATGGCCACGATGGCGATTGCGCCGCCTACATCGAGGAAGCGATGAGACCATCCTGGATTTCCCGCTGCTGGGACGAAAAACAATACAGTGTTGGCGATGGCGAGGAGAATGCGAATTTCCGTGGGACCAAACTTTGCAAAAGACATGCGGAAGATTCCGATAGTGTAAGACGCCAGATAGGATTCGATGGACAGCAGCAGAAATGCGACGAGCATGCCTGTGGCAATGCGCCAATCGATGTAGCCAGAGGCCGCCAGGCCGGCCATAAGAAAGAGCGCGCCGAAGGAGTCGATCATGTGGTCGACGTAAAATCCGTAGCGCGGGCGCTGGCGATTTCTGACGCGGGCGAGCGTGCCGTCGAGGCTATCGCCAAACCAATTTAATGCCAGGCAAAGAGTGGCGAGTAACAATCCCCAGGGATTCCAGCGGGCCAAGGCGTAGCTGCAACCGGCGAGAAACATGGCGACGAATCCGAGCAGGGTGAGGTGATCGGAATTGATCGAAGGCGGCATACGTGCCGCGAGCCATAACAATGCTTTGCGTTCTGTTGCGGCGGTGAAGCTATTTTGAAGGCGCGTTGCGTTTTCAAATTTTCGCGGGCGACAAAATAGTCTTGCAGGAGAGGTGGGGTTACTGTTTTTCTGCGTGCCTGATGTGTGCGTGGTTTTTAAGTTCATGACATTTTTCCTTTCACCAACTATTTGGCCGCTTCGCTAGGAAATTTTTTTAGCAGTGCTTCACGTGTTGCTGTAAGCGTGAAGTCCAGCGATTCGCGCGGAACATTTTCGATAAATGGTGCGGCGAGCCAACCCAGGCCGGCGGGAACGTCACGAGTCAGGGAAATGGCGTTGCATTGGATGTACACGCCGCCATCAGCCTGGTAAAAACGCCAGTAAGAATTCAAGCGCCACAAAAACCCGTGGCTATCTTTGGGCGGAGTCACATGCTCTTGCGCCGAGCCGGCGTTTTCGATTTCAGTGATTAGGGTGCTGTGCGAAATGGACGCGGCGTGGGTACTGTCCACGACGAGGTATTGGATTTCGTATTCGGTATCCAAGACGACGGTGAGGACGTGAGTTTCTTTTAGCCGCAGGAAAACGCGGAACGAATTTCCAGCGCGGGACAGGAGCTTGGCGCGAAGCACTGTGGGCCGGTAGTAATCGGTGTCGCGATCATAATCTTGAAGGGCCGCGAGGGTTTGCTGCAGGGTGACGCCGGGAACAAAAGTTAGGCCAGTCCAGTCATGAATGAGCCCGCCGGGGATATTCGAACAGTCTCGCGAAGCGCACGGTGCTGAACGACGGATGATAGTTTGTTGGCGTTTGAGTAGAGGGTAAGTTCGTTCGCGCTCGGACTTTGGCAATACGTCGATCCAAAGGAAATTTTTCCTGTTGGCGAGTTCTTCATTGTTGCGAGCTTCAGCGGCCTGGACATAGCCCTGAAAGGTTTTCAGCGTTTCGGGAGTTGGAGTTTCCGCGGAGCGGAGTGAAGAAGCCAAGGTCAAACTGAACAGAAGAATGAGTGCCAAGAGCATGCGTTTTCGAATTGCCGGCGAGTGCATGCGCGCAATATCCGGAAACAGTGATGGGTAAGCAATGGTTTGCAGGTAAATCGTGATAAACGGCGGCTCATTCCGTAAGCACATGAAACTTCGTCTTTTAGGCGAACATCTCCCATAGAATGGGGGCTGTTTAGGAGACATTGCGCTTGAGCGAAGGCAACAACCAGCCCCGGCTTTTCCGTTTCGGCGTATTTGAACTGGATTCCGTCACGGGAGAATTGCGAAAAGAGGGAAAGTCGCGGCCACGCATTCGGGATCAGGCGCTGCAGATTCTGATTATGCTGTTGGAAAAATCGGAAGACTTGGTCAGCCGGGACGAACTTCGTGAGCGGCTGTGGCCTGCAGACACGTTCGTGGATTTTGATCACGGCTTGAATACCGCCATCAACCAGGTGCGAAGCGCGTTGGGGGATTCGGCAGCGAATCCAAAATTTATTCAGACTCTGCCGCGGCGAGGATATCGATTTATTGCGCCGGTGCAAGTCCTAGCTCGTGAGAATGCCGGCGGGGGAGGCGCGGAAAATCGCGACAAAATCATCGATGGGTCTCAGCAAGGCGCGGCAGCACTGACCGGCGCCACTGCAGAAATGCGCTCTTCGATTTTGAGCGATTCCAAGGACCTGCCGGTAGTTCGCAAGGAGTCCGTGCGGATCCTTTTTTTACTGATTCAACTCATGTATTTGATCTTCTACATTATCTTCCTGGTGCGGCTTTCCTTCGCTGAGGCGGTTTTGAATGATTGGGGACGATATGCGTATGGGGTGTTCCTGGTTTTAGTTGTGGCCGCAGCAATCGGAATTCCAGTGCGCCTGTATTTGCTTACGGCCATGGCGTTCCACTATGAGGGGCTGAATGAGAAATTTAAGAAACTTTTCCCGTTTCTGCTGGTGCTGGATGAGATGTGGGCGTTGACTCCATTTTTATGTGTGCAGCAGATAGGGCTTGGACTGGCGATCGCTACCGCGGCTGCGCTTCTATATTTGCCGTTTTCGCAACGCTCGTTGTTGCTGATGGGAACCGAAGAGAGACAGTGATTGAGGACGCACGACTAAAATGAACGGACGGACCGGTCATCGAAGATTTTATTTGGGTTGGGCTATGTTGCTCCTCGAATACACGATCAACGGAAAATACTAATTTGGAGATTCGACATTGCGGTGGGTGGCGGTACAGGTGTAGGCAGTCCATATCGGGAAACAGATTCAAAGTGGCACAGGGTGCAGGGATGAGTTGGCTGCCAACCTACTTTTTACTGGGACTTACGTTGTTTGGAATGGCGGTGCAATTGCCTTTGCATCTACTGTGAAGAAAAAAGTCGGCTCAACTGGCGGCGAAGACGACTTGGCCGTGCATTCGTCAGATACCGCATGGAAGAGCTTCCGGCGCGCGGAACGCCGGGAATGGTGGTTGTGGCTGGCGGCGATTATGGTGACGCTGCTGCTTACCGTGGGAGTGGTTTCCTTCATTGTTCCCGAACTTGCCGAGAGGCAGGGACTTTCGTGGTTGGGTTTTCCCCCGGCGGTGCGTGGACTTGTGGCCATAGTGCTGCTTTTTGATCTCTACACTATTTATCAGCAATGGCAGATTCATCGGATTCGCCGGCAGTTATTTAAGCGGGAGGAGCTGTTTCGACTGATCAGCGATAACGCCACGGACATGATTGCGGTAGTGGATGTGCACGGTAAGCGCATCTTCAACAGCCTTTCTTATCAAACGGTACTGGGATATTCGCCGGAGGAGCTCCAGGCATCCTCGTCACTTGAGCAAATTCATCCGGACGATCGCGAGCGGGTGAAACGGGCGGCGGAGGAGTCGGCCGCGACGGGAGTGGGACAGACACTGGAATACCGCATTCGTCACAAGAATGGAACGTGGCGTTCGCTGGAATCGACGGCCAGCGTGATACGTAACGCCAAAGGCGCGCCGGAAAAACTGGTCATAGTGAATCGGGACATCACCGAGCGCAAATCGGCGCAAGAAGCGTTACGGCTGGCGGATGCGGATTTCAAGTCGGTAGTGGAAGACGCGCCCTACGGAATTTACCGCGCGAATGCCGAGGGGCAGCTATTTCGCGTTAACCCTGCACTGCAAAAGATGTTGGGATACGGGACCTCGGCTGAACTCTTGAAATGCAATCTGCAACTCGATGTTTTTAAATTGCCAATGGAATTTCGTACGTTGACGGATTTGTTTAATCGCGCCGAGGATTTCAAAGAGGCGGAAGCGGAATGGAAACGCAAGGATGGCACGCCCATCACGGTGCGATGCAGCGGCCGGCGCATCGCTCATAACGAGGGGCAGGCTGCTTATTTCGAAATGTTCGTGGAAGACATCACCGACAAGCGCATTCTGGAGCGGCAGTTGCGGATGGCCGGGAAGATGGAGGCGGTCGGCAGGCTTTCGGGCGGAATCGCGCATGACTTCAATAACCTGCTGGGAGTAATCATCGGTTACAGCCAGTTATTGAAACGCGCGCTTGGAGCGGAGAGCCAGTTCGTCGAACACGTAAACGAAATAGAAAAAGCGGGGGACCGCGCGGCGGCTCTAACGCGCCAGTTGCTGGCTTTCAGCCGGCAACAGATTCTTACGCCCACGGTATTAAACCTGAACGATCTGGTTGCGGACATGCAAAAAATGCTGCCGCGGCTTATTGGCGAAGACATTGCCGTGACGATGGGTATGGAACCGGAGCTGCAGTCGGTGCGCGCGGACCGCAATCAAATCGAGCAAGTAATTATGAACCTGGCGGTGAATTCGCGCGATGCCATGCCCGCGGGTGGTGAGCTTCGTATTGACACTAAAAACGTGCATCTGGACGACGCTTATGCGCGGTTGCATCCGGGCGCGAAAGTAGGGCAATACGTGTGTCTGTCGGTCACCGATACCGGCGGCGGCATGGATGCCGAGACGCTCGCGCATATTTTCGAACCATTTTTCACGACCAAGGAAATGGGCAAAGGCACCGGGCTGGGACTTGCAACGGTTTACGGCATCGTTAAACAAAGCGGCGGATATGTATGGGTTGAGAGCGAACCTAACAAGGGCGCTTCTTTCCAGATTTTCCTTCCACGTGTGGCGGAGAGTTCAGAGTCACAGGCGGCGCGGCCTTATGTTGGTGAAAATCTGCGCGGCTCGGAAACTATTTTGCTGGTGGAAGACGCGGAAGCGATTCGAAAACTTGCCGCGGAATTCTTGACCAGTCACGGTTTCGAAGTGTTGAGCGCTTCGAACGCGGAAGAGGCGGTACACATCGCCGCTGCGCACGCCGGCGCGATTCAGTTGCTGGTTACCGACGTGATCATGCCGGGGCAAAACGGCCGGGTGTTGGCGGAAAGACTCGTGGCCAGCTACCCGCGCATTAAGGTTTTATACATTTCCGGCTACACGGATTCATTTATCGCGGGGCACGGTGTTCTGGAAGGCGACTCGAATTTGCTGAATAAGCCGTTCACGGAAGAAGCGCTGATCCACAAAGTGCGCGATGTGCTGGACAGCGGCAAACAAGGGCAGCGTATCAGCGAGATGGTATTGGCGGGTGGTCCTAAACATCGGTCTATCCAACAGGGCAAGAGCTAGGAGGACCCAGGGATGCCAAGAATTTTGATCGTGGATGATGATGAAGCAATACGGCGGCTGGTGCGGCTGAATCTCACGGATTTGTATGAAATTTTTGATACCGGGAAGCCCGAGGAAGCGCTGGCGCTGGCACTGGAGCACAAGCCTGACGCCATTTTGCTGGACCTGCGCATGCCGGGATATTCGGGTTTCGAACTCTGCAAAACGCTGACCTCGTTCAGCGCCACGCAGTTGATTCCGGTTTTCGTGATCAGTGGCGAGGGCGGAGCAAAAACAAAAGATTTTTGCCGCGATCTGGGAGCTGCGGCGTATTTTGAAAAGCCGGTGAACTTTGAAGCGCTGCGCGATTCGCTGGCGCAGGCGTTGCACAGCCGGCGGCTCGAACGCCGCAAGGAAGTGCGCGTTGGGCTGCGGGTGCCGCTGAGGTTGAGCGGCAAGGATGCGAACAGTGCGGACTTCAGCGTGTTGAGCACGACGGAAAATGTCAGCAAGGGTGGCTTTCTTTGCGCTTGCGCGGTGGTTTTGACCGTCGGGGCCACCGTGGATGTTTTTATGCTTGCTCCTGAGCAAGAGCATGTGGGTAAGGCGCGAGTGGTGCGCGCGGAATGGCCGGGGACACAGTATCCGAGGTATGGCTTCGCGTTCACGGAAATGATTGGGCACTGGGCGCTGCAGTAGATTTGTATTTTAACTGCGAGTTTTGTTGTGCGCAATTTGACAGGCGCTTCAGTCGGTAGCATCGGAAACCCCAAGACCCAAGTTCATAACTTTTGAAGTATGGAGCTGGTATTACTTCCAACCGTCAAAGCTACAGTTGTCCAACATTACGAACCAAAGTCACGCGAAGGGTGACGCACCCTAGATTCTTGGGGTGGGTCTTGCAGTTTGAACGGTTCTTGCTACTTAGTCGAGAAACTGCGAACCTCGGCTAAATACGCTCGTGCATTTTTTAAGAACGAAAACTCGGCCGCAACCCCTCTGTGACCACGCGATGCTTTCAAAGCAGCACCACGGCGAAGTATTGCTTGACAACGCCAGCTCTCCTCTTCGAGGAGCATCCTCGCGTTTTTTTTATTTGAGATGGCGAACGCGAAGAGGCGCGCGATCGGCGGGAAAATTTTTGCATTTATTTTTTGGGGAAATTTTTTGGCGTGGGCGGGGACTTTGGAGTGAAAGAATAACCGGTCGCGGGAACAGGCGAATCCCGAGCGCTGATGCTGCCCATAGTGGTACTGTAACTTACATAACGCAATATGTAGTAGGGCATGCCTGCAATACCCTTTAACTGCCTGAAACTACCCCCATTCTTAGGACAACTCCGGCAGAGAATTCCTTGACGCTGCGCGCAACGGGGTGGGATAACGAATTCACGAAGCGCACGCCGCCTTTTTGAAGCGCGCTGCGCAATGCTCCAAAAAATGATTTCAAGTTTGGATGTTCGTGCGGATGACGGGGTGGCTTTCCTCGTGAATGAATCGCGAGAAGTGATGAATGTGAGGCAGGCGTCGCAGTACCTGGGGATCTCCCCAGATACGCTGTATCGCTACATCACCGAAGGCGAAATACCAGCATTCAAGCTGGGCAACCGATGGAAACTTCGTAAAACGATTTTGGACCGCTGGATGGAGCGGAAGATGAGCCAGGCGCACGCGAGGCGCCGGTAGCTCGGGATTAAAGCAAGGGACACGGGAAAGAGGCCGCGAAATGTTTTCACTGGGCGGACGAAAAGGTAAGCAGCTGGTGGGACTGGATATCGGTTCCAGCTCGATAAAGGCCGTGGAGCTGAAATCGACGAAAGCGGGATATGAGCTGGTGAGCTTTGGAATGGAGCCGCTGGCACAGGATACCGTGGTGGACGGCGCGATTATGGATGCGCCGCAAGTTGCCAACGCCATTTCGAAGATTTTCGATACGCAAAAGATAAAAACAAAGAATGTGGGCAGTTCGGTTTCAGGGCACTCGGTGATTGTGAAGAGAGTTCCGCTGCCGCTGATGACCGAAGAAGAACTGTTTGACCGCATCCCGTCGGAAGCCAGCCAACATATCCCGTTCGACATCGCGGACGTGAACCTGAGTTATCAGCTGCTGGAATCCATGGATTCGCAGATGGACGTGCTGCTGGTAGCGGTAAAGAAAGACAAAATTTTGAACCACACGAACGTTTTGGCGCAGGCCGGGAAGACCCCGGTGGTGGTGGATATCGATGCGTTCGGGCTGCAGAACTGTTTTGAAATGAATTACGAGCCGGATGCGGGGCAAACGGTGGCGCTGCTGAACATTGGCGCGAGCGTGATGAACATCAATATTGTGCGCGGGGGCATTCCGCTGTTTACGCGCGACGTGAGCGTGGGCGGCAACCAATATACGGACGCGCTGCAAAAGGAATTGGACTTGAGCTTCGAAGATGCCGAAAAACTGAAGATGGGCGAGAGCCTGCCGAGTGTAACGGACGATCAAAAACAACAGATTTTGCGCAGCGTGTCGGACATTTTGACGCTGGAGATACAGAAGACGTTTGACTTTTTCCGGGCTACCGCGAGCGGGGAAAACATTCAACGCATCGTGGTGGCGGGCGGAACGGCGCGAGTGCCGGGGTTGGTGGATTTGTTGCGCGAAGAGTTCGCGATGCCGGTGGAAGAATTAAACCCGTTCCGGAGAGTGATCATCAATCCAAGCCGGCACAGTGACGACCAGATTCGCCAGCTGGCACCGCGACTGGCGATTGCCGTGGGTCTAGCGCTGAGGAGCTTCGACTAGCCATGATTCGAATAAACCTTCTCGGACAAACCAGACCGAAAGCCGGACGCCGGCAGGTGGATACCGGGTCAGCGATGCCGGCAATCTTCCTGTTCTCCGGCGTGGTGCTAGGGCTGGCGTTTCTAAGTTTTCTGTATCTCACCTGGCAGAAACAGGTCAATGAAGAGAACCGGCGGATCGCGCAATTGAGCGCGGAAAAAACGCAACTGGAACAAATCAAGCAGCAGGTGGACTCGTTCCAGAAACAGAAGGGCGTTTTGCAACAGCGGGTTGCGACTATCGAGCAGCTGCAGCGAGATCGCACCGGCGGGCAGGAATTGCTGGACATGGTGGCGAACACCGTTTCGCGGACAGAAAACCTGTGGCTGACAAACGTAACGCGCAAGGGCAACAACCTGACTTTCCAGGGTTCCTCGGCTTCGATTAACGCGGTGGCAAATTTCATTACCGCGTTGAAGCGATCGGGATATTTCCAAAAGGTGGAGATCAAGGAATCGAAGCAGGACGAGAAAAACAGCGCAGTACAGACGTATACGTTTGAGATTTCCGCTGAAATTACTCCGCCGCAAGCAACGCAGACGAAACCGGCGAATGCACCGGCGCAAGCGGCGCCACCCGCTAGGAAAGGGTAAGCGATGGAGAATCCACTACGCGACATGTCCGTAATCGTGCAGGCGCTGGTAGCGGCGGCGCTGGCGGTGGTGATCGTGCTGATCGGCGTATATCTACCGTTTTCACCGGTGGCGCAGGAGCGCAGCGCGGTGGATAAGGCAGTGGACCAACGAAAAGCTTTAAATGACGAAGTGACGCAATTGCAGGTTTACAAACAGCGTTATGGGGAATTGAAACAGCAGATGGACGCGCTTTCGAAGCAGCTGGAGACGTTGAAGGCCATCGTGCCGGAAGAGAAAGAAGTGGATGAGTTTATACGGCTGGTACAAGGGGCGGCTGCGGCTTCGAACGTAACCATCCGGCGATTCACGGCGCAAGCGGTGGTGCCGCGGGAATATCACTACGACATGCCGTTCGAGATGCAAGCGGACGGACCGTATTTCAACCTGCTGGATTTCTTTGGGCGCATGAGCCGGTTATCGCGAATCATCAACGTGGGCGATTTGAAGTTTGACGAACCGGAGAAAGCGGCAGGTAAGTACCCCATGCGCCCGGGGACGACGGTGTCCGCGGTATTCACGGCCACAACCTTTTTCACCAAGCCTGCTGATGCGACTGCGGCTCCCGCAACTGGAGCGAAGGCGCAGCCTGCAGCGGCTGGAAAGCCCTGAGCGGGAATGAGCGAACTATGCGTTCAGTGATCACACTAGTAAGCGCGATTTTACTGACAGCGGCGGCAACGTGCGCGCACGCGCAGGCTCAACCAGCAGCAACGGCGCCTACGGCGAAAGCGGCCATTCGACCGGCGGCGACGCCTGCGCCAAAACCCGCGGCAAAACGAGTAGCTAAGAAGCACGCGGCCACAAATTCCAGTGAAGATGCGAGCGGGAGTTCGCTAGCAGCGCAAGCGAGAATTGCGCGGCGGGATCCCTTTGAATCAATGCTGGGACGCCAAAAAGCTGGTGGAGATGTGAAGAATCTTCCTCCTGGGAAGGGCGGGCTGCAGATGAGCACGTTAAAGATAGACGGGATTGTGCACGGACCTAACGGGATGATTGCGGTGGTGAGCAATCCGCAACAGCGGACGTACTTCCTGCACGAAGGGGATCAGTTGTATGACGGGCGGGTAGAGAAAATTGCGATGGACGGAGTGGCGTTCCATGAAACGAGCAGGGACGCGTTTGGCAAACCAGTGGAACGCTCAGTGAATAAAAGAATTTACTCGACTGCAGGAGAACAGCAATGAAGATGAATTGGCCGGTGTTGCGGTCTGGTTTCATGATTCTCACGAGCTTGGCCGTGGGCACCGCGCTGATGCCTGCGCGCGCGCAGGAAATGGCCACGGTGACGGCGCCGCTGACGGTAATCTCCAGTGTGGCCATCCTGCAAAACGCATCGCAGCGAGCGAGCGTGCGGGTGGAGGGCGAAGGAAAGCTGGAAGCGCGTGCGGCGCGATTGCAAAATCCGGAGCGACTGGTACTGGACTTCAGTGGCGCACGGCTAGGGTCGCAGAAAACCGTGATCGCGGGCGCGATGGCTCCGATACTGGGGGTGCGGCTGGCACAATTTCGCGATGATGTGGTGCGGGTGGTCATCGATCTGACAGAAGCATCGCATTTCCAGCTTGCGCATGACGGCGCGGCGGTGGTGGTACTTTTCAACGAACCGGCGGGTACGCCAAGCAGGGCTTCGACCAGCAATTCGGGCGGTAATGATGCGAAGCGGACGTTGAGCGCGAATAACAGCACGAAATCAGGGATTAATTCTCCGCGGTTTGCGTTGCCAGGCGAACTGACGCAGCCGTCAGTCAGACTGGCATCATTTGGCGGGAAGAGCGAAGCGTCGCGGCCGACGGCGAACTCGGCACAACAAGCGTCACAGCAGGCCGCACAACAGGCTAACGCTGCTGCCGGAACGATGGCGCAATCGACGCAGGTTTCTCCGGTGGCGGCACCGCCTGGTAAATATACGGGGGAGCCGATTTCCGTAAACTTGAAGGATGTGGACTTGCGGGATTTCTTCCGGCTGATTCACGAAATCAGTGGATTGAATGTGGTGCTGGATCCGGCGGTTAAAGGGACGCTGACGATCGTGCTGGACGAAGTCCCGTGGGACCAAGCCTTGGACATCGTTCTGCAGAATAATAGTCTCGACAAACAATTGAACGGCAATGTGTTGCGCATCGCGACGCGCGACACATTGAAGAGAGAAGCGGAGACGGAGCGCGATCTGGAAAGAGCGCAGGCCGAAGCGGTAGCCCCGGTTACCGTGACGCGAGTGCTCAGCTATAGCAAAGCCGGGACGCTGAAGGATACGCTGAAGAAATTCCTGAGCGCGCGGGGAGATATTCTTTCCGATGACCGCTCGAACCAGTTGATTATTCGCGACATTCCATCGGTGATTCCGACGATCGACAATTTGATCCGGCAACTGGACCGCAAGTCGCAGCAAGTGGAGATCGAAGCTCGAGTGGTGTCCGCATCGCGGTCGTTTGCGCAGGATATCGGTACGGAGCTCGGCTTTGCCGGGTCCACGACGCACGGGCGTTCACTGTTTAGTGGTACGCCGGCGGT
>DATNKL010000139.1:0-29359 GCA_035603415.1 Candidatus Acidiferrales bacterium
CACTTGGAGGCTGTGATGGCAAAACTAGCGCTGATTTACGGGATGCGTCTTCTGCCCGAGGACGATCTAGGCGAGGTACGCGACGCCACCGTGGTCTTGAAAAATGGGCGCAGCGCGCGCGTTACCATGCACCTGATTGAAGGCAGCAAAGAAGAGATCGAGGCCACCTTCCGCCAGTCCATGGAAGCGTTTTTTGAAATGTACCCGGAGATTTGAGCGAAACGATCGCTAGGCGCCCCTGCGCTCCTGTAGCCGTGCTAACGGTTTCCGAAATTTTCTGGATCGGCGTTGGGATCGCCGAGAGTATCGTTGATTAATACGGTGGACTGTCCAGTCAGCTCAAACCTTTTGCGGCACTTGTAACATGCCACCAGGTCGTCGAGCCTCACCATATAAGAACTGGCCTTCGCGAAGCGTTTCTTGTCTTCTTCGCCCGCGCCGCGCGGCAATTCTCTCTTCTTGCGGGCCACCTTCCAGCGCACAGGGGCCTCAAATTCCCCCCGGCAACTGGGGCAAATCAGCTTTACCTTTCGTACTTCTTCTTTCTCGTTGTAAAAAGAACGCTCGTCCATGGTTATCGCGCGGGAAGGCTCACCGCTTCATCGATTGTAACAAATTCAAGCCCCAGGTCACGCCAGCGCGGGAGCCAGTATTGCAAAGCCCCCACCGTGGCGTGGCGGTCCGCATTCAAAAAACGGTAGTCCCCATCGTGCAGGCAGAGAATGTCGCCATGCCCTGCGGCCGAGTTATCGCCAGAGACGCTCAAGCCCTGTGCTCGCTTCGCAATGGGCTCCATTCGTTTTATCAGCCATAGCGCTGGTTTTGCTCGCCAATCGCCGGGCAAAAGGGTCCACAACACTGTGCGCATACCCATCCCCATGGCACTGGAAACCACCCACGGGTTGCGCATCCCCCACGGCGGACGAAACCACTTGGGGGTCATCCCGGCAATAAGGCCGATCGCTTCTTTGCATCGCACCATCTGCTGTCTGATTTGCGCCGGCGCACGCCAGAAAAGATTGGCATGCGTGGCAGTATGGTTCCCGATAACATGCCCGCGACTTGCAATTTCACGAACCAGCTCCGGACATTCCTGCGCGAATCGCCCCACCATAAAAAAAGTAACGCGCGCCTCATAACGTTCTAGCAGCTTCAATAGTTCTGGGGTGATTTTGGGATTGGGACCATCGTCAAATGTAATCGCCAGTCTCCGCGGCGAGTTGGTTCGCCACACCGTCGGGCCGAACAATTCGGAATGCGGACTGACAGCTCCGTAAGCCGTCACCGCCGCCGCGGTGAGAACGATCGGCGTGGCGATTACCCATGGATTCACGAATTCATTCTCACATGCGCCGAGAGAGAGGTGAGGCTGGGATTGTTGCGATACATGCAGACACGTGCACCCTCATGCCGGCTTGCGAATGGCCTGCAGGTCGATCCCTAGTTGCTGGCACTTCTTGTACAAATGGCTGCGCTCCAGTCCTAAAGCGCGCGCCACATTAGTCATGTGAAAATTCTGGCGTCGAATCTCAGAAATGAGCGTCTCGCGTTCGAACATTTCACTCCGCTCGGCAAGGGTGCTGCTGCCCGCATGATGGTTTGCACCAGCGCCAGGACCGGCATCTCCAGTTGTGCTCGCGTAACTGGGAAGCACCAACCTGACGTGATCGCCATTTACCGTGTCTCCCTCGGATAGCAGGATCAGCCGTTCTACGACATTGCGCAACTCGCGAATATTTCCCGGCCAACTATACTGCCGCAACTCTTCAACCGCATCCTCATCAAACGATTTTTGTTTCCAACCGTTTTGTGAAGCAATCTGACTCGCGAAATGCGCAATCAATTCCGCCATGTCTTCTTTTCGTTCCCGCAAAGGCGGCACGCGCAACGGGAAAACGTACACCCGGTGGAACAAATCCTGCCGAAATCCATTTTCTTTGACGAGATTCTCGAGATTCCTGTGCGTGGCCACCAAAACCCGGACATTTACGCGGATCGGCTTGTCCCCGCCCACCCGCTCCACTTCTCCCTCTTCAAGCACACGCAAAAGTTTTGCCTGCATCGCCAGCGGCATATCGCCAATCTCATCCAGAAACAACGTGCCACCTTCCGCCTGTTCGAATTTTCCAAGATGCTTGGCCGCCGCCCCAGTGAACGAGCCCTTTTCATGGCCGAATAGTGCTGACTCAATCAGCTCCGCAGGCACCGCCGCGCAATTCAAGGTGACGAACGCATTTTCTCTCCGCGCGGATTTTTCGTGAATTGCGCGCGCCACCAGCTCTTTGCCTGTCCCTGTTTCTCCAAGTATGCACACGCGTGTCTCGCTCGCCGCTACACGCTCAATTTCGCCCAACAATTTTTTCATCGCCGCGCCGCGGCCCACGAGCTCATGCTTTCCGATGCGGTGCCGCAGTTCCTGATTTTCATTCTCGAGCCGCGTAAGGCGCAGTGCGTTCTCAATCGTCAACAATAGTTTGTCGGTGGAGAGCGGTTTTTCCAGGAAATCCAGCGCGCCGAGCTTCGTAGCGCGTACCGCCATTTCGATGTTCGCTTGGCCGGAGATCATGATGATGGGCGTTCTAATGCCCAGCGTTTTCATTTCTTCAAGCAAATCCAGTCCCGTTTTGCCAGGCATCACCACATCGGAAAAAACCAAATCAAACGCTTCACTGCGAACAGTTTCTATCGCGCGGGTAGCGTTGTCGCAAACCGTTACTTCATGGCCCGCCATGCGAAACGCGCGCGAAAGCGAAGCCAGTGTATTGGGATCGTCGTCAACAAGAAGCAAGTGGGCCTTGCGCGGCAAGCGGGCTCCTGAAGTCTTAATCCGAGGCGGCCGCCAACGGGCTCGGCTCGGTTTTTGCGGTCACGACTTCATCGCGCGGAGTTTCTGGGCGGCCAAATTGCCGCTGCGGTAAATCAATTCGAATCGTCGTGCCGCGGCCTTCTTCACTGGAAATAGAAACCGTGCCGTGATGATCGCTCACAACAGACTGCACGATCGCCAGACCAAGACCGGTTCCTTGCGGTTTCGTCGTGTAATACGGCGTGAACAGCCGCGCCGATTCTTCGGGCGTCAGGCCATTGCCCGTATCGGCGATTTCCACGCGAATTTTTCCGTCATCATCGGAGGTTCGCAAAGTAAGTGTCCCGCCGGTAGGCATGGCATCCACTGCGTTCAACACAACATTCTGAAACGCGCGATGCAGCAATTCCGGGTCGCCATCAACTTCTGGCAGTCCCTCTTTCAGAAACAGTTCGCGTGTAATGGCCGGCTTCCCGACTTCATTAAATTGCGCATCAAAAAGCCTCAGCACTTCGCGCAGCGTTTCATTCACGTTCATCCGTTCGAATCTCGGCGCGGGCATCTTCGAGAAATCGCTGAAGCGCGCAACAATGGAATTCAAATTAGCCAGCTCCGTTTTCAACGTCGCGGTCGACTCGGTAAAAACCTCCATAAACTGTTCGTCGTCCAACTGCCGCGCGCGTTGCAGATTCTCCACGGTAATTTGCAGTGGAAACAGCGGGTTTCGCAATTCATGCGCCAACTTCCGCGCCAATTCCCTCCAGGCCGCCACCCGTTCCGTCTGCAGCAAGCGCTCCTTGTGCACTCCTAGCGTGCGGGTCATGTCATTAAACGCGGTCGCCAGTTGTCCCACTTCGTCGTAGGTGCGGACATCAATCCGCGCGTCCCATCTTCCCGACGCCACTTCGCGCGCTGCCACCGCCAATTCTTCCACCGGCTGTATAATTCGCGCCGAAAACCACCAAATAAGTACCAACGCAATCAGCAGCGCCCCGGCGCCCACCGACATGGCGATCCATCCTATGCGTTCCGTTAACAGCACCAATTCTCGCCGAGAGCTGCCCACCAACAATATGCCCAACAGCTCATCTTTCCGGCCCGTCAGAGGAATGGCATGAAATGTTTCCGCGCTCGCTGGATCCGCACTCCAATTGATGGTGCCAATAACCGGCCGCTGCGGCTGCTTTTGGCTTTGGTCGATCAGCGAAATGTATCGCTCAGCCTGTGACACCGTGCCGCCTGCATCTGTCAATTCCGCGGGAGCAAAACCGGGCTCCAGATTCTGATACAAAAGCGTCCGCATCCCCACGGGTAACACCAACGAAGCAAGAAAATTCTGATCAAGCCGCCGCCCGCCAATAATGTAAAAATTTTTGTCTCCCACCGGCAAGGTTCGTACCACCGTCAACGAAAGCGCTACGCTGTCTGGCAACTCCTCTTTGGTCAAAAATGCCCGCGAGTCCCGCCAATTCTTATTGGCGATCACCCAATCGTTCTTATATCCAACCCGCGAAGGAAACTGTGCCGAGGAAATCAGTGCTCCGTCGGAATTCACGAATTGCACAAAATCCAGGCCATGATCCTGCGCTGCGCCAGTCCCATCGTGCACATACAAAGATTGGTCGGCGTTGGGCCGCGCGAGATCCAGGGCCATGCGCAAGGTGATTTCTGCGTTAGCGATATTCTCCACCTGGTGCACGACCTCTTCACCACGCTGTGCAAATTCTTTCTGGAATTGCGCCACCAGCGCCTCCGTGCGCTGCGCATCCATCTCCTCAAACGCCGCGCGCGTGTAATGCGTCACGCCGTAAGCCACCACGGCGACCGACGCCACCACGGTCAGCATAAAAATCAGCAGCAACTTGGTGCGGAGGCTCACCGAAATACCCCCGAAATTCTCTTTAAGCCGTTTGCACTAATTAGCTTTGCCTTTCACGAAGAAGAAAGCATATCCCGATTAACCGCCGCGGTAAAAGAGCCAGCGGTGGGATGGGCAATCAGTTAGCCCATCCACGCTGCCTTTTTGCTCTGTCTGGCTCCGCCCTCCGGTATCAAGGACGCCTGGCACTTTTAGGCCGCACCGCCGTACTCGTCGTCGCTTGAGTCGAGGGATCTGCATCGTCAACAGCATTCCCGTTAGCACTGCCCAAGCCAGAAAACGCCGAACGCATCACGTCGCTGGCGAAGAAATTCCTGCCGTCCATCGGCACCATCATGATTTGCAGCTTATCCGAAAGCCGTTCCGCAATGATTTTCTGAATGAGCATCGGATTGGACTTCAGCACCGCGGCTTCAAATTTCATGCGCTCCGAATCCGCTGCCGCTGTCACCCGGATACGATTGGCTTCGGCCTCCGACAAATTCCTTTGGCGTTCGACTTCAGCTTTGCTGTCGATTACTTTAGCCTGCGCCGCAGCTTCCGCATTTTGCAGCGTAGCTTCCTTGCGTGCCTGGGCCTCCAGTTTGGTTTGTTCAATTTGCTTTTGTTTCAGCGGTAAAGTGTATTGCATCGCGTCCGCTTCGGCCTTGGCCTGCAACACCCGTACTTGCGCCTGCGCTTCAGCCTGCTTCACGGAGCGAGCCTTCTGGGCTTCCGCTTCCAGCTCCGCAATCTTCACTTCCTTGAATTTAATATCCTGCTCGGTACTCAGCCGCTCGTCTTCCTGCTCTTTCAGCAACAGTCCCTCGAGCCCCTTGGCATACTCTTCGGGCAATTGCAGATCGCGCAGCAAGACTTCGCGTACCACGATCCCGTCGCTCCCGAGCCGCGCAGTGATCGCTTCCGCAGCTTTCGAACGCAACTCCTCGCGCTTGGTCGCGAATATTTCCCGGGTCATGTAGTTAGGAGCCAATTGCCGGTAGATCGTCGACACCACCGGCGCGACCACCTGTTCGCCAACTGGTTGCGGCAGGTTCGTGTGAATCGAATCCAGACGCCGGGGATCCAGGCGATAGCGCACCGACACCGCCAGCCCAATATTCAGTCCTTCGCGAGCCTGCACGGACAGCACCTCGCCTTTTCTCTTGTCGGTCTCCAAAGCCACCGTCGAATACACCTGCTCACGCGTATCGTACAGCGCCACGCTATCAATGAGCGGTGTCACGATGTGCACTCCCGGATAGAATGTGCCGGGCCGCGCGCCCCAAATCTGGCTGATGCGTACCCCAGCCGAGCCGTCGGGAATCACCACGATGCTCAGCGCCAGAAGCAACGGCAAAATCGCCGCGGCTGTCAATTGTTGCGCCAGCTTCCAACGCACTGGCGCTAAAGGGAGCGGCGGCAAACTGGCCTGTGCATCAGTTTCGCCATTCGCCTTTCGCTTGATCAGTCGCCTCAATCGTTCAGAAACATACACATCGTAAACAACCACCGCACCGACGCTGCCAAATAGCCCGACACCGAGAAGCATCAGCAGATATTTCAAAGCCAACATGATGTTGCTCCCTTCTTTCTGTGGTCATGTAAAACAAAAACTTTTCGATCGGCGCCGTTCCGCAGTGGCTGGTGGTCCGGCAATACTCGGACGCATTAGCCGTTACCTGAATTAGCTGGAGCTCCGGACACGTCTCAGTAAAGTCCCCGGGGCAGTTCGCGTCGATGTCCTGTCCGCAGTGACCGGGCGCATCAGTTGAAATGCCGCCCGTAACAAAAGCCAATTGACCAGCGCCGCCGCACCGGCGGCAAAAACTGTGGTGATTACCAGCGTCGTAAAGTGCAGTATGGCGATCATGCTGAATCTCCTCTGCTTCGCTGCGTTCAATCGCACGGCACACGCCAACGAAAAGAGGCACCAAGCAAAGGACTTATTCGTGCGGTATCAGCCTGCATTGTGGGACGAAGAACACGCTGTGGTTGCCATGACTCGAAGCCCCGGCGTTTGGCGGCGCGTTCAATAAAGGCGTAATCTAGGTATAGCAACGTTAGGAAAATTGCTCGCGCGAGGCCCAGCTCGGTTAGTCACGAATCATGCCAACAAAATCAGGCTTCAAAATCGGCAGCATCCTTGGGATCCCCATCTATCTGCACGCCAGTTGGCTGCTCATTTTTGGCCTAATCACCTATTCCCTCGGCATGCAATTCACACAATCCCACCCGCAGTGGAGCTCCACCCAGCACTGGACGGTGGGCATCCTCACCAGCGTGCTGTTTTTCGCTTCCGTACTCTTCCACGAACTTTCACATAGCGTAGTGGCCATGCATTACAAAATCCGCGTGGCCTCCATCACCCTGTTTCTTTTTGGCGGAGTCGCACGCATTGGTCGGGAGCCTTCGAAAGCAATTCAGGAATTTAATATCGCCATAGCCGGTCCGCTCGCCAGCTATTTTCTTTGCGCATTCTTTTTTGGTTTAACTCTGTTGTTTCCTTATAGCGACGCGCTTGGCGCTTTGGGCCTGTGGCTGGCGCAGATTAATTTTGCCGTCGCTACTTTCAACTTATTGCCCGGCTTTCCTCTGGACGGCGGAAGAATCTTTCGCGCCGCTGTTTGGGGCGCGACGAAAGACTTTACTCGCGCCACACGCGTTGCTGGAGTCAGCGGCCAATTGGTCGCTTACGGACTGATTTTAGTGGGCGCCTGGTTTGCCGCCATTAAGCGTGATTGGCAGTCGGGACTGTGGCTGGCTTGCATCGGCTTTTACTTGCAAAGCGCCGCTCGCGACAGCATCGCGCAACTCGCTATTCGCGAAACGTTGGCCGGCTTGCGCGCTTCGGACGTAATGAATAATGAAGTTCCCATCATCAATCGCAATACTTCTCTCGAAGAATACAGCGCAGAGGTTCTGCGGACCGGGCGCCGTTGCCACTTGGTGGTGACCGAAGATCGCCTGGTGGGCATGATGAACGTGCAGGCTCTGAACTCCGTGCCGCGAAACGAGTGGAACACCAATTCCGTCCAGGCGGTCATGATTCCGCGCGACCGCATTTCCTGGGCGTCGCCCGAAGAGCCTCTCCTGCGCTTGCTCGAAAGACTGCTCGCCGCCGACATTAATCAAATGCCGGTAGTCAGCGTGTCGGGAGAAGACGACGCGCAGGTCATCGGCATGGTTACGCGCGACTCCATCCTGCGCGTCATGCAAACCAGGGCTGAGTTGGGAACCGCGATGGCCGCGAAATAACACCTATCAGCAGCCTGCAAATATTTTCAAATCCCGTTAACCACCGCCGCCGGAATAGTCAAACCAGACTTGGCACCGCGCCTCGATTCCAAGCGCATGGCCACGCCGTTCTTGGGTCTTAATGTAATGGACGCCAGCGGCACTACTTCCTGATTCGGCATCAACCTCAATCGAAAGTGTTGCGCGACCGTCGCGCTCACCAGCGTCGCTTCCATCAACGCGAACATGTTCCCAATGCACTGGCGCGGGCCGCCACCAAACGGAAAATAAGCAAATCGCGGCAGCCGCTTCTGCAAATCCCCTTCCCAGCGCTCTGGACGAAATTCGTCCGGTGCTTCATACCATCGCGGATCGCGTTGCACCACCCACTGCGCGATCGCCACTCCAGTTCCTGCCGGCACTGGATAGCCTGCGATTTCATGGTCTTCAACCGCCAGTCGCGCCATTCCCCAGGCCGGAGGATAGAGCCGCAGCGACTCCGTCAAAACGTTCCCCGCGTATCGCAATTTTGGCAAATCATCCATCGTCGGAGACCGCCCGCCAAGCAGCCCATCGAGCTCGTGCTGCAATTTACGTTCTACCTCTGGGTGATTCGCGAGCAGCCACCACGTCCAGGCCAGCAGGTTCGCGGTTGTCTCATAACCAGCCAGAAACAGTGTCAGCGCTTCGTCGCGTAATTGTTTGTCGTCCATCTGCGAACCGTCGTCATCTCGCGCGGCCAGCAGCATAGACAAAAGATCGCCGGCATCGCGGCCTGAAGCGCGGCGCTCCGCAATCATGCGAAAAACAATTTTGTTCAAGCGGCGAATCGCCAAGCTGGTCTGGATATTACGCGGCGTAGGAAGCCACTTCGGCGTAAAAATCAGCCGCCGAAAATCAGAACTGAAATCCAGCAGCATGGTGATGGTCCTGCCGATTTCTCGCGCATCGCCGGCTACATCGGCGTCAAATAATGTTTTACCCACGATATTCAGCGTGAGCTGCATCATCTCCTGATGCGCATCCACTTCGTCTCCATGACGCCAACGCTGCAACATTTGCTCGGTGTAACGCACCATCGTGTCGCCGTACGAAGCGATTCGCGTGCGATGAAACGCCGGCTGCGCCAGCCGTCGCTGCCGTAGCCAGAAATCGCCTTCACTGGTTAGCAATCCATTTCCAAACAACCGTTTGTTGGCCTGCAACACACGGCCTTTTACAAATTTCCGCGGATGATTTACGAGCACATCTTCGATGTAGTCCGGATGAGAAATCAGGTACGTGCGGTAATGTAAAAACCGCAGTCCGACAATATCGCCATACTCGCGCGCGGCGCCGCTTAGAAATGTCAGAGGATCGCGCCTGAATGGGCTGAATACGCCATCCAGCGCGCCAGGTTCCGGACCAGGAGGAAATTTGGAGGGAAGTTTGCCCTTCATCTTCGAATGTTAAGCGCAGCAGATGGCGGCGTCAACGCGCCATCTTTTCTTGCGCGCCATTCGCACCAATGCGCTCCGCGCGTATTCGAATCGCCCCGCTTCGATTGTTCACGCTGACGTTAGAAAATCCCGCGGCGCGCAGCCTGCTGTCTAGCCCATCCGTTGAGACTGGCACGAACGTGCTGCGAAAATGCGTCACGCGCGTAAGCCATCCATCTTGAATTTCAATCGCCACAAAAACGCCGCCTGACTTTAGCACTCTAAAGATTTCTGCGAACGCTCGATCTTGCGCGTCACGCGAGCGCAGATGATGCAGCACCAGCACCGCGATCGCTGAGGAAAACGTCTGCGATTCAAACGGCAAAACTGAAGCATCGCCTTGCACTACTCTTGCCGCGTCAACCTTGGCGCGCAATTTCACACAAAAATCATGGCTATATTCCAGGCTGGTAACGCTGCGCATACGTCGCGCCAGTTCCGCAGTGGCCGCCCCTGGGCCCGCTCCAACCTCCAGGACATCCTCTCCCAGATTCGTTCCGTCGAGCGCCCATGGCAGCCACCGGCGCTCTGTGAGGTAGCGCCACAATCCCGAGGCACAGAACCAATTTTCAAAACTATTCATGCTCTAAGTGATGGCGCAGCATCCACAAATCATTCCGGGCAGCCGCCGCAAACTGGCCGGCATTATAGAACGGCGCCGAGTGGATTTAGCTACAATTACCCTTCACCCTACCGCCGGTATCGAACCAAGTATCAAACCAATTCTCTGTAGAAGTCGCCAATTACGGCATTTTCGCAATCGCGGTCAGCGCCTTAATTGTGCTCCTGCTGGCCATCGGAGGCGTACCACCGAAAGACGTAATTTGGGCCCGCGGCGTTAATACCGTTGTCGGTGGTGCGCTGGCGCTTCTGGCTTATTGGCTGTGGCCCAAGTGGGAGCGCACCCGCGTGTCCGAACGCATACCGGAAATGTTGGACGCCTACAGAAAATTACACCCACGCGCTGTCGCGTTGGAATCCCGCTGACAAATCCTGGATACAGGAATTGGAACGTGCCTGTCGCGACGCCCGTAGCGCCCGCGCAAATCTTGAAGCTTCCATCGACCGCCTGGGCTCGAAGCCCGGAACCACACGAGAACAGCTCGCCAGGTTGAGCGCCGTTCTAGCCAATTCCCACCGTTTCATTCATGCCCTCATGGCCTTGGGTGCAATTTTTTCTCAACAACCCGCCCTTGCCAACTCTCCGCCCTTCAAAAGATTTATGTCGAAGTTGGAGACGACTCTTGCGTTGCTCGCTTCCGCTCTTCGTGGCATACGCGTGCCGGCGAAAGACTTCCCCAATCTCCGTGAAGTACACCGCCTGATGGTTCAGTCCCGAACCAGCGAAGCCAACTCCGCGCTGGCCCGCTTCGATTCGATAAATATCGAGGCCGACCGCATCACCAATAGTGTAAACACTCTCGCGGAACAGATCATGCAATCGACACGCACCCCGGAATTTGCGGCATTGCATAAACGCAGGTTGGAATTGGCGGCGGGAGAAGCAGAAATCCAGTCGCGCTCATAACTCAGACGTCTGCGGCGACAACTGTAGCAATGGCTGGTTGCCGACGGAGCGTAGCATAATGTCCCCGATAAGCGACTGGTTGGGTGGGTATTACTGTTCATCGCCACCAGCACGTTTGCTCGGTGGGTCGTGAACTTTTCACACTAGAATCTGCAAGACGATCCTTATGCTAGCCGCTTCGCTATCGGTTTCTTTTTCCTCATTAGCATCGGCCCTTACTGGATGCTTTACGACTCTTTGCGTCATGAAAGGAAAGTGACGGCGAAGCTCTTGTTATTCTTCGTGCCTGCTGGATTCATTTGGTATTATTTCGAACACTTCAGACCACGGGTAAAAGACCAGCAATCATGAACCAATAAGGATTCGCTTGGGAAAGCGCTCATAAGCTGGTCAGCATATGCGAACGCGTGCAGAAAATTGCGAAGTTGGCCAGGCAGTCTTCGCCGGCACGACAGGTTGCGGTTGCCAGCGCTAACTAATTTTCCTTGTTTTCGTTCGAACCATCGCCCGGCATGGCAAATTGATGCGGCACTTTCCCGTTGTGCCCGTTTTCCTTCGCGTCCTTGGGCCCATCCTTGACCAGTCCTTCGAGCGTGCTCTGCGAATGCTCGTCTACGGCACTTACCGCGGCGACCAGGCACGAGTAGAGAAACGCCTTGATCCCGGTCCTGAATTGCTCCGCCGATTGTTCCGCCACGCGTGCCACATCTGTCTCGAGCGAGCGGCGCCGCGTTTCCGTTGCCGAACGGCTCTCCGCTTCAATCGCAGCCAGCGCCGAACTCGCCTTCTGCGAGGCCTCCGCGATCATCATGTCCACTTGTGACTGGAGTTGACGACGGAACTCATCTACCGCATCGCCCGCGGCGCTGTGTAACACCGCACGCGCTTCCGCAGCCCGGGCTTCCATCTGGGCCGTAGCTTCCCTCGCCACCATCTGCTTATCTTCCATCAGTCGTATCAGGTGCCGGTCCGAAACGCGCGTGGCCGCCGATTCGAACTCCTGCGTTGCGCGCTTCAAAATTTCGTCCATGCGCGCCTGAACTTTGTTTTCAAAAACCGCCGGTTGCATTTGCTGGCCGGCTATTACCGCGTCGCCATTCTTCTCCGTCGTTTCATGCCGAGGTTCGCTAACGAGTTTTTCGATTCGTTGGGATAGTTCCTGCGTCCGCCGCTGCTGTTGCTCCTGTTGCTCCATCCATTGCGAACGCACTTCCGTCAGCCGCGTTTCCAAGCGGTTCAGGATGGATTCTTCGGAAGACCGCACCATAGGCTCAAATTTTTCCGCGGAACTCTCCGCCGATTCAGTGTGCGTGCTATTCGTGCGGTGCAATTCTTCAATCTTGCTTACCGCCTCCCGCACCGCTCCATCCAGCTGCGCGCTGATCGCCGATTGCATCGCCTGCTCGGCCGCTTGCTGCAGCTTAGGGCGTACCGACAAGATAAGTTGATCCGAAGTGATCACAAACCTTTCCGTCTTAGGCGCCGCCTGCTTTGATTCACCGGTGTTCGAAGACGCCACGGCTTGTGGACCGTTAGTCGCGCCATTTGCAGGTGCATCCGATCCCGGTTCCCGAGGTAAATTGCCGCCCGTCGACAAATGGGTCGTCGACAATTCCCCGCCCATCAATTTTTGCCAGTCCTCCGGAGGAGTTGACACGCCCCAAACGTTGGACGGAATCTCCAGCTCGACGCCAATCTGAAAAAGCTCACGGGGCGAGTCGGGCGTATGGACCGAACGAACCTGCGCGCGTATTAACGGTGACCGCGCCTGCCGGTCCGGGTGAACAACCTGAAGGCCAACCCACGAACCAACCGGGTACTCGTGACGCGAGGGATAACGGCAGCCATGCAGATTCACGCTTACCGAAGCAGTCTTTTCCTGGAATGGTTGGCCCAATCCATTCTTGCCCAACACAATTAACGTAACGGGGTGCTCCACGCGCGTGCTGCGGCGCCCCTCCATACCTGAATATTTTGCGCTTGTTGCGGTGCTCACACTGCTACCTCCAATTCAAATGCAGAAGGCGGTAGCGTACCACCGTCGTCTACACTGACACAATGAACATTAGACTTTTTTAACCAGGCCGTAAATGGGTTTATCGTCCTGGTACCGGCTAACTTTAGTTTATCGAAGGGCTTCCCAATTTAAGCCCGACGCTAAGTTAGAGACTTGAACCTACTGCGCCGGCGTTGCCGTCTGTGCGGACTGCGCTCCATCCGCGCTAAAGACCGTTACTTCCACCCTTCGGTTTTTCTCGCGCGCCGCGCGGTTCTTGCCCTCATCCACAGGCTTGTCCTTACCCAATCCAACGATCTGAATTCTATACACCGGAATGTTGTGCTGGCTCACCAGATAAGTTTGTACCGCTTCTGCCCGGCGTCTGCTCAAATCCAGGTTGTGTTCCGCTGTTCCAGTGCTGTCCGTGAAGCCCTGAATCGCGACGAAGTATCGCTTCAAGCTTCCGACCTGGCCGGAAGCCATTTGATCGAGTTGCTGGCGCGCATCATCTGTCAATTTCGCGGAGTCAAACTTGAATAAAAGCGTAACGTTGCCCGCGGGTTTATAGTCGTCAATATTTGCGATCCGGTCATTCAGTTCGTTATGTAAATCGGAGCGCACCTGATCCGACTTTTTTGCAGCCGCGTCCGCGCGACTGATCGCGTCCGTTGCGCGCGCATCAGCGGACGAAGCCTTTTCATCCGCCGCGCTGATTTTTGGCTCATCCCCTTCCAGTTGTCGCTGCGTAGTTTTCTGATTTTTGTCTACTTCGCTGATTTTGGCATTCGCCGGATCAACTTGCTGCGCGACATATTTTTTCGTTGCACAGCCGCCCAGCAACAGCACGCTGGCGATAATGCTAATTTCAATTTGCCGCTTCATGGATTCTCCTCCATACAAAATTGAGCCGGGTGCTCACTAGGCCTGTAACGCGATTCCGGTGGCTGGGATTGCGCGGGCTAGAAATCTGATTGTCGCCTGACCAACACATCTTACTCGAAACCCATTTAACTTACTACCGGCGCTCAGCTGTCCAGCTCGGCAGCCGCCAGATTCTAAAATAAAACTCGCACATTACTCCATACTATTTTGATGTGATGCGCTCTTTTATTTTTGCGTAGGCCGCTTCCGACACCACGCCCTTCACCACCAGGTCATGTCTATCCGCATACGGACGTCCATCGACAATTCGGCGCGCCTCGCGATGACTTATTCCCGGCAGCTCCACGAGCTCCTCTTCCGTGGCCGCATTTACATTTACAAGATGATGCCCGCCGCGGTCCCAGCCTTCGCGCACTCCCTCAGCAGCTGCCTGCGCTTGATCCGCGGCCTCAGAAGCGGCTTTACCGATTTTACGCCCCGCCTCTTCGAGCGCTGGCTTGGCACGCTCCGTGGCTTTCGCTACCTCGTCCCGTGTGCGCTCCTCACGGGCCCGCTGATCGGCGCTAGAGCCGTTGTAGTCGCAACCGACCAAACTAATTAAGAGAACAAGAGCAAAGACGATTACTGGCGGTTTTCTCATACGGTCTCCCGAGACTACAGACATCGCTGTACGAATTTTTTCGACCCCATTTGTACAAGTTACCGTTTTCTTGGATGCGCAACGCTTATCGTTGGCTTCCCAAAACTATCTTTGCGGAATTCATCCGCAACTTAGCGATTATAAACTTTGGCCCTGGAACAGTTTACCGATAGTCAGTATCTTTAAAAAATTCATCGCGACAGATTTTTCGTGCCGTTAGTTCCTTCCGGAGTGGCACCGCGGTTGCTCGACCCATCGCGGGAGAATTTCATGAACCTAAAATCGACTCTTATAGTGTCCGCAACACTTCTATTGGTCTCCGCACCGGCTTGGGCTGACTCTGTGAACGCGACTGCCGCTTCGCGCAGTTCGTCGTTCAGCCGTTCAGATATAAAGCGCTTGGGTGGATTTAAAACTCAGGATAGCCGCCTGGCAGATATGGAGCCCGACGGCGATGCCGATGATTCCCCGAGCGTTTCCGCTCCGGAACCGGGATCTGTGGGCCTATTGTTCACCGGTCTGCTGTGCCTGGGAGCACTCACAGGAGCGTTTGCTTACCGCCGCCGCAATCAGTCGCTTGCCGGCGCATAAATACTTGGATAAATCAGGGCTGTCAAACTTGGGTGGCCTACCCTTTGCTTCTTTTCTTTTTGCCAAGGGTGGGCGCTTCTCTCCGATATTTTTCCATCGAAATGTTCGAGGAAGCCGTTAGGCAGTTTCACTAGTCATGATGAATAACGGCTTCATTTCAAAGCTAGCGTAATGCGGCCGCAACCGCTTGGTGTTGTAGTGTTCTTTAACGTTAACGACCTTCTTCGTGGAAATTACCGTCTCGATCGGCACGTTGTCGTAGCGCCCGTTCTTCAACACCACCAATTTTCCATGGACCTTCGCAAGCAGTAAATCCAAAGCCAAGTTGCCGTAAGCCATCGGCACAATGGAATCAATCGCATCCGGATCGCCGCAGCGCACCAGGTACCCGAGTTTTTGATTGATGACGTCAATCGTTTTCCCGTTGTTGTACTTGGGTGACAACTCCTTCAGTTTTTCCGAAACAAGATCGCCAATTCCACCCAATTTTTTGTGACCGAAGGCGTCCGCCGCCTCGTGCTCAAACACCATTTCCCCGCCCTCAAACATCGCTCCTTCCGAAACGATCACCGTGGAATACCGGCTGGGATTCTTCCGTCGATCCGCGCTCAGCAATTCCGCGAGCTGCTCGATATTAAATTTATGTTCAGGAATCACGCAACGATTGGCAGCTCCAGCCATCGTTGGCAGCATCGCGCTGAATCCCGCGTATCTCCCGAAAACTTCCAGTACCATGAAGCGCTCATGCGAACCTGCCGAAGTCCGCAAATCGTTGGTCATGTGAATCGTGCGTGTAACGCAAGTGCTGAATCCAATGCAGTAGTCAGTACCCGGAACGTCGTTGTCCATCGTTTTAGGAATTCCTATTACCTTAAACCCCTCGTCGTGAAGCCGCACTCCGTAGCTCAGCGTGTCGTCTCCCCCAATCGGAATTAAATACTCCACCCCCAGCCATGCCAGGTTTTTCAGTACTTCGGAGGTCACATCATTCTGGTCTCCGCTGAAAGAATCTTTCAGGTGTGCCGGCATACTGGATTTACTCACGCGGCTCGGGTTCGTCCGCGACGAGTGCAGGAACGTTCCGCCGGTGCGACCCGCTCGGTTCACCAATTCTTCAGTCAGCACCTGGAAATTTTCTGAGTTGTCGTGATTGTGATCGCGGACCATCTCCACCAAACCCGCCCATCCACGTCGAAAGCCAATTACCTGGTAACCTTCACGCAAAGCCCGAAACGTTACTCCGCGAATCGCCGGATTTAAGCCCGGAACGTCGCCTCCTCCGGTAAGAATTCCGATGACACCTTTGTTGGTATGGACGTTAGCCATGGCGACATTCCTCGTGGTTCGGTTGAGAATCGGTGAAAAGCAATTATCCACAGCCGTGCGGAATTTAGAAAGACACTATTGCGCGTGTGCAAAACCGCTGAGCGCCTCTCAAGGTGCGAGTTTAATTAAAACGTTAGGAAATGGTGCGGCTGGTCGGACTCGAACCGACAACGGGGAAAACCCCAGTGGATTTTAAGCCCACCGCGTATGCCAATTTCGCCACAGCCGCACCGGCGACGCGGCTCCCAGAGAATATCACGCGCGGAAACTATCCTCATAACTTGAAACCGCAGCGCACTCAAGGACTCACACGTCACAAACTCCGCGAAAGCTAGCGCGCCCTGCTACCTTCTGGCATTCTGTCGCTGGACACCATCGTGAAAAGATTTTTTACTTTCCTTTCCGCCATTCTCTTCGCCGCTGCCAGTATCTCCATAACCATCGCCGCCCGCGAGCCTGCATCGATAAGCAGTGCGGCCCCGCCACCAACGACTGCACCACGAACGTCGTACTTGGGATTCGATCGCGATCTCTATCCCGGCGATGCCGCCTTTCCGACGCTGCGAAAAACGTTCGCGTTCACCGGCTATTGGCTCAGCCCCCCTCCAACAGAAAAAACAACTACCTGGATCGGCAAACGCAATTTCTTACGCAACTCTGGATTTGGCTTTTTGGTTTTATTTCGCGGCCGCGACAGCCGCGAATTTAAGAAAAATTCCGATGGTCCCGCGAAAGGCTCCCTGGATGCCACGGCCGCCGCAGCCACCTCGAAAAAAGAGGGATTCCCCGCCGGCACAATTATTTTTCTCGATATAGAAGAGGGCGGACGCCTGTCCGCAACCTATCACGCCTATCTTCACGCCTGGTTCGATGATTTAGTGCGCGCCGGCTACCGTGCGGGCGTTTATTGCTCCGGCATGCCCGCCAAGGAATCCGGTGGAATTACCATTTTGACCGCCGACGACATTCGCGCGAACGCCGGACAGCGGAAATATGAATTCTTTGTTTACAACGACGCCTGCCCGCCGTCTCCAGGCTGTTCGTTCCCCAGCGAAGCTCCTTCGGTTGCGTCGAGCGGCGTCCCGTACGCCGAAGCGTGGCAATACGCACAGTCGCCGCGCCGCAAAGAATTCACCGCCAACTGCCCTACCGGCTATCACCAGAACGGCAATTGCTATACCCCAGCCGATACCTTAAACGCCTGGGAGCTTGACGCGGACACCGCGCTTTCCCCCGATCCTTCAAACGGCGCCCGCCCCTAATTTGTTAAACCGTTCGCAAAATTCTTCGCGCGACAATTCCCGCGCGGAACGCTCAAAATCAATGCGCACAAACTCCAGCCGATCGGGACGCGAGCGGCCAAAGCGTTCCACGGCCAGAACCAGTCGGGCGTCTGAGTGATCGGTAATCGCGATAACCCGCCGCGTCAGGTTATATTGTTCCGACCAGATGTGTAGCAGTGGCTTGTCCTCCGAACCACGCACTTCCCAGGAAAGCTTTGACAACGGCGCGAGTCGCCCGCCATTTTCACAAAGCTCCGCGGCGCCCGCGGACGCAAACGCGCGAAGGCTGGCTTCCAGTTCTGCGGCCAATTTCATCACGCCGATTATAAGAGAATTACGTAATTCTATAGATATTATTTTTGGGGAGTGAACTGCACCTTTGTTACTTTGATTGCCGGCTGCCGCATGTTCCAGGACGTGGAAATGTGCTCGAAGGAAACTTCAAATTCGCGATGGTCTCCGGGAGCAATGGGTGGGCCCGGAGGACCAAATAAGCTCCGCGTTTCGCGCTGCGCGATCTGATTGAGATCGTCGTAAAATTCGATCTTCAACTCCACGCTGGCCACCGAACGATTGCCGCCGTTGCTGATCTCTCCCGAAATAGTAGTGACTTCCTGGTGCAGAAAATTTTCCGCGCGGCTAATCTCAATATGATCCACACCCACATTGGATACATAAGCGCGCTCCTCCGGCCCCTGTATGTCTTGCGATCCCGTCGCTGTCGGCTGAACTCTCTTGCTAGATGACCACCACAGGAAAAATGCCAGCAGCACAAACCCTGTTGAGACCGCTAGGACCACAAAACGGCTTTTGCCGGTGCTTCGCTTATCCTCGGATGGCGGAATTGGAAGTGAAGTTGACATGACTCAAGAATTTTATTCAGCCGCTGGCCAGCGTGACACATCCGCAGCGCTTAGCGGCCCACCAGCAAGCGCTGCACCAGCGCCTCCGGAAGTTTCGCCTTGCGCATTCGCTGCTGCACAGCCGCTATATCGTACTCCACACGCCAGAACTCCACCGTTTGATGTTCTAAATCGGCGATGGCAAAAGCGGCTCGCGGGTCGGCGTCCCGCGGCTGCCCAACGGAGCCCGGATTTAGCAAATACCTGTGCGGCGGCTCCAGACGCAAAGGCGCGAACGACTCGTTCATGCGCGGATGAATCTGCAAAACTTCCAGCTTCGAATTCAGATAGGAAAACCCACCCTGGTGATGAGTGTGGCCGAAAAACGTCACTTCCGCGGTCGAGTCCAGAAGCCCTTCGAGCGCTTGCGCAGGAGTGAATACATATTCGTCCTCATCTTGAAAAGCCCCATGGACGAGAACGATGCCGTCACTGGTGAGCGGTCCCCGTGGAAGATTCGTTAGCCATTCCAGATGACCGGGTTCTAGCTCGTTATTGCTCCAATCCACCGCAGCTTTTGCGACCGGATTGAAGTCATCCGCAACCATCACGCCCGAGACAGCTTTGTCATGATTCCCGCGAATAGTCTGCGTGCCCAATTCACGCAGCCGGGCCGTTACCTCGTTCGGATCGGGCCCATAACCGACCACATCGCCTAGGCAAACAGACCGGTCCCAACGGTCCTTGGCCGCTTGAAGGACCGCTTCGAAAGCAGTCATGTTCGCGTGAAGATCGCTGAGAACGAGAATCCGCATTAATGGCCCCGAAAAAAGTGCACCTGAGTATAGATGAACAGCCTCATCGATGCACGGAACCAAAAGTCGAAGTGGAAATTTTTTCGCACGTTGCTCTGGATGCCAAAAGTCCCTGACGTATCGATTTACCGATCAGCACTGACGTGGATTCGGTACCCGAGTCTTGCTAGCTTCTCGCGATCAGACTCGCATTCCTGTACTATTTCCACCAATCAAAATCACGCGAAGCGTGCCCCAGGGCTCGGTTTTCAGCCCGCCTCTTCGGCCTTGGGTTTGATCTATACCCCATTTACCTCGGCACAGTTCTAAACTCACACGTTTTACAAAATCTTTACCAACTACGGCGCGACAATTGCCCGCTCTTGAGCGCCATTCCCATTTTCGAAAACCCAAATTGCCCATGCCTGCGCAATATTCGCAATATTTTTGAAGCTTATTCCCCATCGCGCGAAACATTCGCCCGTGTCCTTTCGTCTATACCAGTGCAGCTGGTTACGGGAGCTGCTCCAGGTTAGATATGAAAAACCCCGCGGTGGCAGCCGCGGGGCGATGACACGCAGTCTTTCCGGCCGTTAGTCCAGGAAGAAGAGGTGTCTGGCGGCGAGACTACTCGCCCTTACTTTGCGTGTCAACTGTCTTGCCAACAGCAACAAGCCGTGCGGCTGACTCGATTCTCGAAAGGAACTATGACACGCATGAAAATCCAATCCTTGCTGCGCAGCGCCGCATTCGTTGTCGCCTTGGCGGTAGCCACAGTGCCGGCGTTCTCCAAGCCGTTAGCTAAGACCATCAACATTTCGCAAAACACAAAAGTCGGCAAGTCCGACGTAAAAGCCGGGGAATACCGTTTATTGATTGACGGCAACAAAGCCACCCTAATCAAGAACAAGACCACCGTGGCGGAGTCCGAAGGCCGCTGGGAAGATCGCGAAGCCAAATCAAACTTCGATTCAGTGCTGCTTGGCGATCAGGGACAAGTGAAAGAAGTGCGTTTTTCGGGTCAAAAGCGTGTTTTTGTGTTCAGCGAGTAACGAAGAGGGCCATGACGTTTCTAATCGAGGCGAGAGGGAAGTCGAGGCGATGCTCACTTCCCTTTCGTTCTTTCCGAATTTCACCTACGTTTGTCCGATAGCGATTATTGACGGCAGGGTTTCATTTGGATTTCCGGCCCTGCGTTTCCCGGTCATAACACTCCATCTTTTTTATGATCCTCAACGGATCAGCATGCAATCGCCATAACTATAGAATCGGTATCCCGCTTCCACCGCGTGGCGATACGCGGCCAGAACTCGTTCCCGGCTGGCGAGCGCGCAAACCAGAGCTAACAGCGTCGATCGCGGCAGATGAAAGTTGGTTAGCAACGCATCAACTACCCTGAATCGAAATCCTGGCGTGATGAACAGTCGCGCTTCCCCTTTGCCCGCCGCCAGGAATCGGCCAGAACCTGTTTCGATGGCGCGAATCGCCGCGGCTTCTAGAGCCCGCACGGTGGTGGTGCCCACCGCGAGGATGGGTTGCCCTGCGCTCTTAGCGCGGCAGATCTGCTCCGCCGTTATCGCCGGAATCTCATAATCCTCGCGATGCATCACATGCGCTTCCAATGTTTCCGTTCGGATGGGTTCAAAAGTTCCCAGGCCGACGTGCAAGGTGAGCTCACGAATCTCAATTCCGCGCCTTCGAATCTTTTCGAGGATTTCCGGAGTGAAATGCAGCCCCGCAGTGGGAGCCGCGATCGCGCCAGGTTGCGTGGCGAAGATTGTTTGGTATCGTTCCCGGTCAGAAGCATCGTCGGCGCGATCGATATACGGCGGAAGAGGAACGTGACCCAGCCGGTTAATCTCGTCATTCACTGCAACACTCCGGCCGGAAGAAAACCGCAACGTCCGCAGTCCCTGATTGCCGTGTGCGATTACTTCCGCTTCAAGTTCGCCCACTCCGAATTGCACTCGCTGGCCCACATGAACTTTTTTGCCTGGTCGAACCAATGCCTCCCACGTCGTGTCATCCAGTTGGCGTGATAATAAAATCTCAATCTCACTATCGGCCGGCGACGATTCCTTCGCGCCGTCCGCCGCTGTCGCTTTCACTCTTCGCCCCAGTAGCCGCGCGGGAATAACTCGCGCGTTATTCACCACAATCAGTTCATCGCCACGCAGCAGACCGGGTAGATCGGCAAAGAAGCGATCTTCGTCTCCAGAGACGCGATCCAACACCAACATCCGCGAGCCGTCGCGACTCTTTAATGGATGCTGCGCGATTTGTTGCGCGGGCAGAACATAATCGAATTCAGATAGGTGCATGACTTACGAAGTTTAGCAGGCTCAGTGAGTCTTTTTCAGTCGCAGTAACTCCTAAAGAAACCATATCGGCGAACGGATTCCGATAAGTTACTGATAACAAATGACTATTATGGATTAGACGCCTATTTTCATTTCATACTTGACAATAATACACGCAGATTGTATCATGCATATGCAGTCAACATTACTACGACTTTGGAGGCACACATGACTAATTTGAATCGTTGGGTCCCTTTCCGCAACGCTGCTTCGCTCCATGAGCAACTCAACCGCGTCTTCGGCGAGGGCTTCGATCCCCAAGAGGAATCCAACCTCACCACCTGGGCACCTGCAGTCGACATTCTAGAAACCGAACATGAACTGATCGTAAAAGCCGATCTGCCGGACGTTGATCCGAAAGAACTCGACATCCGCGTAGAAAACAACATTTTGACCATTCGCGGTGAGCGGAAATTTGAGAAGCAGGTGAACGAGAAAAATTATCTGCGAGTCGAACGCTCCTACGGGTCTTTCGCGCGCAGTTTCTCGCTGGCCAACACCGTCAACTCGGAAGCGATCAAAGCCGATTATCAGAACGGCGTCTTGACCCTCGTCATTCCGAAACGCGAAGAAGCCAAGCCGAAGCAGATCAAGGTCAACGTCGGTACTCCGGCTGTGGCCGCCGCTGCAGGAGCCAGGTAATAGAGCGGAACCAGCCTTAAAAGTGATCCAGAATTGCAGGGGCTGGCATAATCGCCAGCCCTTTTGCTTTCCATTGAACTAACTGCGTCCATTTGTTTAGTTCGGTTCATCGAAGATGTGTCTAGACTAGATGGGCGAAGCGAGGAACAAATGTTGCGATTTGAAAAAATGACCGTAAAGGCCCAGGAAGCGGTGCAAGCTGCCCAAGAAGTAGCCGCCAGCCACGAAAATCAACAGATCGAGCCAATACATTTGCTGGCTGCTTTGGTCGCGCAAGACGGCGGCGTGGTGCCGCCCCTGGTCACAAAATTAGGCATACGCCCCGAAGTGTTGTCCCAGGAGATCGAGCGCGAAATTTCCCGCCTGCCAAAAGTGCAAGGCTTTGGACAACAACATATGGGCGCCGTCGTAAACCGCGTATTGGAGCGCGCTTTTAGAGAAGCCGAAAATTTTAAGGACGAGTACGTCTCGACCGAGCATTTATTCCTGGCCATTGCTCGCGAAGATCGCGATCCCGCGGGACAATTGCTGAAGCGCCAGGGCGCCTCGCACGAAGCCATTCTGCAGGCCCTCACCAGTGTGCGCGGTTCACAACGAGTGGTTACGCAAAATCCCGAAGCGACTTACGAATCGCTGGAAAAATATGCGCGCGATCTCACCGAACTGGCCCGGCGTTCGAAACTCGATCCGGTCATCGGTCGCGATGAAGAAATTCGCCGGGTGATGCAGATTCTCGCGCGCAGGACGAAAAATAATCCGGTCCTGATTGGCGAGCCCGGTGTAGGAAAAACCGCCATCGTGGAAGGCCTGGCGCAACGCATCGTGTCCGGCGACGTACCGGACGTGCTGAAAACCAAGCGGCTCGTAGCACTCGATCTTGCCGCTCTAGTCGCCGGCGCAAAGTATCGCGGCGAATTTGAAGATCGCTTGAAAGCGGTATTAAAGGAAATTACCCAAGCCGAAGGACAGATTATTCTGTTCATCGACGAGCTGCACACCCTGGTGGGCGCAGGCGCAGCAGAAGGCGCCATGGACGCGTCTAACATGTTGAAGCCGGCACTCGCACGTGGCGAACTGCGCGCGATCGGCGCCACCACCCTGAACGAATACAAAAAATACATCGAGAAAGATCCTGCACTCGAACGCCGATTCCAACCCGTGCTCGTCGGCGAACCCACCGTCGCGGACACCATTTCCATTCTACGCGGGCTGAAAGAGCGCTACGAGGTTCATCACGGCGTGCGCATTAAGGATGCCGCCATCATTGCCGCGGCCACCCTTTCCCACCGCTATATCTCCGATCGATTCTTGCCCGACAAGGCCATCGACTTGATCGATGAGGCCGCCGCCAGCTTGCGCATGCAGATCGATTCCCTTCCCGTGGAGATCGATGAGATCGAACGGCGCATCATGCAACTCGAAATCGAGCGCCAGGCATTGCTGAAAGAAACCGATAAACATTCCAAAGAGCGCCGCGCGCAAATTGAAAAAGAGTTGGCGAAGCTGAAGGAAGATTCGAATGCCCGCAAGGCCCGTTGGCAATCCGAGAAGCAAGCCATCAGCAAAATTCGCGCCTTGAAAGAACAAATCGAACAGCTCAAAGCCGAAGAGCAAAAATACGAGCGCAGCGGAGAACTGGCTAAGGTCGCGGAGATCCGCTACGGACGCATGGCTGCGGCCGAGCGCGAGCTAAAACAGGCCGAGGCGCAATTCAGTGCCATGCAAAAAGACGCGCCCATGCTCAAAGAAGAAGTCGACGAAGAAGATATCGCCAAACTGGTGAGCAAATGGACAGGAATTCCCGCTGGCCGTCTGCTGGAAGGCGAAGCGCAAAAGTTGGTGCGCATGGAAGAACGATTGCGCCAACGCGTGGTTGGCCAAGACGATGCCCTTGCTCGCGTCGCCAATGCCGTGCGGCGAAACCGCGCAGGCTTGTCAGACCCCAACCGGCCCATCGGTTCCTTTATTTTTATGGGCCCCACCGGCGTCGGAAAAACGGAACTTGCTCGCGCCGTTGCGGAGTTTTTGTTCGATGACGAAAAGTCGATGATTCGGATCGACATGAGCGAATACATGGAGAAGCACAGTGTCGCGCGGCTCATCGGTGCGCCGCCCGGATATGTGGGCTATGAAGAAGGCGGGCAATTGACGGAACAAGTGCGCCGCCATCCCTACTCGGTCATTCTGTTCGATGAAATCGAGAAGGCTCATCCCGACGTCTTCAACGTGCTGCTGCAAATTCTTGAAGACGGACGCTTGACCGACGGCCAGGGCCGCACCGTGGACTTCCGAAACACCGTGTTGGTCATGACCAGCAACGTGGGCTCCTCAGCGATTTACGAGCTGGCAGGAAATGATCCCGAAGCGGCGCGCAAGGAAGCCATGGAGGCGTTGCGCTCGGCGTTCCGGCCGGAATTCATCAATCGCATCGACGAAATCGTCATCTTTAACCCTCTCGGCAAAGAACAGCTCGGAAAAATCGTTGGCAGGCTGTTGAAGAGCGTGGAGAAGCTGCTCGCGGAACGTCAAATCACGCTGGAACTGACTCCTGCCGCGGAAGAACTTATCCTCCGCGAGGGCTACGATCCAGCCTATGGCGCGCGACCTTTGCGACGCACCATTCAGCGCATGATTCAGGATTCGCTCGCCTTGCAGATCCTGGAAGGGAAAATTCTGCCGGGTCAACGTATCCGTGTGGACCGTGATCCCTCGGGAGAGAAGATGCAATTCACCGTTGTTCAGGAAAAACAACCCGCGGCCGCCGCCTGAATCTAATCCAGTAGCGCAGCCTTTTCGGTTTTCGACGCAGGCTGCCCTATTTTCACCGCGAATTTTTGTGTTCCTTTGTGCGTTTTGAATGGATAGGACCCCCTATGAAAATCTTGCGAACTGGTGTGCTGCTCATCCTGCTAAGCGTCATGCTGGTAGTTGTCGGCGGTGCGATTGGCGGGCAGAACGGATTAAAAATCGCGCTGGCCATCGCCGTCCTCATGAACGGCATCTCTTATTTTTTCTCGGACAAAATTGCGCTGGCCTCCAGCGGAGCCAAGCCCGTCACACGAGAACAAGTGCCGCGGCTTTACGCTGTGATGGAAAGGCTTGCGGCCAAGGCCAGCTTGCCCGTGCCCAAACTTTATGTAATCCCCGAGCCCGCGCCAAACGCCTTCGCTACCGGCCGAAATCCTCGTCACGCTTCTGTGGCCGTCACCGAAGGCTTGCTTGAGTTGATGACCGATGACGAACTGGAAGGCGTGATCGCCCACGAGCTTTCCCATGTGCGCAACTACGACATCCTGACCAGCTCCATTGCGGCAACCATCGCCGGCGCGATTACCTATCTGGCCTCCATGGGACGCTTCGCCATGATTTTCGGATATGGCGGCGATGACGATCGCGAGCGTGGCGGTGGTCTTGGCGCGCTTCTGATGATTTTCCTGGCGCCCATCGCCGCCATGATGCTGCAGCTTTTTTTGTCCCGCACCAGGGAATATTCCGCCGATGAAACCGGCGCTCGCATGGTCGGCCAGCCTTACGGACTAATCAGCGCTTTGCAAAAGTTGGGGGCCTACAACCAGCGCATTCCCACGACCACGGTTTCCCCGTCAACGGCGGCGTTGTGCATCGTAAAACCGTGGTTTGGCAGTGGCACATTGTCCTCGCTGTTCAGCACGCATCCCCCGCTCGCGGATCGCATCGAGGCGCTCCGTGAATTAACCATCGTGCCCAGCCGCTCCTGAGAGCGAGGGAGGTGGGCATCTACAAAGTCCGCGATCGCACAGTCGGCAATGTGTGGTGCGTAAATATTGCTCCAAGAACTTGTCCATTTCTTTGCACACTTTCGCTAAGCACATAAAATTCACTGTATTGCACAATTGCACACATCGAATAAAATTTGGTGCGCGGAGTGCATCATCTTAACATTACGGTGCAGAGTAATTAGTCGCGTCCAGGAAGCCGGGAAACATGACCTGTCGAGATACTATCCATTTGATTTGCTGGTACTTAGAACACAGATTGTCGCCAAATGTGGAAGACGAGATCTCCGCGCATTTGAGCAACTGCGCTGATTGCCGGTTGGTCTTGGAGGCCGCGACCCACACTTTGGATCGTTTCTTCGGGTCGGGTGTGAGCGGAGAACCGCGTACCGCCAGTAGAGCCGCCTAGTAATAACCCTTTCCGTGATAACAATTTAAGACTGAAAGTGTGTGCCTCCTCGTCGCAACGTCATCCGTAACCATCAAGCTCGCAGCACTCTCCTAAATGACACTGTTCCAGCAATTTTTACGTGTATGTAACACACCGTGTAAGCTTTACTAGTCCTAGTACCATTAGTCCTGCCTCCATCCGAATCCAGTTCCTTCCTATCTACCTGCAGCAGTTGGTGTTGACTCGACCCGGTGACCTACAAGGGAAGTTGGCCGCCGATATGCAGTGTTCAGGGTATGTGGCGAGCCCGGGTGGGTGCCGCCGAAGAGGAGAACTCAATGAGCGAATATCAGGAACCGGTGGTGGCGCAGTCAACTGAAGCCCCGCGCTGGGTAGCGCTGGCGGTGGCTATCGTCGCAATTTTGTCGTTAATTGGGCTTGGAGTAGGTTGGAGTGCTCTTGGTCACGCCAATAGTATTGAACAGTCAACACAAGCATCCGTGAAGCAGACTAGCGACGCACTGGGCCAGCGTTTGGCGAAAACAGAAGAGCAAAACCAGCAGCTCCAGAGCGATCTGAAAGTGGTTACCAATAAGCTCAAGCTAACGCAAGGCGAATTGATCGCAGCGCGCAAGCTAACCAAATCCGCAACCGTAGCGTACGAGAAGAAGCTCAGCGGTTTGGAAAGCTCCGTGAATTCGGAATTGGCCACCAAGGCCAGCGCCGACGATTTCAATAAGCTCAATGGAGACGTGACCGGCGTAAAGGGCGATCTGGATGCCACCAAAAACAGCATTCAAATGGCGCGCAGCGAGATGGGCACGCTCATCGCTCGTAACCACGACGAAATCGATCAACTCCGCCGAATGGGCCAGCGCGAATATTTTGAATTTACTTTGACGCGCAAGAGCGGACCGCAAAAAGTCGGCGGCATTCAAGTCCAGCTGAAAGGTACCAACGTAAAGAAGAATCGCTACACCGTAGATGTGCTGGCCGATGACAAGAGCTTCGAGAAAAAGGACCGCTCCGTCAACGAGCCCATCTTCTTCTACACCGGCGGGAGCCGCGCGGCACTCGAGCTGGTAATCAACAAAGTGACCAAGACCGGAGCCACAGGCTATTTGAGCCTTCCCAAAGCCGCGGGAGCTACCAGCGCCAGCAACACCGCAGCCAGCAGCTAGAAATTTTACAATCCTATTGTCGCAAAGATCAGCGCCGCCTGAGAGTCGGATTCTGATCGCAAAAAGGAGGACTTGATAGAGTCCTCCTTTTTGTTTGTGCCACACCGTTGGAGTAAGTAACTTGGATCGCCATCCCCGACCCACGCGTTAAACGTGTCAACGACGATCGAAATTCCACGCGTTTTGTACCGCGCAAAGTTTCCGCTACGATGTACTGCTGCCATGACTACAACTCTGATTCACGCCAAACGGGCGCTGACACCCACAGGCGAAATCGCCGACGCCGGATTACTCATTCGCGATGGCGTCATCGAACTGATCGGCCCACGCGAAGGGATGAACCTTCCGGACGATGCTGCTGAAATCGACGCCACCGATAAGTGCGCCATTCCCGGGTTCGTCGACGTGCACATCCACGGAGCCGGCGGACGCGATGTGATGGAAGGCACGCCGGAAGCTTTGAGCGTTGTCGCCAAGACCGTCGCTCGTCACGGCACCACTTCCTTCGTGGCCACCACGGTAACCGCCAGCCCGGATGACATTTGCCACAGCAGCGAGGGCATCGCCAGATATATCGCCACCCAGCATGAACCCCACGAACCGCGCGCCGAGGTGCTGGGTATACACTTCGAAGGACCATTTTTGAACGAACTCAGGCGCGGCGTGCATCCCGCCGAGTGGCTCAGACTTCCTTCGGCGGAATTACTGGCCAGGTTCGTCGCCGCTGCAGGTGGAAATGCGCGGATTTTGACGCTCGCGCCCGAATTGATGGGAGCGATGCCCTGCATTGACGCTGCCATAAAAGCTGGAATGGTCGTCGGCATCGGGCATACCGACGCAACCTACGAGCAAGCTCGCGCCGCCATCGCCCACGGCGCCAACCACGCCGTGCATGTCTACAACGCCATGCGCCCCTTTTCGCACCGCGACAGCGGAGTGATTGGCGCTATTCTCACCACGCCGAACGTCACCGCCGAGTTAATCGCTGACGGCGTGCACGTGGAAGAAGCCGCCATGCGTCTGCTCTTGCAAGCCAAAAGCGCAGACTGCGTGATCTTGGTCAGCGACGGAGTTTCAGCCACCGGCATGCCGGACGGAAAATACAGGCTTGGACAATTTGAAGTGACCGTCTCTGGCGGTGTGTGCCGAAATTCCGAAGGAAAATTAGCAGGCAGCACACTAACGCTGGACAAGGCCCTCAGAAATGTGATGGCACTCGGCAAATCGTTTGCAGACACCACCCGCATGCTCACCCTAAACCCTGCTGCCTTGCTGGGCGTAGAGTTCAAAAAGGGCGCGCTACGTGTAGGCGCGGACGCCGACGTCGTCTTGCTCGACGAAGCCCTGCAAATCTCGGACGTCTGGACACGTGGAATGGCCGTAAATTGATTGTCGGCCCAGAAATCTGACAGACGTTAAGATTTGTTCAGCGGGATTTTCAGTTCTGAAGCCAGCGCCACCGGATTAAACGGGCTGCACGCGAAATAGCGATCGCCCACACGCAGCGTCGGAACTTTTCGTTTGCCGTTGTTGGCTTGAATCACAATTTCTTCGCCCGTGGGATCTTCCTCTATATCCACTTCCCGGAATTCCACTCCGCGTTCCTTCATAAACGATTTAGCCCGCCGGCAATCCGGACACCAGGCGGTCGTGTACATCGTGATGGCTTCCATGAAAAACATCGTCCTTTGAGTGCTGGGAAGGCCCTGTGGCGCCCAATCAACATCGATTACAGTTTAACCTAAACGCGAGTTTAACTGCTGTGG